>NZ_WHOH01000001.1:1849860-2174790 GCF_009741735.1 Lentibacillus sp. JNUCC-1
TGGTGGAGCGCTTAGAAGTGAGAATGCCGGTATGAGTAGCGAAAAAAGAGTGAGAATCTCTTTCACCGAAAGCCCAAGGTTTCCTGAGGAAGGCTCGTCCTCTCAGGGTTAGTCGGGACCTAAGCCGAGGCCGAAAGGCGTAGGCGATGGCCAACAGGTTGATATTCCTGTACCACCTCGTGACCGTTTGAGCGATGGGGGGACGCAGGAGGATAGGACAAGCGCACCGATGGACGTGTGCGCCCAAGCAGCGAGGGAGTTGGATAGGTAAATCCGTCCAACAATCCCAATCTGTGATGGGGAGGGAAATTGAGTACCGAAGTGTCTGAATCCACACTGCCAAGAAAAGCCTCTAGCAAGGTCACAGGTGCCCGTACCGCAAACCGACACAGGTAGGCGCGGAGAGAATCCGAAGGTGAGCGGGAGAACTCTCGTTAAGGAACTCGGCAAAATGACCCCGTAACTTCGGGAGAAGGGGTGCTCCTTTAAGGAGGAGCCGCAGTGAATAGGCCCAAGCGACTGTTTAGCAAAAACACAGGTCTCTGCGAAGCCGAAAGGCGAAGTATAGGGGCTGACACCTGCCCGGTGCTGGAAGGTTAAGGGGACGCGTTAGAGCCTACGGGCTCGAAGCGTAGAACTGAAGCCCCAGTAAACGGCGGCCGTAACTATAACGGTCCTAAGGTAGCGAAATTCCTTGTCGGGTAAGTTCCGACCCGCACGAAAGGTGCAACGACTTGGGCACTGTCTCAACGAGAGACCCGGTGAAATTATACTATGCGTGAAGATGCGCATTACCCGCGACAGGACGGAAAGACCCCGTGGAGCTTTACTGTAGCCTGATATTGAATGTTTGTACAGCTTGTACAGGATAGGTGGGAGCCTTGGAAGCGTGAGCGCCAGCTTACGTGGAGGCACCGGTGGGATACCACCCTGGCTGTACGACCATTCTAACCCAGGACCGTGATCCGGTCCGGAGACAGTGTCAGGCAGGCAGTTTGACTGGGGCGGTCGCCTCCCAAAAGGTAACGGAGGCGCCCAAAGGTTCCCTCAGAATGGTTGGAAATCATTCGCAGAGTGCAAAGGCAGAAGGGAGCTTGACTGCGAGACCTACAAGTCGAGCAGGGACGAAAGTCGGGCTTAGTGATCCGGTGGTTCCGCATGGAAGGGCCATCGCTCAACGGATAAAAGCTACCCCGGGGATAACAGGCTTATCTCCCCCAAGAGTTCACATCGACGGGGAGGTTTGGCACCTCGATGTCGGCTCATCGCATCCTGGGGCTGTAGTCGGTCCCAAGGGTTGGGCTGTTCGCCCATTAAAGCGGTACGCGAGCTGGGTTCAGAACGTCGTGAGACAGTTCGGTCCCTATCCGTCGTGGGCGCAGGAAGTTTGAGAGGAGCTGTCCTTAGTACGAGAGGACCGGGATGGACACACCGCTGGTGTACCAGTTGTTCCGCCAGGAGCATAGCTGGGTAGCTACGTGTGGCAAGGATAAGTGCTGAAAGCATCTAAGCATGAAGCCCCCTCAAGATGAGACTTCCCATCACTTCGAGTGAGTAAGATCCCTCAGAGACGATGAGGTTGATAGGTCTGGTGTGGAAGCGTGGTGACACGTGGAGCTGACAGATACTAATCGATCGAGGACTTAACTAGCGTAAAGTACGATGATGACTTGACCTCTTATTTGATTTTCAGGGTACAAATTTAAAAAAGAACTTGCATTTTTCGATTAAAATGCTTATAATAGTTCTTGTCCTTAAAACAGCATAAAGGTCTGGTGGCAATAGCGAAGAGGTCACACCTGTTCCCATGCCGAACACAGCAGTTAAGCTCTTCTGCGCCGATGGTAGTTGGGGCATCGCCCCTGCAAGAGTAGGTCGCCGCCAGGCAAGTTTTATGGAGGATTAGCTCAGCTGGGAGAGCACTTGCCTTACAAGCAAGGGGTCGCAGGTTCGAACCCTGCATCCTCCACCATTTAAGCCACCCAATTTCAAAACTTCAAATTATCATTTAGCCGGCCTAGCTCAACTGGTAGAGCAACTGACTTGTAATCAGTAGGTTGGGGGTTCAAGTCCTCTGGCCGGCACCACTTACTTAATGTGGTGTTTTTTATTGCAATAAACTTTGCAGGTTTAAATATAGCACCATTAAGAAAAAGAGCCATTAGCTCAGTCGGTAGAGCATCTGACTTTTAATCAGAGGGTCGGAGGTTCGAATCCTCCATGGCTCACCATCAAGCGGGTGTGGCGGAATTGGCAGACGCGCTAGACTTAGGATCTAGTGTCTTCGGACGTGGGGGTTCAACTCCCTCCACCCGCATTTTATTAGTTTTAAGCGGAAGTAGTTCAGTGGTAGAACACCACCTTGCCAAGGTGGGGGTCGCGGGTTCGAATCCCGTCTTCCGCTCCATTTTATGCGCAAGCGTCTAGCCGGGGTGGCGGAATTGGCAGACGCACAGGACTTAAAATCCTGCGGTAGGTTACTACCGTGCCGGTTCGAGTCCGGCCCTCGGCACCATAAAAATGCGCCCGTAGCTCAATTGGATAGAGCGTTTGACTACGGATCAAGAGGTTAGGGGTTCGACTCCTCTCGGGCGCGCCATTTATACGGGAAGTAGCTCAGCTTGGTAGAGCACTTGGTTTGGGACCAAGGGGTCGCAGGTTCGAATCCTGTCTTCCCGACCATTTTAAGGGGCCTTAGCTCAGCTGGGAGAGCGCCTGCCTTGCACGCAGGAGGTCAGCGGTTCGATCCCGCTAGGCTCCACCAAATTAACTCTTGACACAATGTGTCACGCGTTATATAATGTTTAAGCGTTCCAAGAGCGCATAACAATTTTGTTCCTTGAAAACTGAACAAACAACGAAGCAGATGTCTGTAAAACAGATGTCAGAGGTAAGAAGTTTTAAACTTTAAACCCTGAATCAATTTTTTAAGAAGCTAAGACCGTTCATCGATTGGTGTCGATGAACACCCAAACTTTTATGGAGAGTTTGATCTTGGCTCAGGACGAACGCTGGCGGCGTGCCTAATACATGCAAGTCGAGCGCGTGAAGCAGGCAATTGCCCTTCGGGGCATGCGCCTGTGGATCGAGCGGCGGACGGGTGAGTAACACGTGGGCAACCTGCCTGTAAGACTGGGATAACTCCGGGAAACCGGAGCTAATACCGGATAACACCTTTCATCGCATGGTGAGAGGATAAAAGATGGCCTTTGGCTATCACTTACAGATGGGCCCGCGGCGCATTAGCTAGTTGGTGGGGTAAGAGCCTACCAAGGCGACGATGCGTAGCCGACCTGAGAGGGTGATCGGCCACACTGGGACTGAGACACGGCCCAGACTCCTACGGGAGGCAGCAGTAGGGAATCTTCCGCAATGGACGAAAGTCTGACGGAGCAACGCCGCGTGAGTGATGAAGGTTTTCGGATCGTAAAGCTCTGTTGTCAGGGAAGAACAAGTGCCGTTCGAATAGGGCGGCGCCTTGACGGTACCTGACCAGAAAGCCCCGGCTAACTACGTGCCAGCAGCCGCGGTAATACGTAGGGGGCAAGCGTTGTCCGGAATTATTGGGCGTAAAGCGCGCGCAGGCGGTCCTTTAAGTCTGATGTGAAATCTTGCGGCTTAACCGTGAGCGGTCATTGGAAACTGGAGGGCTTGAGTGCAGAAGAGGAGAGTGGAATTCCACGTGTAGCGGTGAAATGCGTAGAGATGTGGAGGAACACCAGTGGCGAAGGCGACTCTCTGGTCTGTAACTGACGCTGAGGTGCGAAAGCGTGGGTAGCAAACAGGATTAGATACCCTGGTAGTCCACGCCGTAAACGATGAGTGCTAGGTGTCAGGGGGTTTCCGCCCCTTGGTGCTGAAGTTAACGCATTAAGCACTCCGCCTGGGGAGTACGGCCGCAAGGCTGAAACTCAAAAGAATTGACGGGGGCCCGCACAAGCGGTGGAGCATGTGGTTTAATTCGACGCAACGCGAAGAACCTTACCAGGTCTTGACATCCTCTGCCAGCGCTGGAGACAGCGTGTTCCCTTCGGGGACAGAGTGACAGGTGGTGCATGGTTGTCGTCAGCTCGTGTCGTGAGATGTTGGGTTAAGTCCCGCAACGAGCGCAACCCTTAACCTTAGTTGCCAGCATTCAGTTGGGCACTCTAAGGTGACTGCCGGTGACAAACCGGAGGAAGGTGGGGATGACGTCAAATCATCATGCCCCTTATGACCTGGGCTACACACGTGCTACAATGGATGGTACAAAGGGCAGCGAAGCCGCGAGGTGTAGCAAATCCCATAAAACCATTCCCAGTTCGGATTGCAGGCTGCAACTCGCCTGCATGAAGCAGGAATCGCTAGTAATCGTGGATCAGCATGCCACGGTGAATACGTTCCCGGGCCTTGTACACACCGCCCGTCACACCACGAGAGTTGGCAACACCCGAAGTCGGTGGGGTAACCTTTATGGAGCCAGCCGCCGAAGGTGGGGCCAATGATTGGGGTGAAGTCGTAACAAGGTAGCCGTATCGGAAGGTGCGGCTGGATCACCTCCTTTCTAAGGATATCTAGCATAGATGCCCGTCAAACGGCATCACAGCTAAATTAACGGAAAGACATCACTTCGTTTGTTTGTTCAGTTTTGAGGGAGCAAATCTCTCGAAACTTTGTACCTTGAAAATCAAATAAGAGCAATCAAGACATCAAATAAATCGTATGTTTATTCATTGAAATAAAACACGCCAGTTAAGTGAATAAGGGCGCACGGTGGATGCCTTGGTACCAGGAGCCGAAGAAGGACGGGACTAACACCGATATGCCTCGGGGAGCTGTAAGTAAGCTTTGAATCGGGGATTTCCGAATGGGGGAACCCACTGTTCGTAATGGAACAGTACGCACATCTGAATACATAGGATGTGTGAGGCAGACCCGGGGAACTGAAACATCTCAGTACCCGGAGGAAGAGAAAGCAAAAGCGATTTCCCAAGTAGCGGCGAGCGAAACGGAATCAGCCCAAACCGGCAGGCTTGCCTGTCGGGGTTGTAGGACACACCATATGGAGTTACAAAGCTGTTTGTTAGACGAATCGATCTGGAAAGATCAGCCAAAGACGGTAACAGCCCGGTAGTCGAAAAGAAGCAGCCTCCGGTGTGGATCCTGAGTACGGCGGAACACGAGAAATTCCGTCGGAATCCGGGAGGACCATCTCCCAAGGCTAAATACTCCCTGGTAACCGATAGTGAACCAGTACCGTGAGGGAAAGGTGAAAAGCACCCCGGAAGGGGAGTGAAAGAGAACCTGAAACCGTGTGCCTACAAGTAGTCGGAGCCCGTTAATGGGTGACGGCGTACCTTTTGTAGAATGGACCGGCGAGTTACGATTGCATGCAAGGTTAAGTGGTAGACACGGAGCCGCAGCGAAAGCGAGTCTGAATAGGGCGTTTGAGTATGTAGTCGTAGACCCGAAACCGTGTGATCTACCCATGTCCAGGGTGAAGGTCAGGTAACACTGACAGGAGGCCCGAACCCACGTATGTTGAAAAATGCGGGGATGAGGTGTGGGTAGGGGTGAAATGCCAATCGAACACGGAGATAGCTGGTTCTCTCCGAAATAGCTTTAGGGCTAGCCTCAAGATCAGAGTACCGGAGGTAGAGCACTGATTGGACTAGGGGCCCTCATCGGGTTACCGAATTCAGTCAAACTCCGAATGCCGGATACTTATGCTTGGGAGTCAGACTATGGGTGATAAGGTTCATAGTCGAAAGGGAAACAGCCCAGACCGCCAGCTAAGGTCCCAAAGTATACGTTAAGTGGAAAAGGATGTGGCGTTGCACAGACAACCAGGATGTTGGCTTAGAAGCAGCCACCATTTAAAGAGTGCGTAATAGCTCACTGGTCGAGTGACACTGCGCCGAAAATGTACCGGGGCTAAACGTATCACCGAAGCTGCGGATTGTTCTTCGAACAATGGTAGGAGAGCGTTCTAAGTGCTGTGAAGTCAGACCGTGAGGACTGGTGGAGCGCTTAGAAGTGAGAATGCCGGTATGAGTAGCGAAAAAAGAGTGAGAATCTCTTTCACCGAAAGCCCAAGGTTTCCTGAGGAAGGCTCGTCCTCTCAGGGTTAGTCGGGACCTAAGCCGAGGCCGAAAGGCGTAGGCGATGGCCAACAGGTTGATATTCCTGTACCACCTCGTGACCGTTTGAGCGATGGGGGGACGCAGGAGGATAGGACAAGCGCACCGATGGACGTGTGCGCCCAAGCAGCGAGGGAGTTGGATAGGTAAATCCGTCCAACAATCCCAATCTGTGATGGGGAGGGAAATTGAGTACCGAAGTGTCTGAATCCACACTGCCAAGAAAAGCCTCTAGCAAGGTCACAGGTGCCCGTACCGCAAACCGACACAGGTAGGCGCGGAGAGAATCCGAAGGTGAGCGGGAGAACTCTCGTTAAGGAACTCGGCAAAATGACCCCGTAACTTCGGGAGAAGGGGTGCTCCTTTAAGGAGGAGCCGCAGTGAATAGGCCCAAGCGACTGTTTAGCAAAAACACAGGTCTCTGCGAAGCCGAAAGGCGAAGTATAGGGGCTGACACCTGCCCGGTGCTGGAAGGTTAAGGGGACGCGTTAGAGCCTACGGGCTCGAAGCGTAGAACTGAAGCCCCAGTAAACGGCGGCCGTAACTATAACGGTCCTAAGGTAGCGAAATTCCTTGTCGGGTAAGTTCCGACCCGCACGAAAGGTGCAACGACTTGGGCACTGTCTCAACGAGAGACCCGGTGAAATTATACTATGCGTGAAGATGCGCATTACCCGCGACAGGACGGAAAGACCCCGTGGAGCTTTACTGTAGCCTGATATTGAATGTTTGTACAGCTTGTACAGGATAGGTGGGAGCCTTGGAAGCGTGAGCGCCAGCTTACGTGGAGGCACCGGTGGGATACCACCCTGGCTGTACGACCATTCTAACCCAGGACCGTGATCCGGTCCGGAGACAGTGTCAGGCAGGCAGTTTGACTGGGGCGGTCGCCTCCCAAAAGGTAACGGAGGCGCCCAAAGGTTCCCTCAGAATGGTTGGAAATCATTCGCAGAGTGCAAAGGCAGAAGGGAGCTTGACTGCGAGACCTACAAGTCGAGCAGGGACGAAAGTCGGGCTTAGTGATCCGGTGGTTCCGCATGGAAGGGCCATCGCTCAACGGATAAAAGCTACCCCGGGGATAACAGGCTTATCTCCCCCAAGAGTTCACATCGACGGGGAGGTTTGGCACCTCGATGTCGGCTCATCGCATCCTGGGGCTGTAGTCGGTCCCAAGGGTTGGGCTGTTCGCCCATTAAAGCGGTACGCGAGCTGGGTTCAGAACGTCGTGAGACAGTTCGGTCCCTATCCGTCGTGGGCGCAGGAAGTTTGAGAGGAGCTGTCCTTAGTACGAGAGGACCGGGATGGACACACCGCTGGTGTACCAGTTGTTCCGCCAGGAGCATAGCTGGGTAGCTACGTGTGGCAAGGATAAGTGCTGAAAGCATCTAAGCATGAAGCCCCCCTCAAGATGAGACTTCCCATCACTTCGAGTGAGTAAGATCCCTCAGAGACGATGAGGTTGATAGGTCTGGTGTGGAAGCGTGGTGACACGTGGAGCTGACAGATACTAATCGATCGAGGACTTAACTAGCGTAAAGTACGATGATGACTTGACCTCTTATTTGATTTTCAGGGTACAAATTTAAAAAAGAACTTGCATTTTTCGATTAAAATGCTTATAATAGTTCTTGTCCTTAAAACAGCATAAAGGTCTGGTGGCAATAGCGAAGAGGTCACACCTGTTCCCATGCCGAACACAGCAGTTAAGCTCTTCTGCGCCGATGGTAGTTGGGGCATCGCCCCTGCAAGAGTAGGTCGCCGCCAGGCATCAAAACATCCAGATTACAATTATAATTGTAATCTGGATGTTTTTTTAGTTTGCTTTTGGGGAAATATATGGTGCATATTCAAATCAATATGGGAATGGTTATATAGACGTTGAAGAGACAATCATCGTTTATTTTTGTATAACATATATATAATTGTATCGCTTAATACATATTTTTAGGATGGTTTATAAAGTGGGGAGGTGAATGCATTGTTTGAGCAGTACCTTGATCAGCATTTTTCAGTTATCGCATTAAGGATCCTGATTGCGCTGCTGCTTTCAGGGTTGATTGGTTTTGAGCGTGAACTCAAGAATCATTCTGCCGGCTTTCGGACGCATATATTAGTCGGGATTGGTGCGTGCTTGATGATGCTGCTGTCTCTTTATGGCTTTCAGTCACTTATTGATGCGTATGATAATATCAGATTTGACCCAGCAAGAATTCCCTCCTATGTGATCAGTGGTATTGGTTTTTTAGGGGCGGGAACGATTATTGTATACGGCGGTACGATACGCGGCCTGACAACGGCGGCTTCCATATGGGCTGTGGCTGGACTGGGGCTTGTTGTAGGCATGGGCATGTACAGCACTGCAATTTATACAACTTTGCTTATATTACTGAGCCTTGGTTTTCTAAATAACATTGAAAATAAGATTATAAAAAAGAAGCGTTCCAAAGCTATTGAAATATTTGCGGACGATGACATAGAAATCAATGCCCTTATTTCAGTCTTGGAAGGTTATCAAGTATCGATTAAGCGAATGGAGATCGTTAACGAATCACAAAACAGCAAACAAATTATTATTAAGTATGAGCGTGGTTCAGATGTTAACACGGTTGCTTTAATAAATGACATTTCAAAAGTTGAAGCGATCCGGACCGTTAACGATAGTGAATGAGGTTGAAATGTCTTTACTTTTTTCCGATAAGAGGGTTTGTTTTTAACATGTGTGTCTAAAATGATTAAAAGTAATCAGTTTGCAACAGACCAATTTTGTCGTATAATAAATGCATAGTCAAAGTTAGTCAAAGTCAAAACATCATTGTTTTGCTCATAGGATTAGAGGAGGAAAGTTTATGAGTAACATTTCTGATGTGATTGAAAGGTATTTAAAGAAAGTCCTTGAATCAAAAGGGAAAGGTGTCATTGAAATCAAACGCAGTGAAATTGCTGATCAGTTTCAATGTGTGCCTTCTCAAATAAATTATGTGATTAATACACGTTTTACAGTGGAAAAGGGATATATAGTAGAAAGCAAACGTGGTGGAGGAGGCTATATACGGATTATCCGCATCACATATCAGGACAAAGCTGAACTGATTGATGAAATCATTGGCATGATTAACCCAGCCGTGACACAGCAAGCTGCGATTGACATTCTGGAACGTTTATTGGAAGAAGAGATTATGACCGAACGAGAGGCTAAAATGGCGGCAAGTGCGATTGACAGAAATACACTGCTTTTCCCCTTGCCTGTTCGGGACGAAGCAAGAGCGCGTATTCTAAGTGCCATGCTAACCACCTTAAAATACTCAAACAGATAGGGAGGGACTCATATGCAATGCGAGGAATGCCAGAAGCGACCGGCTACACTGCATTTAAAACAGGTCATTAATGGTGAAACGACAGAACGGCATGTGTGTGAGCAATGTGCCAAGGAAAAAGGATATATGGGTTATCCGGAAGAAGGTTACTCTCTGCATCATCTCCTTTCAGGTTTGTTTAATTTTGATTCTTACCCGGTTAACTCTAAGAAACAAGGTGCCCAGCCTTTCCAACCCATACAAACGCTTCAGTGTGAAAAGTGTGGCATGACCTTCTCCCAGTTTAAACAGACTGGCAAATTTGGTTGTGCCAAATGCTATGAAACATTCAATGACCGCCTTGATTCCATTTTCCGTCGGGTACATAGCGGCAACACACAACATCACGGTAAAATACCCAAGAGGCGCGGAGGCGATCTGCATACGAAAAAACAGCTGGACGCCTATAAAAGCGAATTAAAGTCATTGATTGAACAAGAGGCATTTGAAGACGCCGCACTGGTCAGAGATAAGATTAAGGAGCTTGAACAAACAATTCGAGACGGAGAAGCAGGTGATGGTGCATGACACTCCAAAACTTTATGAATGAAGCGATCAGTCCATGGATGCGAAAAGGCGGTCCGGACAGTGATATTGTACTCAGCAGCCGGATCCGCTTGGCGAGAAATTTTGTTCGTGTGCCTTTTCCTATTGTCGCAGAGAAAAACGAGCTTGAAGAAGTCTCTGAGTTTATGAAAAACACCTATGATCATGTATCATTTCAGGATTATGATGATTTTAATTTTGTACCTATCCAGGACCTATCTCCTGTAGAAAAGCGTGTTTTAGTGGAAAAGCATCTCATCAGCCCGCATCTGATTGAGCATGACCATGTCTCAGGCGCATTGATATCCGAAAATGAGCAAGTTTCTATTATGATTAACGAAGAGGATCATATTCGGATGCAGCTTTATTTCCCTGGCTTTCAGCTTGATCAGGCGCTTGAGAAAGCTTTTGAACTTGATGACTGGCTTGAGAAGAAAGTTGATTATGCATTTGATGAAACGAGAGGCTATTTAACCAGCTGTCCGACAAACATTGGCACAGGCATGCGTGCATCAGTCATGATGCATCTCCCTGCTCTTGCACTCACACAGCAGATTAATCGTATGATCCCGGCGATCAACCAACTTGGTCTTGTAGTAAGAGGGATATATGGTGAAGGCAGTGAGGCACTGGGTAACATCTTTCAAATATCCAATCAAATCACGCTGGGGAAGAGCGAACAGGACATTGTCGCGGACTTGCAAAGTGTCGTACAACAATTGATTGAACATGAGCGCCGTGCCAGAACACAGCTGCAGGAACAGTCAGAAGCCCGGCTGGAAGACCGTATTTTTCGTTCCTACGGGGTTCTGGAGCATAGCCGGATTATAGAATCCAAAGAGGCTGCAAATTGTATTTCAGACGTTCGGCTCGGCATTGATCTGGGTATCATTCAAAATGTGAAGCAGCCGATTTTAAATGAACTTATGACTCTTATCCAGCCCGGTTTTCTACAACAGTATGCCAACAAAAAGTTATCACCGAATGAGCGTGACATATTGCGTGCAACATTGATTCGGGAACGTATCGAGTTAGATCAATAGACAGGAGGAAATGCACTATGATGTTTGGTCGTTTTACTGAAAGAGCACAAAAAGTACTTGCTTTATCACAGGAAGAAGCTGTCAGACTTGGTCACAGCAATATAGGAACAGAACATATTCTACTTGGTCTGATCCGCGAAGGTGACGGGATCGCTGCTAAAGCACTGCAGTCCATAGGTCTTGAAACCGAAAAAATCCAGGAAGAAGTAGAGAAGCTGATTGGCAAAGGGAAGCAGCCTATGCAGACGATTCATTACACACCACGAGCCAAGAAGGTTGTTGAACTCTCACAGGACGAGGCGAGAAAACTGGGTCATTCTTACGTTGGAACAGAGCATATATTACTTGGGTTAATTCGCGAAGGTGAAGGGGTTGCAGCCCGGGTGCTCAACAATCTGGGTGTCAGCTTGAATAAAGCCAGACAACAGGTATTACAGCTTCTCGGCAGCAACGAATCGACTGCAGGACGCCAGGGCCGCGGACAGTCAACAGGCACTGCAAACACGCCAACACTCGATTCCCTTGCGCGTGATTTAACCGAAAGTGCAAAAGAAGGCGATGTTGACCCCGTGATCGGCAGAAGTAAAGAGATTGAACGGGTTATCGAAGTGCTCAGCCGCCGTACGAAAAACAACCCTGTTTTGATTGGTGAGCCAGGTGTCGGTAAAACAGCCGTAGCAGAGGGGCTGGCCCAGCAGATCGTTAACAATGAAATTCCGGAGACACTCAGAAACAAACGTGTTATGACACTTGATATGGGTACCGTTGTAGCAGGGACGAAATACAGGGGTGAATTTGAAGACAGATTGAAAAAAGTCATGGAGGAGATTCGTCAAGCCGGCAATATTATCATATTCATCGATGAGCTTCATACGCTGATCGGAGCTGGTGGGGCTGAAGGGGCGATTGATGCCTCTAACATCCTTAAACCATCGCTTGCTCGTGGTGAACTTCAGTGTATTGGGGCCACTACCCTTGATGAATACCGCAAGTATATTGAAAAGGATGCGGCCTTGGAACGGCGTTTTCAGCCCGTCCAAGTGGATGAACCTACCCTTGACGAAACTGTCCAGATTTTAAAAGGGTTGCGCGATCGTTATGAAGCCCATCACAGAGTCACCATTACAGATGAAGCGATTGAAGCAGCTGCTCAGTTGTCTGACCGTTATATCAACGATCGTTTTCTCCCAGATAAAGCAATTGATCTCATTGATGAAGCTGGTTCAAAGGTTCGTTTACGCTCATACACGATTCCACCTAATCTCAAGGAGCTGGAACAGAAGCTAGAGAATGTTCGTAAAGAAAAGGACGCTGCTGTGCAAAGTCAGGAGTTTGAAACAGCAGCTTCACTCAGAGATTCTGAACAAAAACTCCGTGAAGAATTGGATAAAACCAAAAATGATTGGAAAGAAAAGCAAGGTAAAACCGATACAAAAGTGGTCATGGAGGACATTGCTGCGGTCGTTTCAACATGGACCGGCGTCCCAGTGGTTAAATTGACCAAACAGGAAAGTGAACGACTCCTGAATATGGAGGAAATCTTGCATAGCAGGGTTATTGGTCAGTCAGAAGCGGTTAACGCTGTATCAAAGGCCATTCGCAGAGCTCGTGCAGGTCTTAAGGATCCTAAACGTCCGATTGGATCATTTATATTCCTAGGCCCTACTGGTGTTGGTAAAACTGAATTGGCCCGCGCCCTTGCTGAAGCAATGTTTGAGGACGAGGATTCGATGATACGTATTGACATGTCCGAATATATGGAGAAACACTCGACTTCCAGGCTCGTGGGTTCACCTCCTGGATATGTGGGACATGAAGATGGCGGTCAATTAACTGAAAAAGTCCGGACAAATCCATATTCTGTTATATTGCTCGATGAAATTGAGAAAGCACACCCTGAAGTGTTTAACATCCTACTCCAAGTTCTGGAAGATGGGCGTTTAACTGATTCCAAGGGTCGGGTTGTTGATTTTCGCAATACCGTTTTGATCATGACCTCTAACGTCGGAGCCGACCAGCTGAGAACAAATAAATACGTTGGTTTCACGCTGGAAGAGGAAGGTCAGGAATACAAAGACATGAAAGATAAAGTCATCAGCGAACTTAAAAAGGCATTCAGACCAGAATTCCTAAACCGGATAGATGAAACAATTGTCTTCCATTCGCTTGAGGAAAAGCATATGACGAAGATCGTGTCACTTATGGTTAACCAGCTACAGAAACGTCTGAAGGACCAAGAGATTGAATTCACTCTGACTGATAAGGCACTTGAAAAAATCGCCAAAGACGGTTTTGAACCTGAATACGGTGCACGTCCACTCCGTCGTTCCATTCAGAAAAACGTCGAGGATTTACTTTCAGAAGAGTTGCTGAAGGAAACCATCTCTAAAAACGAAAAGGTTAAAATTGGTCTCAACAACAAAGGTGAATTTATAGTTCTGCCGAAATAAATCTTGAATGCAATCGGAAGCCTCTATCACAGGGGGCTTCCAATTTTTCCATTAGGAGCAATAAATGTGGCACAAGTATGTAAATTGGATTTAAATGATAAATGACTGTAACTTTTGTGTTATGTCAATCGTACAACATACAGGGTATAATAAAGGTGGGGAAAATCATTGGCGAGAAAGAAAACAAAGTATGTATGCCAGGATTGTGGCTATGAGTCAGCGAAGTGGATGGGGAAATGCCCTGGTTGCGGTAATTGGAATACACTGGTGGAAGAAGTGGATTCAGCATCGTTAAAAGGTCGCCATCATCTTGGTGTTAGCCAACAGGCTGTAAGCCAGCCAGAAAAAATAACAGCAATTGAGTCGCGAAAAGAACCACGAGTTACGACAGAAATGAAAGAGTTCAACAGAGTTCTCGGTGGAGGGATTGTGCCTGGGTCCCTTGTATTGATCGGCGGTGATCCAGGTATCGGCAAATCGACTTTGCTTTTGCAGATATCAGCTCAGCTTGCTGATCAAAACCTCTCTGTTCTATACATTTCTGGCGAGGAATCTACCCAGCAGACAAAATTACGGGCAGATCGCTTGAACATTAAATCTGAGGGACTTTATGTTCTTGCTGAAACAAATTTGTTCAACATCGCGAAACATATTGAACAAATTAAGCCTGATTTTGTAGTGATCGACTCCATTCAAACCATTTATCGGGAAGAAATCACAAGCGCGCCGGGAAGTGTTTCTCAGGTCAGAGAATCTACCAGTGAATTGATGAAAATCGCTAAAACAAACGGCATACCCATCTTTATTGTTGGTCATGTCACCAAAGAAGGTGCCATTGCAGGGCCGCGTATGCTCGAGCATATGGTAGATGCTGTCTTGTATTTTGAAGGGGAGCGACACCATGCGTACCGGATTTTACGCAGTGTGAAGAACCGTTTCGGCAGTACACATGAAATGGGTATTTTTGAAATGAAAGAGTTGGGTCTTAGAGAGGTCTTAAACCCATCTGAAATCTTTTTGGAAGAGCGCTCACAGGGAGCAGCCGGTTCAACAGTTGTGGCATCAATGGAAGGCACGAGGCCAGTACTTGTCGAAATACAGGCGCTTGTATCTCCATCGAGTTTTGGGAACCCGCGCCGTATGGCCACTGGGGTCGATCATAGCCGTGTTCCATTGTTAATGGCTGTGTTGGAAAAACGTGTCGGCCTCATGCTGCAGAACCAAGATGCCTACATTAAAGTGGCCGGAGGGGTCAAACTGGACGAACCCGCGATTGACTTAGCCATTGCAATCAGCATTGCATCCAGTTTCAGAGATCAGGCCACTCTTCCTGAAGATATTTTTATCGGAGAAGTCGGTTTAACCGGCGAAATCAGACGTGTATCCCGAATTGAGCAACGGGTGCAGGAAGCAGCTAAGCTTGGTTTCCAGCGCGTCATTTGTCCAAACCGTAATCTTGAGGGATGGACCCCGCCAGCAGGGATAAAAATAGTTGGTGTTAACACAGTTCAAGAGGCCATGGAGATAGGACTTGCGCGATGATTGTCGAAACATGACGTAAATTATATTGACATCGATGTGTTTTATATGGTATGATCATCTGTTAATCATTTGACTGATAATTTTGGTTGTGCTATGATTTGCTTACTGTTGAACAATAGTTTGCAGTATAATGGGTTATTTTTACTTTAATTAGGTAATAATAACGGATAGGAGGTGACAGTGGTGCTTAAAAAAATCGTTCACTTGTTTTTCATCATTACAGGCGGAACCGTCGGCTATTTGTATATCCCTGATATCATCAATTTATTTAATTTGACGGAAACTGCATGGGTAACATCGCCCTACTTCGGATCTGTCGCAGGCGCCATTATTTTGTTTTTAATTTCTTATTGGTTGGCAGACTATGTTGTCGGCTTCTTAAGATGGATTGAAGATGGTTTGATTAAACTGCCGGCCGGTGATTTGTTTTTTGGAAGTGTTGGATTGATCGTCGGGCTTGTCGTGGCCTATTTGGCTACAATTCCACTTCTGGACATCGGAAATCAGTTAGTCTCAAAGGTTTTACCGTTGTTTTTAACCATCGTCCTGGGGTATTTGGGTTTCCAGGTCGGGTTCCGCCGGCGTGAGGAATTCGTCAATATTTTGAGTGTTGGAAAGAAAGATCGGGATAAAAAGAAAGCCGGACAAGAAGAAAGTGGAGGAGATCTTCCTCAGCCGAAAATTCTTGATACGAGTGTGATTATTGACGGACGAATTGCCGATATTTGTCAAACGAATTTTCTTGAAGGAACACTTGTCATTCCGCAGTTTGTCCTTGGGGAACTTCAGCACATTGCCGATTCATCTGACGTATTGAAGCGTAACAGAGGCAGACGCGGGCTCGACGTATTGAACAGGATCCAGAAGGAATTACCTGTCCATGTGGAGATTTATGAAGGCGACTTTGAAGAAATCAGCGAAGTGGACAGCAAACTGATCAAGCTCGCCAAAGTTATGGGCGGTGTCGTCGTAACGAATGACTTTAACTTAAACAAGGTGTGTGACTTACAGGGTGTCCAGGTTCTCAATATCAACGATCTGGCCAACGCCGTAAAGCCTGTCGTACTACCCGGTGAAGAACTATCCGTCCAAGTCATTAAAGACGGCAAAGAGCACAATCAAGGCGTAGCGTACCTTGATGACGGCACAATGATTGTCGTTGAGGAAGGTCGCGAGTATATTGGCAAAACCATTGATGTGCTCATTACGAGCGTCCTTCAGACATCAGCTGGACGCATGATCTTTGCTAAGCCTAAATTACTTGAAAAGGCTCTGTAAAAAAGGTATAACATAAATGTACCGTGTATAAAAAGTGATAACGTGCCGGTTATCACTTTTTATACGTGATGAGCGATTTTTATGGATATATACGATATACTGACAGATGCAGGAAAGGGGAATCATTATGACAAATGAAGTCCGGGTCCGTTATGCGCCAAGCCCGACAGGCAATTTACATATTGGCAACGCGCGTACGGCCTTATTTAATTATTTATATGCCAAACACTTTGATGGAAAGATGATCATCCGAATTGAAGATACTGATGAAAAGCGAAATGTTGCCGGAGGGGAAGAGAGTCAGCTTAAATACCTGAAATGGCTCGGCGTGGAATGGGATGAAGGTGCTGATGTCGGCGGTGAATACGGCCCATACCGGCAAATGGAGCGTCTTGACGTCTATAATAAGTATGTGGACAAGCTGCTTGAACGTGGGATTGCTTATAAATGTTACATGACTGAGGAAGAACTGGAAGCAGAGCGGGAGAGTCAGCGTGCAGCTGGCCAGGTCCCTAAATATTCCGGGGCACACCGTGATCTGAGTGCTGAAGACATTGCGAAATTTGAAGAAGAAGGACGCCGCCCGAGTATCCGTTTTCGTATTCCTGAGGACAGCACATATACATTTGATGATATTGTCAGAGGCCCCATCACCTTTCAAGGCAGTGATTTCGGCGACTGGGTGATCGTTAAGAAAAATGGTGCTCCAACCTATAACTTTGCTGTTGCGATTGATGACCATTTGATGGCAATCAGTCACGTATTACGAGGAGAAGAGCATATTTCAAATACACCGAAGCAGATGATGGTGTATGATGCTTTTGACTGGACACCTCCGAAATTCGGTCATATGACATTGATCTTGAATGAAGACCGCAAGAAGCTCAGTAAGCGGGATGAACATATTTTACAGTTTATCGAACAGTATAAAAACCTGGGTTATCTGCCGGAAGCTCTGTTCAACTTTATCACACTTCTGGGCTGGTCTCCGGTAGGCGAAGAGGAAATTTTTACAAAAGATACACTGATCGATATCTTTGATCCAGAACGATTATCCACCTCCGCAGCTGTGTTTGATGCGAAGAAATTAAAGTGGATGAACAACCAATACATTAAGGCAGCTGATACTAAGCGGATCATTGACCTTGCCATGCCTTATTTAATTGAAGCAGACAAACTGCCAACAGATATGGATGAGTCTACAAGAGCATGGGCAGAGCGCCTGATTGGTCTCTATCAGGAACAACTTAGCTATGGGGCTGAGATTGTAGAACTGACCGATCTGTTCTTTAAAAAAGAGATTGCCTATGATGAAGAGGGCATGGAAATACTCAGCGGCGAACAAGTCATAGAAGTGCTGCAAGTATTTACGGATAAGCTGATTCACTTGGAAAGCTTCGAAAAGGATTCGATCAAAGGCGAAATCAAAGCGACGCAAAAAGAAACCAAGCATCGCGGTAAAAAATTATTTATGCCGATCAGAGTGGCTGTCACAGGACAAGTTCATGGTCCTGAGTTGCCTCTTGCTATCGAACTGCTTGGCAAAGAAATTGTACTCGCACGTCTGGATGCAATTTTAAAGCAACTGGAAGCGTAATGACAAAATAACCTTCACAAATTTTGTAGAATATAATATAGTGAATATACGATAAAGAACGTTGAGAAGGAGAAGTAAGAAGTGTTCTGTCTGCACAGAGAGTATCATCGCCGGCTGGGAGTGATACCTGACACCGCTTCTGAAATGCCCCTTTGAGTCCGCCATGGAACAAAAGTATATGGCGGCGGCACCTCTGCCGTTATCAGAGTCAAAGTTGGAAGCAAATTGCTTTAAACAGAGTGGAACCGCGTCGGATAAACGTCTCTGTGTCTTTATGGCACAGAGGCGTTTTTATATCCAAAAACGTTATGAAAGTAAAGTGAGTTCAATCCAAATGAACCTCGAAAAGGGAGGCGTTCACAGGTGGGTTTTTTCAAACGCATAAAAGAAGACATTGATGTGGTTTTTGAACATGACCCGGCTGCCCGGTCTGTTTTCGAAGTTGTTTTAACATACTCAGGATTGCATGCGGTATGGGCACATCGTGTGGCACATCGCTTTTATAAATGGAAATGGTTTTTTATTGCCCGGGCAATTTCTCAAATCAGCCGCTTTTTCACAGGCATCGAAATCCACCCCGGGGCCAGAATTGGGCGGAGATTCTTCATCGACCACGGCATGGGAGTCGTGATCGGCGAAACATGTGAAATTGAAGATGATGTCACCGTATTCCAAGGCGTTACGCTGGGAGGCACCGGAAAAGAAAAAGGCAAACGGCATCCAACTGTTAAAAGCGGCGCATTAATTGCGACAGGGGCAAAAGTGCTTGGATCCCTCACCATTGGAGAAAATGCGAAAATCGGCGCAGGCTCTGTTGTGCTTAAAGAAGTGCCGAACGGGGCCACTGTTGTCGGTATTCCAGGGAGGATTGTTAAACAGAATGGTGAAAGGGTCACAGAACGTCTCGATCATCAGCTGCCAGATCCAGTAGGCGACCGCTGTGATCGGCTTCAAAAAGAAGTTAACAGATTGAAAGAGGAATTGAAGCGTATACAGGAAGGGGAAAAACACAATGGCCATTAAAATTTATAACACTTTGACACATGAAAAAGAATTATTTAATCCGATAGAAGAAAATAAAGTTAAAATGTATGTGTGCGGCCCGACAGTTTATAACTACATTCATATTGGCAACGCACGACCCGCTGTGGTTTTTGATACCGTTCGCCGGTTTTTCGAGTATAAAGGATATGATGTTGATTACGTTCTTAATTTCACAGATGTGGATGATAAAATCATTAAGGCAGCCCAGGAATTGGGCGAACCGGTCTCAACTCTCACAAACCGTTTCATTGATGCTTATCTTGAAGATGTTGAGCAATTAGGTGTAAAAAAGGCCACCTATAATCCTCGCGTAACCGAAACAATGGATGATATCATCGCTTTTATTAAAGGGCTGATCGAAAAGGGTTTTGCTTATGAAGCAGACGGGGATGTTTATTTTAAGCCAAGAACGTTTGACGGGTATGGAAAGCTATCCCATCAATCCATTGATGAGTTGCGCTCTGGAGCTCGTATTCAAATCGGAGAAAAGAAGGAGGACCCGCTTGACTTCGCACTCTGGAAGCAGGCAAAAGCAGACGAAATTGCTTGGGATTCCCCATGGGGCAAGGGGCGTCCGGGTTGGCATATTGAGTGCTCAGCCATGGCGAAGAAGTACTTGGGTGAGACCATTGATATTCATGCCGGCGGTCAGGATTTGACATTCCCGCATCATGAAAATGAGATTGCTCAATCGGAGGCAAAAAACGATAAGCTGTTTGCCCATTACTGGATGCACAATGGGTATATTAATGTTAATGACGAGAAAATGTCTAAATCACTTGGAAACTTTATTTTGACAAGAGATTTAATCACAGCCCATAATCCCCGTGTTGTCCGATTCTTCATGCTCAGTGTGCACTATCGCAACCCGATCAACTTTTCGGAAGCCTTGCTGGAAGGAGCCAAGAACAGCCTTGAACGGCTGGAAACAGCATATTTCAATCTTGAGCACCGCAAACAGTCCAGCCTGAATCTAACAAATGAAAAGGAATCCTGGTTTGAAAAAGTACGTACATTTGAAGCTCGTTTTGATGAGGCAATGTCAGATGACTTTAATACAGCGAATGCATTGTCGGTCATGTTTGATACGGCTAAAGAAGCGAACGTTTATCTTCAGTCCAAACAGACGTCCACTGATGTTATTGACGCATTTCAAGCCTTTCTACTGCGTGGTCTGGATGTGCTGGGCATAGGCTTGCCGGATGCACCATCAGAAGATTTGCTTGATGAGGATGTTGAAGCGCTTATTGCAGAGCGGAATGAAGCGCGTAAAAATCGCAACTTTCAGCGGGCAGATGCCATCAGGGACCAACTGAAGGAAGAAGGCATTATTCTTGAAGATACGCCTCAGGGAGTCCGATGGAAAAGAGGTCAATCATGAATGCTGATGTGAAACAGATGAAAAGTCTGGCCCTCGCTTATATGGGGGATGCCGTCTATGAAGTGGCTGTGCGTAAACATTTACTCGACAGTGGTCAGATCAAGCCAAAACAGCTTCATGAACACGCGGTTAAATATGTTTCAGCCAAAGCACAGGCTTCTGTCATCCATCACTGGCTGGACGGAGCACACCTCACAGAAGAAGAACAAAGCGTTGTAGCGAGGGGGCGGAATGCCAAATCGGGTTCCGTTCCCAAAAACACGAGTGTCCAGACTTATCGTTATGGCACAGCCTTTGAAGCGTTGTTGGGCTATCATTACTTGCTTGACAACCATGAACGTCTTAACGAACTCATTGAACATGCCTTCCATCTCATACAGGAAAGAAGGGAAAATAATGGATCCTCAAACTCATGAAGAGCTGATCAGCGGCAAGAACCCGGTTTTTGCTGCTTTAGAATCCGGACGACCTATTAACAAGTTGTTTCTTTCGGAGCAGCTGAATCCTAACTTGCAGCGAAAATTAACGAATTTAGGCAAGCGCGCTGGAGCTGTCGTACAAACGGTTCCGCGCAAGCGCTTGGACCAACTTGACAATGGAAATCATCAAGGCATTGTCGCATTCGTGGCCCCATATCCGTACAGTGAACTCCAGGATTTATTTGACCGAGCAGAAGCTTCTGGGGAGCCGCCTTTTTTCATAATACTGGACGAGCTTGAGGATCCGCATAACCTGGGATCGATCTTACGTACAGCGGATGCTGTCGGTGCTCATGGCGTGATTATTCCCAAGCGCCGGTCAGTAGGACTGACTGCAGTGGTGGCAAAAACAGCTGCAGGGGCTTTGGAGCACGTTCCTGTTGTTCGAGTGACAAATATTTCTAACACCATTGAACTCCTGAAGGAAAAACACGTTTGGGTTGTGGGAACAGAAGCTGACGCCGATGAAGATTATCGCCAGCTTGCCGGAGACCTGGCCATAGCACTTGTAATCGGCAATGAAGGCAAGGGCATCAGTAAACTCGTCAAGAAAAAGTGTGACTGGACAGTAAGCCTGCCTATGACCGGACATGTCTCTTCACTTAACGCTTCTGTAGCAGCAGCTCTGCTTCTTTATGAAGTACGTCGCAAACGGACACCAGTCGGGTGATTAATATGATTATTTTGGTCGTTGACGGTTACAACATCATCGGTGACTGGGAAGAACTGAAAGCATTAAAGGATAAAGATATTGACCAGGCGCGTAACCGCCTTGTCGAGATGATGGCAGAATACCAGGCTTATACCGGCCACAGGGTCATTGTGGTGTTTGATGCGTATGAAGCCCCCGGGAGAGGTAGTAAGCTCAATCCGTTCGGTGTGGAAGTGATCTATACGAAAGAAAATGAAACGGCAGATGAGCGCATTGAAAGATATGTGAAGGATTTGAAGAACGTACAAACAAAAGTGTATGTGGCGACATCCGATTATACAGAGCAGCGTACCATTTTTGCCCAAGGTGCCTTGAGGAAATCAGCTCGGGAACTGTATATTGAGTTGGAAGGGATTAACAATGGCATCGCCAAAGATATTGAACGGTACCGCAATGTCCAGCCGCATTCCAAGATTCCTTTAAACGATGAGATGCTGGCATTATTTGAAAGGTGGCGCCGTGGTCACTAAGCACGAAGGTTTGTCGAATTTTCTAATATTCAGGGGCTAAGATTGTCGAAAAGGCGCCAATACGCGATCTGCTGTTGACTCTTGTAAAACGCTTACGGTATAATGTTGCTAATATCTCGAAGTCGTCCGGGGGGGCAATCTTGGTGAGTCAACTTTTGAAAGAAAACTGTCCGAATCTTAAATCGCTTGATGATGAGGAAGTTTTGCAGCTTGTCCATCGTGGACACAAACAAGCACTTGATCATTTAATTCAGAAATATAAGGGATTTATTAGGGCCAAAGCGCGCACGTATTATTTAATTGGGGGAGACAGGGAAGACATTATGCAAGAGGGTTTGATTGGTCTTTATAAAGCCATTCGCAATTTTGACCAGGATAAGCTTTCTTCATTCAAAGCTTTTGCTGAGATGTGTGTAACGCGGCAAATGATCACGGCTATTAAGACAGCAACACGACAAAAGCATATCCCGCTCAATTCCTACGTGTCTCTGGACAAGCCAATGTTTGAAGAAGAATCAGAGCGGACACTTATGGATGTGATTGCCGGTCCAAGTGAAGTAGACCCGCAAGAACTGCTCGTTCACCGGGAAAGCTCCATCGATATTGAACGCAAATTGTCGGAAGTGCTGAGCCGGTTTGAGCGTGAGGTTCTGAATTTGTATGTCGACGGGTATACGTATCAGGAAATCTCCGGTATGCTTAATTGCCATGTCAAATCAATCGATAATGCCTTGCAGCGTATAAAACGCAAGCTGGAGCATGACGCGCCTCGATCCAGATCTGTTATTCATAAAAAGATCATATAACCATACCTCTATTTACGGTCGGCAGCAATTGACATAATGGTGTCTGCGTGCTACATTTAATAGGGTATTAAGCACTTGTCAGGATGATACGATGACGAAACGAATCGTTTTAACATGTTCTGTTTGTTCAAACAGAAATTACACAACACAAAAAGGTAAAGCCGCAGAAGGCAAGCGAATGGAAGTACGTAAGTATTGCAAACACTGCGGTGCTCATACCATACATCGTGAAACGAAATAAAGAAAGTCTTTTTACGGCGGAGTTTGGGGGGACAAGCATGAAACTGGTCCAATTTTTCAAGAATGTATCACGGGAAATGAAGAAAGTCAGCTGGCCTAAAGGAAAGGAATTATTCAGCTATACGGTTACGGTTATCGTTACAGTGACATTCGTAGCTATATTCTTCGGGGTTGTTGACCTAGGGATCTCACAACTTCTCAATACATTTTTTGAATAGAAGCAGTATAAATATGCTATAATACTATTATATAACCTTCTTAAAAAACCCGGGCGTCACGGGTTTTTTAATATTGTTTAAAAAAGCCACACCCTAGACAAAGGGTAATAAGGGAGGGAAGGGCAGCTTAAGTGTCCTGATCATTATGGAAAAAAACTGGTATGTTGTTCATACGTATTCAGGGTATGAGAACAAAGTCAAGACCAATCTTGAAAAGCGCGTTGAGACGATGGGGATGGAAGATCATATTTTCAGAGTTATTGTGCCCGAAGAAGAAGAGACTGAAATTAAAGATGGTAAAAAGAAAGTTGCCAAAAAGAAATTCTTTCCGGGATATGTCCTTGCAGAAATGATTATGACTGACGACTCCTGGTATGTTGTCCGTAACACACCGGGCGTCACAGGATTTGTCGGATCAAGTGGCGGGGGATCCAAACCTACGCCTCTATGGCCAGACGAGATTGATTCTGTACTCAAGAAGATGGGCTTAAAAGAGAGTGTTATCCAGGTTGATTTTGAGGTTAAAGAGAATGTTAAAGTCAACGATGGACCATTCACTGACTTCACCGGCACAATTGAGCATATCGATGTTGATAAACAAAAAGTCAAAGTCCATGTGAATATGTTTGGCCGTGAAACACCGGTTGAACTTGATTTCTCACAGATCGAAAAACTATAGATTTCACACTGCTGTGAAATTCATAACCAAAAATCTCTTGCAATTTATTTCGTTTCATGCTAAAATTCTTTTGTTATTCATGGTCATGTCCAAAGGCAATGACCATATATGAGTGGGAGGGTCAAAACCCTATTACCACATCACGGACTTTAAGGAGGTGTGTCACGTGGCTAAAAAAGTAATTAAACTTGTTAAATTGCAGATCCCTGCAGGTAAAGCAAATCCAGCACCGCCAGTCGGACCGGCACTAGGTCAGGCAGGTATTAATATCATGGGTTTCTGTAAGGAATTCAACGCACGTACACAAGATCAGGCTGGCATGATTATTCCAGCAGAAATTACGGTTTTTGAAGACCGTTCGTTTACGTTTATTACAAAAACACCACCTGCAGCTGTATTGTTGAAGAAAGCAGCAGGTGTTGAATCAGGTTCCGGCGAGCCTAACAAAAGCAAAGTCGCTACTGTTAAACGCGATCAAGTCAAAGAAATTGCTGAAACAAAAATGCAGGACTTGAATGCTGCTGATGTTGAAGCAGCTATGCGTATGGTGGAAGGAACCGCGCGCAGCATGGGCATTACGATCGAAGACTAGTACCTTGGGTGCTGCAGTGATTTTTATGGTCCCATAAAGATCACTGTTTTCGATCTTGTCCCAGCTGTATAAAAGCGCCGTGCTTTTATAAGTGGGAGGTACAACCGCTATAACCACAATAGAGGAGGAAACAACGATATGGCGAAAAAAAGCAAAAAGTATCAAGAAGCTGCCAAGCTTGTTGAACGTTCTAAATCATATGATATAAAAGAAGCTGTTGAATTGCTGAAGCAAACAGCTAAAGCCAATTTTGACGAGACTGTCGAAGCTGCTTTCCGTCTTGGGGTTGACCCGAAGAAAGCGGATCAGCAAATTCGCGGTGCTATGGTATTGCCGCACGGAACAGGAAAGACTCAGCGCGTTCTCGTGTTTGCTAAAGGTGATAAAGTCAAAGAAGCAGAAGCTGCAGGTGCAGACTTCGTAGGTGACCAGGATATGATCAATAAAATCAACCAAGGCTGGTTTGATTTTGACGTGATCGTAGCGACACCTGACATGATGGCGGAAGTTGGTAAACTTGGCCGCGTGCTCGGACCTAAAGGCCTTATGCCAAACCCGAAAACCGGAACAGTTACCTTTGAAATCGAAAAAGCTGTCAATGATATTAAGGCTGGTAAAGTTGAATATCGTGTTGATAAGTCAGCTAATATTCATGTGCCAATCGGTAAAGTATCATTCGATAATGACAAGCTGATTGAGAACTTCGAAGCGATCACAGATACACTTGTCAAAGCTAAGCCTCAGGCATCAAAAGGCACTTACGTGAAAAACGTTGTAGTTGCTTCTACGATGGGACCTGGCATCAAAGTTGATGCATCTGGCTATGTCCGCTAAAAAAAGTAATTGACACCCAATCATTTTATATGTATAATGATTGCGGTAATCATATAAACAAGTTATACCGTAGACAGCAGGAGCGCCTCAGCGCTTAAAACTTTCCTGCCGAGGTGTGTTTAAACAGCGACGGCCCCGTTAAGGCTGGCGTTGGAAAACCTCCATGTCTGCATGGAGGTTTTTTATATGGCAAGAAACGATTATGAAACGATGCCACATTTTGATGCACCGGTATGACGATCATGAATTGGAGGTGGGACAATGTCCAGTATTATCGAACAGAAACAGCAATTGGTCCAAACGATCACTGATAAGTTACGCGCAAGCCAATCAACCATTTTGGTGGACTATCGCGGCCTTGACGTGGCGGAAGTGACTGAATTGCGTAAACAGCTGCGGGAAGCTGACGTAGAGTTTAAGGTTTACAAGAACTCTATGACTAAGCGCGCTGTTGAAAACGCAGAGTTATCCGAGCTTACAGAAGCGTTGGTTGGTCCAACAGCTATTGCGTTCAGCAACGAGGACGTCATTGCACCTGCAAAGATTTTGAACGGGTTTGCCAAAGAGCATGAAAACCTTGAAATCAAAGCAGGCGTTATTGAAGGTCAAGTTGCAACTCTTGATCAGATCAAGGAACTCGGCGATTTGCCAAATTACGAAGGTATGGTTTCCATGCTGCTTAGCGTACTGCAGGCACCTGTACGCAACTTCGCTTATGCTGCTAAAGCAATTGCGGATCAAAAAGAAGAACAAGGTGCTTAATTAAACAAACATCCCATGAGGAGGAAATAGATTATGACAAACGAACAAATCATTGAAGCTGTAAAAGAAATGTCAGTTTTAGAACTTAACGATCTTGTTAAAGCAATTGAAGAAGAATTTGGTGTAACTGCTGCAGCACCTGTTGCTGTTGGCGGCGGTGGCGGCGGCGCTGAAGCTGCTGAAGAACAAACAGAATTTGATGTTGTTCTTACAGACGCTGGTGCTTCCAAAATCAAAGTTGTTAAAGCGGTTCGCGAAATCACAGGTCTTGGCCTGAAAGATGCCAAGGATCTTGTTGACAATGCACCAAAACCTGTTAAAGAAGGCGTATCTAAAGAAGACGCTGAAGAAGTTAAAGGCAAGCTTGAAGAAGCCGGTGCTTCTATAGAAGTGAAGTAATGTCCATAAGAAAGCTCGTCGATTTTAATCCGGCGGGCTTTCTGTATCTTTTACCATCATCGCTCATCCAACCGTGACACATGTTAATCTACTGAATAAAGCAGGTGCTAACATGACCGAACATTACTTTTCTCAAAAACCCCAATCAAAAAGCTCACCAAAGACGTGGCACTTTACATTAAGAGAAAGAAACTATCAATTCACGAGTGATTATGGTGTGTTTTCCAAACAAGAGGTTGATTTTGGATCACGCCTGCTGATTGAATATTTCACGGCTCCTGAAACTGAAGGGGATATCCTTGACCTCGGGTGTGGGTATGGTCCAATAGGCGTTGCGCTTGCTGATGCATTTCCGAAGCGTGACATTGTGATGGCTGACATTAATGAACGGGCAGTAGAATTGGCTAAGCAAAACGTCCAGCTGAATCACATTGACAATGCGACCATCATTCAAAGTGACCGCTTTGCCAGCATTAATGATTGCAAGTTTGCAGCGGTTGTAACGAATCCGCCAATTCGATCAGGGAAGAAAGTTGTACACAGCATGTTTGAAGAGAGTAAAAGACATTTAAGGCCTGCGGGAGAACTGTGGGTAGTTATTCAAAAAAAGCAAGGTGCCCCATCAGCTAAAGAAAAGCTGGAAGAGTTGTTTCGGGAAGTGGAAGTTGTTTCAAGAAATAAAGGGTATTATATTTTTCGGGCAGTCAATGTTTGACCAACGAGGTTTCATGTGGTAACATAGTTTAATGCTAATATGGAATTTTCCTGTCAAGGGGAACTTTATTGAAATGTATATTTTATTACCGTGCGGAAACAATAGTAAAATCGAGTAATATTGGCTATTGTGCGGCGGTTTTTAGGAGGGGTGACACGAAAACATCAAACCAGCTTGGAATATGTGCGTGTCATTTTGTTTTTTCATTTTTTAGCAGGGCGAAAAAGAGGTTCTGAAAAAAGTATAAACGAATTCCTCTGATAGAACAAGTGTTTTTTGTGAAATACATGAGCATTATGAATAAAACCATTGTTTGCTGGCGAGGCGGATAAATGGTTTTCAATATAGAAGTTAAGTTCAACTTTGGTTGAAGAATGCATGATTTAAGGGGTGAAGCAGTTGGCAGGTCAACTAGTTCAATATGGAAGACACCGTCAGCGCAGAAGCTATTCACGAATAAGCGAAGTGCTGGAGCTACCGAATTTGATCGAGATTCAAACCGCATCCTACCAGTGGTTTCTGGATGAGGGGCTGCGGGAAATGTTCCATGATATTTCTCCGATTGAAGATTTTACGGGGAATCTATCGTTGGAATTTGTCGACTACAGTTTGGGTGAACCGAAATATCCAGTCGACGAAGCGAAAGATCGCGATGTCACATACAATGCACCGCTTCGAGTGAAAGTGCGCCTGATTAACAATGAAACAGGTGAAGTAAAAGAACAAGAAGTCTTTATGGGTGACTTCCCATTAATGACAGATACGGGAACGTTTATTATAAACGGTGCCGAACGCGTTATCGTCTCGCAGCTTGTTCGTTCTCCAAGTGTTTACTATAATGAGAAATTCGACAAGAACGGCAGACGCGGTATTACCGCTACAGTTATTCCGAATCGAGGCGCTTGGCTTGAATTTGAAACTGATGCCAAGGGTGTCGCTTATGTGCGGATAGACCGTACACGTAAGTTGCCAATTACCGTGTTGCTTCGAGCACTTGGCTTTGGAACTGACGAAGAAATTATTGACTTAATCGGGGACAATGAACACCTGAAAAACACCCTCGATAAAGACAACACGGAAAACCCTGAAAAAGCCCTTCTTGAGATCTATGAAAGGCTCCGTCCGGGTGAACCGCCAACCGTTGAAAACGCCAAAAGTCTTCTCGTTTCAAGGTTTTTTGATCCGAGACGCTACGATTTGGCGCATGTTGGGCGCTATAAAATAAATAAAAAACTAGATATTAAAAACCGTTTGTTCAATCAAGTTGTCGCTGAAACCATTGCAGATCCTGAAACAGGTGAAGTTATTGCGCAAAAAGGCGATAAACTTGAACGCAAACTTCTGGACAAAATCATTCCGCTTCTCGAATCCGAGGATGCTATGTTGGGTGAAAGTCTGGTAGAGCCGCATGAAGGTGTGCTGGATGAACAGGTTAAACTACAAGCTATTAAAATAATGGATCCGACAGACCCGAGCGGTGAAAGAGAATTAAACGTTATTGGCAACGCCGCGACAGATTCATCTATTAAAAACATTATGCCTGCCGATATCGTGGCATCAATCAGCTACTTCTTTAATTTGCTGTACCATGTCGGGCAGACCGATGACATTGACCATCTGGGCAATCGTCGTTTGCGTTCTGTGGGTGAGTTGCTTCAGAACCAATTCCGGATAGGGCTTTCCCGTATGGAGCGCGTTGTTCGCGAAAGAATGTCCATCCAGGATACGTCAAGCATTACACCACAGCATTTAATTAATATCCGTCCGGTCATTGCGTCAATCAAGGAGTTCTTCGGAAGCTCACAGCTTTCTCAGTTTATGGACCAGACGAATCCTTTGGCAGAACTGACACATAAGCGTCGTTTGTCAGCGCTTGGCCCTGGTGGTTTAACGAGAGAACGTGCAGGCTTCGAAGTGCGTGACGTTCACTACTCACACTACGGCCGTATGTGTCCGATTGAAACGCCGGAAGGACCGAACATCGGCTTGATCAACTCCTTGTCATCATTTGCTAAGGTGAACAAGTTTGGGTTTATTGAGACACCATACCGCAGAGTTGATCCTGAAACAGGAAAGGTATCTGCAAAGATCGACTACCTGACTGCTGATGAAGAGGACCATTATATTGTGGCCCAGGCTAACGCCAAACTATCTGAAGACGGCTATTTCATTGACGATGAGGTTATAGCCCGTTTCCGCGGTGAGAACACGATTGTGCCGCGTGAACAGCTTGACTATATGGACGTATCGCCAAAACAAGTTGTATCAGCAGCGACCGCGTGTATCCCGTTCCTTGAAAATGATGACTCCAACCGTGCACTGATGGGTGCCAACATGCAGCGTCAGGCTGTACCATTGTTGCAGCCCCAAGCACCTATTGTTGGGACTGGAATGGAATACGTGTCAGGGAAAGATTCCGGCGCGGCAATTATATGCCGTCATGAAGGTGTTGTTGAGCGTGTTGAAGCGAGCCGGATTGAAGTTCGCCGCATCTCCACTGTGGACGGCAAAGAAGTCAAAGGGGACGTTGATCGTTATCGTCTGCAGAAATTCATCCGTTCCAACCAGGGAACATGCTACAACCAGCGTCCGATCATCTCAGAGGGCGACAGGGTTGTAAAAGGTGAGATCCTTGCTGACGGACCTTCCATGGAAGATGGAGAACTCGCGTTAGGCCGTAACGTCATGGTTGGCTTTATGACGTGGGAAGGCTATAACTATGAAGATGCGATTATCATGAGTGAAAGACTCGTTAAAGACGATGACTATACATCTATTCATATTGAAGAATATGAATCAGAGTCCCGCGACACCAAATTGGGTCCTGAAGAGATTACAAGGGACATTCCCAACGTCGGGGAAGATGCATTGAAAAACCTCAACGAACAAGGCATCATCCGCGTTGGTGCGGAAGTGAAAGATGGCGACATTCTTGTCGGAAAAGTAACTCCAAAAGGGGTAACGGAACTATCAGCTGAAGAACGATTGCTCCATGCTATTTTCGGAGAGAAAGCCCGTGAAGTCCGTGATACGTCACTTCGAGTGCCACACGGAGCCGGCGGAATTGTTCTAGATGTAAAAATCTTTAACCGTGAAGATGGCGATGAGCTGTCACCAGGCGTCAACCAGCTTGTGCGCGTCTATATCGTGCAAAAGAGAAAGATCTCCGAGGGTGACAAAATGGCTGGCCGTCACGGTAACAAAGGGGTTATATCAAAAATACTCCCTGAAGAAGACATGCCATACTTGCCAGATGGCACTCCGATCGATGTCATGCTCAATCCGCTAGGTGTTCCATCGCGGATGAACATTGGACAGGTGTTTGAATTGCACTTGGGTATGGCAGCGCGAGAACTCGGTATTCATGTGGCATCACCTGTATTTGATGGTGCGAATGAAGAAGATGTTTGGGAAACCCTGGAAGAAGCCGGCATGGCCAGAGATGCTAAAACCATCCTTTACGATGGGCGTACTGGTGAGCCGTTCGATAACCGGGTATCAGTCGGGATCATGTATATGATTAAATTATCCCACATGGTTGATGACAAATTGCATGCCCGTTCAACAGGTCCATACTCATTGGTTACGCAGCAACCGCTTGGTGGTAAGGCACAATTCGGCGGCCAGCGTTTTGGTGAGATGGAAGTTTGGGCTCTCGAAGCCTATGGCGCCGCTTATACGCTTCAGGAAATCCTGACTGTTAAATCTGATGACGTTGTAGGTCGTGTGAAAACGTACGAATCCATTGTTAAAGGTGACAATGTGCCTGAACCGGGCATTCCGGAATCCTTTAAAGTGCTGATTAAGGAACTGCAAAGTCTGGGAATGGATGTCAAGATGCTCTCAGGCGATCAATCTGAAATAGACATGAAGCAGCTTGAGGAAGAAGAAACACAGGCAGCGACTAAGTTAAATATAGACATGGATTAGGCTGCACAGGCTTTAAAACTTGAGTTTTAAAGCCTGGGTTCAGCCATGTAGATTGACTGTTGGAAACAGAGTTTGAGGCAAATATGGATTCGAATAAAGGGAGGTAGGCTCCTTGCTGGATGTAAACAACTTTGAGTATATGAAAATTGGCTTGGCCTCATCAGAAAAGATTCGTTCATGGTCACATGGCGAGGTTAAGAAGCCGGAAACAATTAACTACCGCACATTGAAGCCTGAAAAAGACGGGTTATTCTGTGAGCGGATTTTTGGCCCTACAAAAGACTGGGAATGTCACTGTGGGAAATATAAGCGCGTCAGATATAAGGGCGTTGTTTGTGATCGCTGTGGTGTAGAAGTCACAAAGGCGAAGGTGCGCCGTGAACGTATGGGTCACATTGAACTGGCTGCACCGGTATCCCACATTTGGTATTTCAAAGGCATTCCAAGCCGGATGGGACTTGTACTTGACATGTCTCCGCGTGCTTTGGAAGAAGTCATTTATTTTGCCGCATACATTGTAACGGATCCGGGCGACACGCCGCTCGAGAAGAAACAGCTGCTCGCTGAAAAGGAATATAGAGCCTATTACGATAAATATGGTAAAACCTTTAAAGCGGAAATGGGTGCTGAAGCCATTCGGAGACTGCTGGAAGACATTGACCTTGAGAAAGAAGTAGCAACTTTACGAGAAGAACTGAAGACGGCTCAGGGCCAAAGAAGAACACGTGCAATCAGACGTTTGGAAGTTCTTGAGGCATTCAGAAATTCTGGGAATGAAACGTCCTGGATGGTCCTTGACGTTCTGCCAGTGATTCCGCCTGAGATCAGACCAATGGTTCAGCTTGATGGGGGCAGATTTGCGACATCTGACTTGAATGATTTATACCGACGGGTTATTAACCGTAACAACCGTCTTAAGCGTCTGCTCGATCTCGGAGCACCAAGCATTATTGTTCAAAACGAAAAAAGAATGCTTCAAGAGGCAGTCGACGCTTTGATCGACAATGGCCGACGCGGCCGCCCTGTTACTGGTCCGGGAAACAGACCATTAAAATCCTTGTCACATATGCTTAAGGGTAAACAAGGACGTTTCCGTCAAAACTTGCTCGGTAAACGTGTGGATTATTCAGGACGTTCCGTTATCGTTGTTGGTCCAAGTCTGAAGATGTATCAGTGTGGTCTTCCGAAAGAAATGGCACTTGAATTATTCAAACCGTTTATTATGAAAGAGCTTGTGAAAAAAGGTATTGCCCATAATATTAAATCAGCGAAGCGCAAAATCGAACGCGTTCATCCAGAGGTCTGGGATGTGCTCGAAGAAGTGATTAAAGAGCACCCTGTTCTGTTAAACCGTGCACCAACCCTGCACAGACTCGGCATACAGGCGTTTGAACCGACACTTGTTGAAGGTCGTGCAATTCGATTGCACCCGCTTGTTTGTACAGCTTATAACGCAGACTTTGATGGGGACCAAATGGCTGTCCACGTACCCCTGTCTGCTGAAGCTCAAGCAGAGGCTAGAATTCTAATGCTCGCAGCTCAGAATATCTTGAATCCAAAAGATGGAAAACCGGTTGTTACACCGTCACAGGACATGGTTCTCGGTAACTATTACCTGACCATGGAACGTGAAGGGGCGGTCGGTGAAGGGTATGTATTTAAAGATACCAATGAAGCGCTCATTTCGTATCAAAATGGCTATGTCCATTTGCATACACGCATTGCTGTTCAGGCTTCAAGCTTGAACAACAAAACCTTTAGCGAGAAGCAAAACAGCCAGTTACTCATTACGACGGTCGGTAAGTTGATTTTCAACGAAATCTTGCCCGACACATTCCCTTATATGAATGAGCCGTCCAAAACGAATTTGGAAGAGCACACACCAGCTCAATATTTTGTTGACACGAACACTGATATTCAAAAAAATATTCAGGAACGTGAATTGGTGTTGCCATTTAAAAAAGGCTTTCTCGGAGACATTATCGCCGAAGTCTTTAAACGATTTAAAATCAGCGAAACATCCAAAATGCTTGACCGCATGAAAGACCTTGGGTTCAAATATTCTACCAAAGCAGGTATGACTGTTGGTGTCTCTGACATTGTGGTCCTTCCGGAAAAAGGTAAGCTTCTCGATGAGTCCCAGGAGAAAGTTGAAAGGGTACTGAAGCAATTCAGACGTGGCCTGATTACTGATGAAGAACGTTATGATCGTGTTATTGCCATTTGGTCTGAGGCGAAAGATGTTATTCAGGAAAAACTGATGCAATCACTAGACAAACGCAACCCAATCCTAATGATGCAGGATTCAGGGGCACGTGGTAACGCTTCTAACTTTACTCAGCTCGCAGGTATGCGCGGTCTCATGGCTAACCCGGCTGGACGCATTATTGAACTGCCGATCAAATCGAGCTTTAGAGAAGGTCTCACGGTTCTTGAGTACTTTATTTCAACTCACGGTGCTCGTAAAGGTCTTGCCGATACAGCCCTTAAGACGGCTGACTCTGGTTACTTGACACGCCGTCTGGTAGATGTGGCTCAGGACGTTATTGTAAGAGAGACAGATTGCGGCACAGATCGCGGTCTTGACATTACAGCCCTTTCCGACGGTTCCGAGTTGATCGAGCCATTACTCGACAGACTAATCGGAAGAACGGCGTTTGAAACTATTGTTCACCCTGATACGAACGAAGTGATTGTCAACTTTGACGAAATTATTACTGAGGATCAAGGTAAACAGATTGTAGAGGCAGGGATTGAGAAAGTAACCATCCGTTCGGCCTTTACTTGTAATACTAAGCACGGTGTGTGTCAGAAGTGTTACGGCCGCAACCTGGCAACAGGTGATGAAGTTGAAGTGGGAGAAGCCGTTGGGATCATCGCTGCTCAGTCAATCGGTGAACCAGGTACTCAGCTTACAATGAGAACATTCCACACAGGCGGTGTAGCCGGTGACGACATCACACAAGGTCTTCCGCGTATTCAGGAGCTCTTTGAAGCACGGAACCCTAAAGGTGAAGCCGTCATCAGCGAAATCTTCGGTGTGGTGGAAGATATCAAGGAAGTGAAAGATAAGCAGGAAATCGTTATTAAAGGCGATGTGGAAGAACGCTCTTATGCGGTGCCATACAATGCCCGTCTGCGCGTGACAGTCGGTGATCAGGTGATTGCCGGTCATGAACTGACAGAAGGGTCAGTCAACCCGAAAGACCTGTTGCGTGTGCAAGGCGTAGAAGGCGTTCAGGCTTATCTGCTGCGTGAAGTTCAGCGTGTTTACCGTATGCAAGGTGTAGAAATCGGCGACAAGCACGTTGAAGTCATGGTACGTCAGATGATGCGTAAGATCCGTGTCGTTGATGCCGGTGACACAGCTGTCTTGCCAGGTTCGCTTCAGGAGATTCACCAGTTTAAAGAAGCAAACAGAGCTGTTCTGCAAGAAGAGGGTCAGCCTGCAGTCGGTGAACCAATTCTGCTTGGAATCACTAAAGCGTCACTTGAGACCGATTCATTCTTATCTGCTGCATCCTTCCAGGAAACAACACGTGTCCTGACTGATGCTGCCATCAAAGGTAAGACAGACGAATTGTTAGGTCTTAAGGAGAACGTTATTATCGGTAAACTTGTACCTGCGGGAACTGGTATGCAGCGCTACCGCAAAATCCAGCCAGATGCTGACGTTCCACTGGAACCTGAAGCCGATGAAGAATCCGAAGATATTCAAACAGAAACAATCCAGTAAACCTTATTTTCCTGCAAGATTTATGATAGGTGAGAAGGGAGCCGGCTATGGCTCCCTCCCATCTGTCAATAAAGCAAAAAAAGGGATAAATGACAGTTGACATTGAAAAATGATAATGATAATATATTCAAGGTACTTCCGATAAAAGTTGCTTTGGAGGATATGCACATGTCTTATGAAAAAGTGACTCAAATGCAATCACGAGTCATTATCGGAATCAAACAAACACTCAAAGCCATCAAAAAACACGAAGTTTCTGAAGTATATGTGGCCGATGACGCCGAGAAGCATATTGTAAGAAAAGTAGTGACAGTGGCTGAAGAGTTTGATATACCATGCGAACGTGTCGACTCTATGAAAAAACTCGGCGCTGCGTCTGGTATAGAAGTTGGTGCGGCTGCCGTAGGAATTAAACGGTAGTCATTTGGTGAGCCTTGCATGGCGAGGCGTTGTTTTTTGCCAAAAAATGAACCACCTGGCTGTGTGGTATTACAAACATGCCTTGAAAGGTGGCTTCAAAACCTTAAGTAACACAGGAAAGGAGGAAAATAATCATGCCTACAATTAATCAATTAGTCCGCAAAGGCCGCGTGAACAAACCTAAAAAATATGATTCTCCTGCTTTGAACAGAGGCTACAACAGCTTCAAGAAAAAGTTCACGGATCAAAACTCTCCACAAAAACGCGGTGTATGTACACGTGTTGGTACTTTGACTCCGAAGAAACCGAACTCGGCTCTTCGTAAATATGCACGTGTGCGTCTATCCAATAACATGGAAGTGACAGCATATATTCCGGGAATCGGACACAACCTTCAGGAACACAGTGTTGTCTTGATCCGCGGTGGTCGTGTTAAAGACTTGCCTGGTGTACGTTATCACATTGTCCGTGGTGCGCTTGATACTGCCGGTGTTGAAGGCCGTGCACAAGGCCGTTCAAAATACGGTACTAAAAGAGCTAAGAAAAAGAAATAAAATGACTTTAAGATGAAGTCGTAACAGATTGAGGAAAGGAGGGGGACACATGCCACGTAAAGGACCAGTACCAAAGCGAGATGTATTACCAGATCCCCTGTATGATTCAAAGTTAGTCACCCGTCTGATCAATCAGATCATGGTTGATGGACAACGGGGTAAAGCTGAAAAAATCCTATACAAAGCATTTGAACTTGTTGGAGAAAGAAGCGGTCAGAGCCCGATGGAAGTCTTCGAACAAGCAATGAAAAATGTTATGCCAGTACTTGAAGTACGGGCACGCCGTGTAGGTGGTTCAAACTACCAAGTACCAATGGAAGTACGTCCAGAACGCCGTCAGGCTCTGGGACTCCGTTACATCGTGAATTATTCACGTCTCCGCGGAGAAAAAACGATGGAAGAACGTTTGGCAAATGAAATTCTTGATGCATCCAACAACACAGGTGCAGCAGTCAAGAAGCGCGAAGAACTGCATAAAATGGCAGAAGCCAACAAAGCGTTCGCCCACTATCGCTGGTAATTCACTAAAACTTTATAACAGAAAGGAGAAGAATACATGGCTAGAGAGTTCTCCTTGGAAAAGACACGTAACATCGGAATCATGGCGCACATTGATGCTGGTAAGACGACAACAACCGAGCGTATTCTTTTCTATACAGGACGTATTCATAAAATAGGCGAAACCCATGAGGGCGCCTCTCAGATGGACTGGATGGAACAGGAGCAAGAGCGTGGTATCACAATCACTTCTGCTGCGACAACCGCCCAGTGGAAAAACCATCGAATTAATATCATCGATACCCCGGGCCACGTGGACTTCACAGTAGAAGTTGAGCGTTCGTTAAGAGTTCTTGACGGAGCTGTAACTGTACTGGATGCCCAATCCGGTGTTGAACCACAAACGGAAACTGTATGGCGTCAAGCGACAACATACGGCGTGCCGCGCGTGGTGTTCATTAATAAAATGGACAAAGTCGGCGCTGACTTCCTTTATGCTACAAGCACTTTGAAAGATAGACTTGGTGCCAATGCCCATCCGGTGCAAATGCCAATTGGTGCAGAAGATCAATTTGATGGTATCATCGACTTGATCAACATGGAAGCACACTTCTATCTTGATGACTTGGGTACTAAAGATGAATCGCGTGAGATTCCTGAAGAATACAGGGAAGAAGCAGAACGCCTGCGTGCTGAGCTCGTTGAAGCTGTATCAGAACTTGACGAAGATCTGATGATGAAATTCCTCGAAGGAGAAGAAATCTCCAACGATGAATTGAAAAAAGTAATTCGACAAGCAACGCTGGATGTTGAGTTCTATCCTGTTTTCTGCGGATCAGCATTCAAAAACAAAGGGGTTCAATTGATCCTTGACGGTGTCATCGACTATCTGCCTGCACCAACAGACGTAGCAGATATCGAAGGCATCCTGCCAAACTCTGAAGAAAAGGTGACACGTCCTTCCACAGATGACGCACCATTTTCAGCTTTGGCGTTTAAGGTTATGACAGACCCTTATGTTGGTAAGCTGACCTTCTTCCGTGTGTATTCCGGTGTACTTAAATCCGGTTCATACGTTCAGAATACAGCCAAAGACAAGCGTGAGCGCGTCGGCCGTATCCTGCAAATGCACGCAAACTCCCGTGAAGAGGTTTCTGAAATCCACTCCGGTGAAATTGCTGCAGCTGTTGGCTTGAAAGACACTGCAACAGGGGATACACTTTGTGATGAAAAGGATCAAGTTATCCTTGAGTCTATGGAATTCCCTGACCCGGTTATCTCAGTCGCAATTGAACCAAAAACAAAAGCAGACCAAGATAAAATGGGTATCGCACTTGGCAAGCTTGCTGAGGAAGATCCAACATTCAAAACTGAAACAAACACCGAAACAGGCCAAACGATCATTTCCGGTATGGGTGAACTTCACCTGGACGTTATCGTTGACCGCCTGAAACGTGAATTCAAAGTTGAAGCAAACGTTGGTGCGCCACAGGTTGCGTATCGCGAGACTTTCCGCGGTTCTGCCGAAGTGGAAGGCAAGTTCATCCGTCAGTCTGGTGGACGTGGACAATACGGCCACGTTTGGGTCAAATTTGAACCAAACGAAGAAGGTGCCGGCTTTGAATTTGAAAACAAGATTGTTGGTGGTGTCGTTCCTCGTGAATACATCCCATCAGTTGAATCAGGTATCGAAGAGGCAACAGAAAGCGGTGTTCTTGCAGGATATCCGTTGATTGATATCAAAGCAACACTTTATGACGGCAGCTATCACGATGTCGACTCAAACGAGATGGCATTCAAAATTGCCGGTTCAATGGCGCTTCGTGCTGCCAAAGAGAAGTGTAAACCAGTTCTTCTTGAACCAATGATGAAAGTTGAAATTGTTGTTCCAGAAGAATACATGGGCGATATCATCGGTGATGTAACATCCCGTCGCGGACGCATGGAAGGCATGGAGTCTCGCGGACCTGCTCAAGTTGTCAATTGCTTTGTTCCACTTGCTGAAATGTTTGGCTATGCTACAGCACTTCGCTCAAACACACAAGGACGCGGAACCTATACAATGCACTTTGATCACTATGAAGAAGTGCCAAAGAGCATTTCAGAAGAAATTATTCAGAAAAACGCCGGTCAATAATTGATTTTTTCGGCATTCTGAAGTATAACATTGAGTAAAGGCTAACAAATAAGTGTTTTATCATTATTTTTAGCTAAACAAAAATAATACACCTTACCTAAGGAGGAACATCTAAATGGCTAAAGAAAAATTTGATCGTTCGAAATCCCATGTGAACATCGGTACTATTGGACACGTTGACCATGGTAAAACTACGTTGACTGCTGCTATTACAACAGTTATGCACAAGAGAAATGGTTCTGGTTCAGCAATGGGATATGACCTGATTGACAGTGCTCCAGAAGAGAAAGAACGTGGTATCACAATCGCAACTTCTCACGTAGAGTACGAAACAGAAACACGTCACTATGCACACGTTGACTGCCCAGGACACGCTGACTATGTTAAAAACATGATCACTGGTGCTGCTCAGATGGACGGAGCTATCCTTGTTGTATCTTCAGCAGACGGCCCAATGCCACAAACTCGTGAGCACATCCTGCTTTCACGTAACGTTGGTGTACCTGCGATTGTTGTTTTCCTTAACAAAACTGACATGGTAGACGACGAAGAATTGCTTGAACTCGTTGAAATGGAAGTTCGTGATCTGTTGACAGAATACGAATTCCCTGGTGACGATGTACCAGTTATCAAAGGTTCTGCACTGAAAGCTCTTGAAGGCGACGCAGACTATGAAGAGAAAATCGTTGAATTGATGGCTGCAGTAGACGAGTACATCCCTACTCCAGAGCGCGACACTGATAAGCCGTTCATGATGCCTGTTGAGGACGTATTCTCAATTACTGGACGCGGAACTGTTGCTACAGGCCGTGTTGAGCGTGGACAAGTTAAGGTCGGCGACGAAGTAGAAGTTATCGGTCTTGCTGAAGATCCATCTAAAACAACTGTTACAGGTGTTGAGATGTTCCGTAAGCTTCTTGACTATGCAGAAGCAGGCGACAACATTGGTGCACTCCTTCGTGGTGTAAACCGTGAAGATATCAACCGTGGACAGGTATTGGCCAAGCCTGGCTCAATCACACCACATACAAACTTCAAAGCTGAAGTTTATGTTCTTTCAAAAGAAGAAGGTGGACGTCATACACCATTCTTCGCTAACTACCGCCCACAGTTCTACTTCCGTACTACGGACGTAACTGGTGTTATTCAATTGCCAGAAGGCGTTGAAATGGTAATGCCTGGCGATAACATTGAAATGGACGTTGAGCTCATTTCACCAATCGCTATCGAAGACGGTACACGCTTCTCAATCCGTGAAGGCGGACGTACAGTTGGATCAGGCGTTGTTTCTTCAATCCAGAAATAAGCAGCCAATCAAATAATAAATCAAACACAAAACAGGCAGCGGGTGCACACGCTGCCTGTTTTTCTATGCCTACAGTTCGCCATTATTCCAAAAAGAGTATCAAACCGCTTTATATCGCACTTTGCGTAAACTGCGACGTAGGGGCATATGCTGCGACTGCCTCGCCCCCACCGATCTCCGGGAAAACACTGCGCTTTCCATGGGCGCTGATGAGCCTCCTCGGTCTGACGACCTCCGGGGTCTCATCTAGGCTTTTGCTCCCATAGGAGTCTCCGTGTTTTCCCGGAGATCGGTGTAAGTGTGTATTATACTTTTTTAACTGAGCACGTAACTTGGTGTTATGATGATTCAATAAAAATAAATTGCACACAAAGCTAAGGGTTACTGAAGCTAAGCGAGAGAATGTAAATGATTCAATTTAGTACAGAACCGTCCAAGCTTCCGAATAAGATGAGGGTGATTGGAGCGAAGGACAGTCGACTGCGGGAATAGCATGAGTCCGAAGACCCCGCAGTGAGGGGTACATTAGGGAGGGTCGACTAAGAGCGTCCTTTGCGGACAACGTCGACATACCCCTTGCCGGGGCAAGGAGACGTCAGGGGATGTTCGATTAAAACCGGCGCGTCCTGCGCCAAAATCGAACGACCTGCGTCCTGCAGGCCCCTTGGCAAAGAAGACACTGTGAAAGTGGTTTTCTTGAACAGATGTCACACTTGAGCTGTGATGAAGTTAAAGCGAACTGTCCGTAGCGGAAATCACCCCACTCTTATTACGCACGTTGATTTGCCTTTTAACTTAACAGCCAGAATATGTTTTCACTATGTCGCAGTTTGTGTCGAATAGTAAGTGGAAAAGTAATTTTTCGGGTTACTGTTGATTTTTGAGGTTATGTGTAAGTTTTTTTGTGAAAAATGCTTGTCAGGCTTGCATTTGGTCGTTATAGGCCGTATAATATAAAAATGTGCGATCGGGCAAATTTCTTCGGAAAAAGGTTGCACTGACCACGTTTATTCTATATAATGTGAATGTTGGTCATAAAAAAGTCCGTTTGGAACGGGGGATTGACAACAGCCTACCCGTTACGAGCGGCGTTTTAATGCTATGAAGTGGAAGGTTGTTGGAACACCCGGCCCCTTTGCCATGGCGGGCGACCAAGAAATTTTCACGGAGCAAGTCTATTATAAAATGGGCGTAAAGGAGGGAAAGTAATGGCAAAAGAGAAAATCAGAATTCGTCTTAAAGCGTATGACCACCGCATCCTCGATCAATCTGCGGAGAAGATCGTTGAAACGGCAAAACGTTCTGGTGCTAGTGTATCGGGACCGATTCCATTGCCAACTGAAAAATCTGTTTACACAGTATTGCGTGCGGTGCACAAGTACAAGGATTCACGTGAACAATTCGAAATGCGCACACATAAGCGCCTGATCGATATTGTTAACCCAACGCCAAAGACAGTAGATTCGCTCATGCGTTTGGATCTGCCATCAGGTGTTGACATTGAAATTAAATTATAATAACTGCGGTTTATTTATAGGAGGTGTAACGGATGACGAAAGGAATCTTAGGTAAAAAAATCGGCATGACGCAGCTTTTTTCGGAAGAGGGCGAATTGGTCCCAGTAACAGTTGTGCAGGCTGATGCTAACGTAGTCCTGCAAAAGCGGACACTCGAAAACGACGGTTATGAAGCTTTGCAAATCGGTTTTGCCGATAAAAAAGCAGGACGCGTCAACAAAGCTGAAAAAGGTCATGCTGAAAAAGCAAACGCGACCCCTAAGCGCTACGTTCGTGAAATCCGTCATGCGGATCTTGACGCATATGAAGTCGGTCAAGAGATCAGCGTAGATGTTTTTGAAGCAGGCGATAAAATTGATGTGACTGGAACTTCCAAAGGGAAAGGTTTCCAAGGTTCAATCAAACGCCATAATCAGGCTCGCGGACCAATGACACACGGTTCACATTACCACAGAGGCCCAGGTTCACTCGGTGCGGTTGACCCAATGCGGGTATTCAAAGGCCGTCCATTGCCAGGACAGATGGGTGGCGACCAGGTTACAATTCAAAACCTTGAAATTGTGAAAGTCGACACTGAACGCAACTTGCTTTTGATTAAAGGCAATGTTCCTGGTGCGAAAAAATCTTTTGTTAAAATCACAAGTTCTATTAAGGACGTTAAATAATTACAGATACGAAGGGAGGATATGTCATGCCTAAAGTAGCATTGTTCAAACAAGACGGTTCACAGTCCGGAGACCTGGAATTGAATGATTCCGTATTCGGTATTGAGCCAAACAACCACGTGCTCCACGAAGCAGTCGTATTGCAGCGTGCATCATTACGTCAAGGCACACACGCTGTTAAAAACCGTTCAGAAGTAAGCGGCGGCGGACGCAAACCGTGGCGCCAAAAAGGAACAGGACGTGCGCGTCAAGGTTCCATTCGCTCACCACAGTGGGTAGGCGGTGGCGTTGTTTTCGGTCCAACACCACGCAGCTACAGTCAAAAAATGCCGAAAAAAGTACGCAGACTCGCACTTAAGTCAGCATTGTCAACAAAAGTAAAAGAAAGCAATCTTGTCGTTCTTGACAGCATTTCATTTGAAGCACCTAAAACAAAAGACATGGTCAGCATGCTAAATGCACTAAATGTTGATAAGAAAGCTCTTATCGTAACAGCTGACAACGAGGAGTTTGTTGCACGTTCAGCAAACAACTTGCAGCATGTTCATGTTATTACGGTGAACCAACTGAATGTACTTGACTTGCTGATGCATGACAAGCTGATTCTGACTAAAGAAGCAGCTGAAAAAGCAGGGGAGGTGCTTGGATAATGAAAAAAGATCCACGCGATGTTGTAAAACGCCCTGTCATTACAGAACACTCTGCTGATTTAATGGCAGATAAGAAGTACACATTCGAAGTTGACCCAAAAGCGAATAAAACAGAGATCAAACATGCTGTTGAGCTTGTTTTCAATGTTAAAGTTATTAAGGTCAACACAATGAATCTTAAAGGCAAATTCAAGCGGATGGGTCGTTATGGCGGCTACCGTTCAGATCGTAAAAAAGCAGTCGTGCAGCTTTCCGAGGACTCTAAAGATCTCGACTTCTTTGAAAGCTAAAATCACATAAGCGAGGAGGGAAAACACGATGGCTATAAAAAAATTCAAACCTATCACAAATGGTAGACGTAATATGTCTGTTCTCGATTTCTCTGAAATCACCACAGACACACCTGAAAAATCATTGCTTGCTCCGAAGTCAAAACGCGGAGGCCGTAACCACCAAGGTAAGTTAACAGTGCGCCACCAAGGCGGCGGTCATAAGCGTCAGTATCGTCTGATTGACTTCAAGCGAGACAAAGATGGTATACCAGGACGCGTTGCTACAGTTGAGTATGATCCCAACCGTACAGCAAACATCGCTCTCATCCATTATGCAGACGGTGAAAAACGCTATATTCTGGCACCAAAAGGATTGAAAGTCGGTCAGGAAATTGAATCAGGCGAAAATGCTGATATCAAAGTCGGTAACGCTTTGCCTCTAGCAAATATTCCAGTTGGTACTATTATTCACAACGTGGAATTGAAGCCAGGACGTGGCGGACAGCTTGCACGCTCTGCAGGTGCAGAAGCACAAGTTCTAGGTCGCGAAGGCAAATATACACTTGTTCGTTTAGCTTCAGGCGAAGTACGTCTCGTTTTGACTACATGCCGCGCTACAGTCGGGCAGGTTGGCAATATCGAGCATGAACTCGTTCGTGTTGGTAAAGCAGGTCGTTCACGCTGGCTCGGAAAGAGACCAACAGTACGCGGTTCTGTTATGAACCCTAACGATCACCCACATGGCGGTGGTGAAGGACGTGCACCAATCGGTATGCCGTCACCAGTATCACCATGGGGCAAACCAACAATTGGTTACAAAACACGTCAGCGCAATAAACCAAGCGACAAGTATATTGTCCGTAAACGTAAAAAATAATGGGATGAAGGGCTGGTGCAAAAACGCACTGCCCAACTCTGGAAGGAGGCTTTTCCTATGGGTCGCAGTTTGAAAAAAGGACCTTTCGCAGATGACCATCTATTGAAAAAAGTAGATGCGCAAAATGAAACTGATAAGAAAAAAGTTATTAAAACATGGTCACGCCGTTCAACTATTTTCCCTACATTTGTAGGCCACACAATCGCTGTATATGACGGACGCAAGCATGTGCCTGTTTATATCACAGAAGATATGGTCGGCCACAAACTGGGTGAATTTGCCCCGACACGCACGTTTAAAGGGCACTCAGGCGATGACAGAAAAACCAAACGCTAAAGAGAGGAGGCATTAAAACATGCAAGCTAAAGCCGTTGCGAAAACTGTTCGTATTGCTCCTCGTAAAGCACGTCTAGTCGTTGATCTGATTCGAGGAAAAGATGTTGGAGAAGCAGTTGCCATCCTGCGTCATACACAGCGAGGCGTTTCTCCCGTCGTAGAAAAAGTACTAAACTCTGCTATTGCAAATGCTGAACATAACTATGAAATGGATACCGACAACTTGTTTGTTTCAGAAGCCTTTGTCGATGAAGGTGTAACTCTAAAAAGATTCCGCCCTCGCGCACAAGGCAGTGCAAGCAGAATTAATAAACGCACGAGCCACATCACGGTGGTTGTATCAGAAAAGAAGGAGGGATAGTTAGTGGGTCAGAAAATTAATCCTACTGGTCTGCGTATCGGAGTCATCAAAGACTGGGAATCTAAATGGTATGCAGACAAGTCATATGCAGACCTGTTGCATGAAGATATCAAGATCAGAGAATACCTTGAAAACCGGTTGCAGACTGCTTCGGTCTCCTCTATTGAAATTGAACGTGCAGCCAACCGAATCAATATTACAATTCACACAGGCAAGCCTGGTATGGTTATCGGTAAGGGTGGTTCCGAGGTTGAATCCCTTAGAAAAGCTCTTAACAGCTTAACAGGCAAGCGTGTACACATTAATATCGTTGAAATTAAAAAAGTAGATTTGGATGCTCAGCTTGTAGCTGAAAACATCGCACGTCAATTGGAAAATCGTATTTCTTTCCGTCGTGCACAGAAGCAGACCATCCAGCGTACTATGCGTTCCGGTGCAAAAGGCATTAAAACACAGGTTTCCGGTCGTCTTGGCGGAGCCGACATTGCCCGTGCCGAACACTACAGCGAAGGAACAGTACCACTTCATACTTTACGTGCCGATATCGATTACGGCCAAGCTGAAGCCGACACAACATACGGTAAACTTGGTGTTAAAGTATGGATCTATCGTGGAGAAGTCCTTCCAGAAAAACCAAAAAAATAAGGAAGGGGGACATGCATTATGTTAATGCCTAAACGTGTCAAATATCGTAGACAGCACCGTGGCCGCATGAAAGGAATGGCCAAGGGCGGAACAACCGTAGCATTTGGTGATTACGGCCTGCAGGCGCTTGAATCAACTTGGATCACAAGCCGTCAGATTGAAGCAGCACGTATCGCAATGACCCGTTACATGAAACGTGGCGGTAAAGTTTGGATCAAAATTTTCCCGGATAAACCATATACAGCTAAACCCCTTGAGGTTCGGATGGGTTCCGGTAAAGGTGCACCTGAAGGATGGGTTGCCGTTGTAAAACCAGGAAAAATCTTGTTCGAAATCGCCGGCGTACCTGAGGAAGTTGCTCGCGAAGCATTGCGTCTTGCTTCCCACAAGCTGCCGATCAGAACTAAGTTTGTAAAACGCGAAGAAATTGGTGGTGAATCCAATGAAAGCTAATGAAATCAGAGAACTGACCACTGCCGAAATTGAACAAAAGGTAAGGTCATTGAAAGAGGAACTGTTTAATCTTCGCTTTCAACTGGCAACTGGACAATTGGAAAACACTGCACGGATCCGTGAAGTGAAAAAATCAATTGCTCGTATGAAAACTGTCGCACGTCAACGTGAACTAAGCGTTAACAACTGATATGGGAGGAGGTTCCTCAATGACTGAACGTAATAATCGTAAAGTATACACTGGCCGTGTTGTATCCGATAAGATGGATAAAACAATCACTGTTCTGGTCGAAACCTACAAGTTTCATACCTTATATGGCAAACGTGTAAAATACTCTAAAAAGTTCAAAACACATGACGAAAACAACCAGGCTAAAATGGGTGATGTGGTTCGTATTGCTGAGACACGTCCACTTTCAGCTACAAAACGCTTCCGTCTGGTCGAGATCGTCGAAGAAGCGGTCATTATTTAACCAAGTAAGCTCGGATGTTTCCGAAGGGAGGTCACAGTGGTATGATTCAACAAGAAACACGTTTAAAAGTTGCAGACAACTCAGGTGCACGTGAAGTGCTTGCTGTCAAAGTTCTTGGTGGAACTGGCCGTAAAACAGCCAACATTGGCGATGTTATCGTGTGTTCGGTAAAACAAGCTACACCAGGGGCGTTGTCAAGAAAGGCGAAGTTGTCAAAGCTGTCATCGTTCGTTCAAAATCCGGTGTACGCCGTAAAGACGGATCATATATTCGATTTGATGAAAATGCTGCCGTCATCATTCGTGACGACAAAAGTCCAAGAGGTACGCGTATTTTTGGACCAGTCGCACGCGAATTGCGCGATGCACAATTCATGAAAATCGTTTCATTAGCTCCGGAAGTATTGTAAACCGGTTAGAAAACCCCTATAGGGAGGTGCGTCAAGCATGCATGTGAAAAAAGGAGATAAGGTCAAAGTCATTTCCGGCAAGGACCGCGGCAAACAAGGCACAATTCTCGAAGCGTATCCTAAAAAGGACCGCGTGCTCGTAGAAGGCATTAACATGGTTAAGAAACACGCTAAACCTTCTCAAGATAACCCACAAGGCGGTATCCTCAATCAAGAGGCACCGATTCATGTGTCCAACGTAATGCCAATCGATCCCAAATCGGGTGAACCTACTCGTGTCGGATATGAAGTCAAGGACGGTAAGAAAGTCCGCATTGCAAAAAAATCAGGCGCGGCAATAGATAAATAAAACCGCATGTGAAAGGAGGGCCACACGATGAATCAACTTAAACAACAATACCGGGATGAGATCTTACCATCCCTAATGAATAAATTTAATTACAGTTCTGTTATGGAAGCACCATCCATTGAGAAAATCGTCATCAACATGGGTGTTGGTGATGCAGTTCAGAACTCTAAAGCACTGGATAGTGCTGTAGAAGAACTCTCATTGATTTCCGGTCAGAAGCCGGTTATTACACGTGCGAAAAAGTCAATTGCCGGATTCCGGTTGCGTGAAGGTATGCCGATCGGCGCAAAAGTAACATTGCGCGGTGAACGGATGTATGACTTTTTACAAAAACTGATTTCAGTATCACTTCCACGTGTACGTGACTTCCGCGGTATTAGTAAAAAAGCATTCGACGGACGCGGAAACTATACGCTGGGTATTAAAGAACAGCTTATTTTCCCAGAAGTCGACTACGATAAAGTCAACAAAGTAAGAGGCATGGACATTGTGATTGTCACAACGGCCAATACTGATGAAGAAGCACGTGAAATGCTGGCTCAGCACGGTATGCCTTTCCAAAAATAATCCCGCATAGAAGGAGGGAAAATTGTGGCTAAAAAGTCGATGATCGCGAAACAAAAGAAACCTCAAAAGTTCAAAGTACGTGAATATACGCGTTGCGAACGCTGCGGACGTCCACATTCCGTCATTCGTAAATTTAAATTATGCCGTATTTGTTTCCGTGAATTGGCCTATAAAGGTCAAATTCCCGGCGTTAAAAAAGCAAGCTGGTAAACCCCGATTTGGGAAGGAGGTAATGAGTAATGGTTATGACTGATCCAATTGCAGATATGCTTACTCGCATTCGCAATGCCAACATGGTGCGCCATGAAAAACTGGAGCTTCCGGCTTCCGCAATTAAAAAAGAAATTGCAGACATTCTCAAGCGCGAGGGTTTTGTTCGTGATTATGAGTATGTTGAAGATAATAAACAAGGTATTTTGCGCATTTTCCTTAAGTACGGTGCCAACAACGAGCGCGTAATTACAGGATTAAAGCGTATCAGTAAACCAGGACTGCGTGTTTATGCAAAAGCTGACGAGGTACCACGTGTACTTAACGGGCTTGGCATCGCTGTTGTGTCTACATCACACGGTGTTCTTTCAGATAAAGAAGCGCGTTCACAAGCCGTCGGCGGCGAAGTGCTGGCTTACGTCTGGTAATATTTGATTTTTCATGAGGAGGTGTATGGAATGAGCCGTATCGGTTTAAAACCTATTGAGGTTCCAGAAGGTGTAGAGGTTAAATTGAATGGCGCCGAAGTGACAGTAAAAGGTCCTAAAGGTGAACTTTCAAGACAAATCAACACTGATATGCAGGTTGAAATTGAAGGCAATGTAGTGACGGTAGCCCGTCCAACTGAAGGAAAAGAGCATCGTTCATTGCACGGCACTACCCGCAGCTTGATTGCCAACATGGTCGAGGGCGTCCACAAAGGCTTTGAAAAAAGTCTTGAAATCAACGGTGTCGGTTACCGTGCCCAGAAACAAGGCGACAAACTGGTGGTTAACGCTGGTTATTCACACCCGGTAGAAGTTGATGCTGAGGATGGTATTGAAATTGAAGTGCCTAAGAACACGCAAATCATTGTTAAAGGCATTGACAAAGAACGTGTCGGCGCTGTTGCTGCAAACATCAGGGCGATCAGACCACCTGAGCCGTATAAAGGCAAAGGAATTCGCTATGCTGGTGAATATGTACGTCAAAAAGAAGGAAAAACTGCTAAGTAAGGTCGTTAGCGAATCAGAAAGGAGTAAGTGCGCATGATTACAAAGCCAAGCAAAAATGAAACACGCCAAAGAAGACATGCTCGTGTCCGCCGTACGATTAAAGGCACAGCAGAGCGTCCACGTTTGAACGTGTTTCGTTCCAATAAGCATGTATATGCACAGCTGATCGATGACGATAATGGCATCACACTAGTAAGTGCATCTACTGTCGATAAAGATCTTGACATCAAGCAAGGCGGTAATGTTGAAGCTGCAGAGCAAGTTGGCAAGGCAGTTGCAGAACGTGCCCAGGATAAAGGTTATAAATCAATCGTATTTGATCGCGGAGGGTACCTTTACCATGGTCGTGTTCAAGCTTTGGCAGAAGCTGCTCGTGAAGCAGGACTTGAATTTTAATAGTTAAAGGAGGTTACTTGCATGAAAAAAACATTCGATCCGAACCAGATGGATCTTGAAGAACGCGTCGTTACTATCAACCGTGTTGCAAAAGTTGTAAAAGGCGGACGTCGCTTCAGATTTGCTGCACTCGTTGTAGTTGGTGATAAAAATGGCCATGTCGGTTTCGGCACTGGTAAAGCACAGGAAGTTCCTGAGGCCATTAAAAAGCAGTGGACGATGCTAAGAAGAATTTGATCGAAGTGCCAATCGTAGGCACAACAATTCCACACGAAATTCATGGAAGATTTGGTTCCGGCAACGTCTTGATGAAGCCGGCTACAGAAGGTACAGGAGTAATCTCAGGTGGCCCGGTTCGTGCGGTTCTTGAACTCGCAGGCGTCGGTGACATCTTGACCAAGTCACTTGGTTCAAATACACCTATCAATATGATTCGTGCAACATTAAACGGTCTGACAAACTTGAAGCGTGCAGAAGAAGTTGCAAAACTGCGTGGAAAGTCTGTAGAAGAACTCATGGGTTAAGGAGGGAAACACAATGTCTAAGAAATTGGAAATCACCCTCACGCGCAGTGTTATCGGTTCAAAAGACGGTCAACGCAAAACCGTCCAGGCATTGGGCTTGAACAAAGTGCGTCAATCAGTCATCCGTGAAGATTCAGATGCCTTGCGTGGCATGATCAACAAGGTATCACATTTAGTCACGGTTAAAGAAGCATAACGATATAGAAGCCAATAAGAGGAGGTGCAAAGCATGAAACTTCACGAATTGAAAGCAGCTGAAGGATCTCGCAAAAACAGAAACCGTGTTGGACGCGGCATGTCTTCCGGAAACGGTAAAACATCCGGCAGAGGACATAAAGGTCAAAAAGCACGCTCAGGCGGCGGCACACGTGTTGGATTTGAAGGTGGCCAAATGCCATTGTTCCAACGCCTGCCAAAGCGCGGCTTTACAAATATTCACCGTACAGAATTTGCGATTGTTAATTTAGATGCACTCAACCGATTCGAAGACGGCACAGAAATCACACCTGAGTTGTTGCTTGAAGAAGGTGTCGTGAGCAAGCTTAAATCTGGAATTAAAGTACTTGGTAAAGGTACTGTCGAGAAAAAAGTTACTGTTAAAGCTCACAAGTTCTCTGCTTCAGCAAAACAGGCAATTGAGGCAGCGGGCGGAAAAACCGAGGTGATCTAATGTTCCGAACGTTATCCAACATGATGCGTGTAGGTGACATAAGAAACAAGATAATCTTTACGCTTTTGATGCTAGTCATTTTCCGTCTAGGTACATTTATACCTGTTCCTTACACTGATAAAGCAGCGATTGACTTTATGAACCAGCAAAATGTGTTTGGTTTTCTGAACACATTTGGCGGTGGCGCGCTGCAAAACTTCTCGATATTCGCAATGGGGATCATGCCTTACATTACAGCATCCATTATTATGCAGCTTTTGCAGATGGATGTTGTTCCCAAGTTTGCTGAGTGGAAGAAGCAAGGTGAAATGGGACGTAAAAAGCTTGCACAAGTGACCCGTTACGGTACAGTAGGATTATCGCTTGTACAAGGTATTGCGATGTCAGTTGGGTTTAACGCAATGGCAGGCGGGCAGCTGATTAAAGACCCCAGCTTCCTCACGTTTTTCATCATTGCTATCGTACTGACAAGTGGTACAACGTTCTTGATGTGGTTGGGCGAGCAAATTACAGCTCACGGCGTTGGAAACGGAATTTCCATTCTGATCTTCGCTGGTATCGTTGCCGCCATTCCAAATGGTGTGCAGCAGCTCGTTGCTGAGTATTTTGTAGACCCAGGTGACCAGTTATTTATTAACATTGTCACCGTTGTACTGATCGCATTGGTCGTTGTTGCAGTAACAGTTGGAGTTATTTTCATTCAGCAGGCACTGCGCAAGATTCCAATTCAGTACGCGAAAAAACTCGTCAATCGTTCCCCAGTGGGCGGACATTCTACGCACTTGCCACTTAAGGTAAATGCGGCAGGCGTTATTCCGGTTATCTTTGCGATCGCCTTTATTATGGCCCCAAGAACCATAGCTGGTTTCTTTGAAGGCAACAATATTGCAGCTTGGATAGAACGGATTTTTGATTATACACAACCAGCAGGTATGGTTGTTTACGTTGTTTTGATTATTGCATTCACTTATTTCTATACATTTGTCCAGGTCAACCCTGAACAAATGGCAGAAAACCTGCAAAAGCAGGGTGGGTATATTCCTGGTATCCGTCCAGGAAAAAACACGGAGACGTATTTGACCCGTGTCATGTACAGATTGACATTTGTAGGTTCAATCTTCCTGGCAGCTGTCTCTGTCTTGCCAATTGTTCTGGGAGGTCTTGCGAATCTTCCAAGTGCAGTACAAATCGGCGGCACAAGTCTACTCATTGTTGTAGGGGTTGCCTTGCAGACAATGAAACAACTGGAGAGCCAGCTTGTCAAAAGACACTACAAAGGTTTTATCAAGTAAGATTGCCGCTATGAGAGCGAGGGAATAAACTTGAACTTGATTTTAATGGGCTTGCCTGGTGCCGGTAAAGGAACCCAGGCCGAAAAAATAAGCGAAGTATATGAGGTCCCTCATATTTCAACCGGTGACATGTTCCGACTTGCCATCAAAGAAGGAACAGATCTGGGAAAGAAAGCAAAATCATTTATGGATCAAGGCGCACTTGTTCCTGATGATGTTACGATAGGGATTGTCAGAGAACGTCTGCAAAAGGATGATTGTCAAAAAGGCTTTTTGCTTGATGGTTTTCCTCGGACAATTGCACAAGCAGAAGCTTTGGATGTTTTATTGAGCGAACTCAATAAACACATTGACCATGTTATTCATATAGATGTCCCTCAAGAAAAGCTTGTGGAGCGTTTGAGCGGACGTCGTATTTGTCCGACATGCGGCAGAGCTTACCATGTTCTGTACAATCCGCCGGCAAAGGAAGGGATTTGTGATTATGATGGTGCTCAGCTGATTCAGCGTGACGATGATCAGCCTGAAACCGTCAAAAAACGCTTATCTGTCAATCTTGAGCAAACACAGCCATTACTGGACTTTTACAAACAAAAAGGTGAACTTGTAGCCGTAAATGGTGATCAGGCGATTGATCAAGTATTTGCCGACATCCAAGAAAAACTGTAAAATATGGCTCATTGATCAATTCAAATGAGATGAAATGTTGCCCGATCAGATGTAAAATGATCACAGGATGCACTTGAGCAAACTGCAGGTCAATTTGTTGCAATGCATGCTTGGTATATTGATATTAAAAACAGCCTAAGTGAAGGTGATCGTTGTGGAGGAATCCGATTCGGTTCCGCAATTAGGGCAGATTGTCCGTATAAGACGCGGCCGGGAAGCTGGCCAATATGCAGTTATCATCGGCTTGACCGATGACCAATTTGCATGGCTTGCTGATGGCGAAAAACGCAAATATGATCGGCCAAAGAAAAAGAATCTGCACCATGTTGAGGTGATGGATTTTGTATCACCTGAAGTCCAAAACAGCCTTCTGGAAACTGGTCGTGTCACAAATGGCAAATTGCGATTTGCAATCAGTAAATTCGCAAGTATGGTTGTGACGGATTTAAAGAAGGGAGAATGACTCGATGGCAAAAGACGATGTAATTGAAGTGGAAGGTACCGTGACTGAGACCTTGCCCAACGCACAATTTAACGTGGAGCTTGAAAATGGTCACACGGTACTGGCACATGTTTCCGGCAAAATCCGGATGCATTTCATTCGTATTTTACCGGGTGATAAAGTAACGGTAGAACTCTCCCCTTATGATTTAACAAGAGGACGCATTACGTACCGTTATAAATAGACACAAGCTCCGACTCTAAAGGAGGTCAAGACAATGAAGGTAAGAGCATCCGTAAAGCCGATTTGTGAGAAATGCAAAGTGATCAAGCGAAAAGGCAAAGTTATGGTGATTTGTGACAACCCTAAGCATAAGCAAAAACAAGGCTAACCGTTCAATCGGATAGCGATTATTAACCAGGAGGTGCAAGCATCTATGGCACGTATTGCAGGTATAGATATTCCACGTGACAAACGCATCGTGATTTCCCTCACTTATATTTATGGCATCGGGAAAACGGCAGCACAGGAAATCTTGAATAAAGCTGGTGTTTCAGAAGACACTCGCGTTCGTGACTTGACAGAAGACGAACTCTCTAAAATTCGTCAGGAAACCAACACGTATACAATCGAAGGTGACCTTCGTCGTGAGCAATCACTTAACGTCAAGCGTCTGATTGAAATCGGCTCATATAGAGGCATGCGTCATCGCCGCGGTCTGCCGGTTCGGGGACAGAAGACTAAAAACAATGCCCGTACACGCAAAGGCCCGCGTCACGCAATCGCAGGCAAGAAAAAATAACGTAAAGGAGGCATGTTAATTTATGGCACGCAAGAAAACAACTACAACACGCAAGCGTCGTGTTAAAAAGCAGATAGATTCGGGTATCGCGCATATCCGTTCAACATTTAACAATACAATCGTGACGATTACTGATACGCAAGGTAACGTCGTTGGCTGGAGTTCTGCTGGTGCACTTGGCTTTAAAGGATCTCGTAAATCCACACCTTTTGCAGCACAGATGGCAGCTGAAACAGTTTCCAAGTCAGCCCTTGATGTGGGGATGAAAACACTTGAAGTGACCGTAAAAGGCCCTGGTGCAGGACGTGAAGCAGCAATCCGCTCATTGCAGGCAGCTGGTCTTGACGTTACTGCAATTCGTGACGTAACACCTGTACCCCATAATGGATGCCGCCCACCAAAACGTCGTCGTGTATAATCTGACCGTTTAGAATTTGTCACCCTGTCTATAATGGGTTATGATAACTAAAAGTCCGTTTTTATAAAAGCGGACTGGATACGACCAGAATGCCATTGATGAATAATAGCGCAGATTGTAAACTGCCTATTTGGGGAATTTCGGTTAGACACGTGTCTAACCGGGGTTTCGACGTTTTGAAGGAGGGTTTTGTGGGATGATCGAAATTGAAAAGCCAAAGATCGAAACAGTAGAGGTCAGCGATGATGCAACGTTTGGCAAGTTTGTCGTTGAGCCACTCGAACGTGGATATGGTGCTACACTTGGAAACTCCTTGCGTCGCATTCTTTTATCCTCACTTCCGGGAGCTGCTGTTACATCTGTACAGATTGATGGAGCCATGCATGAGTTTTCCACGGTTGAAGGTGTTGCCGAAGACGTGACCACGATCGTATTGAACTTGAAGAAGCTAGCGCTGAAAATCTATTCAGATGATGAGAAAACGCTAGAATTGGATGTACAGGGTGAAGGAAAAGTCACAGCTGCAGACTTAATGTATGACAGTGATGTAGAAGTGCTGAACCCTGATTTGCATATTGCAACACTCAATTCGAGTGGCAGCCTATATATGAAAATCACTGCCGAACGCGGCAGAGGTTATCGCCCCGCTGAAGCGAACAAACGAGACGATCAAGCGATCGGCGTCATTCCGGTTGATTCTATTTTCACACCGATTTCGCGTGTAACTTATCATGTGGAAAATACACGTGTAGGTCAAATTACGAACTTTGACAAACTGACTTTGGACGTGTGGACTGATGGCAGCATTCGTCCTGAAGAAGCTGTGTCACTTGGCTCGAAGGTACTCACAGAGCATTTAAATATCTTTGTAGGCCTGACAGATGAAGTGAAGAACGTTGAAATTATGGTTGAAAAAGAAGAAGACCAAAAAGAAAAAGTTATGGAAATGACCATAGAAGAGCTGGATCTATCAGTCAGATCGTATAACTGCTTGAAACGGGCAGGTATTAATTCAGTACAAGAACTGACAACCAAATCTGAAGAAGATATGATGAAAGTCAGAAATCTCGGCCGTAAATCCCTTGATGAAGTCAAGAACAAACTTGAGGACCTCGGTCTTGGACTGCGTAACGACGACTGATTGATACGGACACCACAGACATACAAGAAAGGGAGGGATTGTCCATGGCCAGAAAACTAGGTCGTACAACTGATACACGTATGGCACTTTTGCGCAACCTTGCTTCTGATGTAATCATTCATGAACGCCTTGAAACGACAGAAGCTAAAGCAAAAGAATTGAAAACAACTGTAGATAAGATGATCACACTTGGTAAGCGCGGGGATCTCCACGCACGTCGCCAAGCTGCGGCATTTCTATACAACAAGGAAGCCAATGAAGACGATGACGTCATTCAGAAACTTTTCAATGATATTGCTGCACGTTATGAAGACAGACAAGGTGGATACACACGTGTTCTTAAACTGGGACCTCGTCGCGGCGACGGTGCCAATATGGCAATTATTGAACTGGTTTAAAGAATCGCACACATTAAGGGCAGGACTGAATCTCTTCCACGAGGTGAATCCACGCCCTTTTTTTGTAGTGCTAATTAGCAAAGAAAATTCTTTATTACGAGTTTGTATAAACAATGATACATAAAGGGCCTTTGAGTTGAGGGAGGATGGTATTGATGGATGAGAAGATGGTTGAGTTTAGGAATGTGTCTTTTAGGTATGAAGAAGAGGGGCCCTGGGTACTGAAGGATGTTTCATTTACCATTTGTTCGAATGAGAAGGTGGCTGTAATTGGGCATAATGGTTCAGGGAAATCTACTATTGCCAAGCTGATGAATGGGCTGCTTTTCCCTCAAGAAGGCGAGATCATCATTAACGGTCTTAAGGTCAATGAAGAAACCATCTGGGATATTCGGCGTGACGTAGGGATGGTTTTTCAAAACCCTGATAACCAGTTTGTGGGGACTACTGTTCAGGATGATGTGGCCTTTGGGATGGAAAACCGTGGATTTCCAAGAGAAGAGATGGTTGGGCGCATTGATGAGACACTTACTGCGGTTAACATGCAACATGAGCTGCTCACAGAACCACACAGACTCTCGGGTGGACAAAAACAGCGAGTGGCTATTGCAAGCGTTCTGGCCATATCACCTAAGATACTGATCCTTGATGAAGCAACAGCTATGCTTGATCCAAAAGGACGCCACAGCATTATGGAAACCATTTCACAGCTGCTGGACGGCTATATGATGACACTTATCACGATTACACATGACCTTGAAGAAGTGATGCTTGCTGAACGTGTCATTGTTATGAATCAAGGGGAAATCTGGACGGAAGGTCATCCGAGAGATATATTTAGTCAGAACAGGGCATTTGACCAAATTGGACTTGATTTGCCTTTTACCGGCAAACTGGCTGAAGAACTGAAGCGCACAGGAATGGGATTTAATCACACACCGTTTAATCATGAGGAGTTGCTTGAAGAGCTATGGACATTTTATTCAAAGACGTAAGCTATACATATCAACCAAACTCGCCATTTGCTCATAAAGCGCTTGCTGATGTCTCATTCCACATTCCTTCCGGGTCTTATGTGGCGATTATTGGTCATACGGGGTCTGGTAAGTCGACGTTGATTCAACACTTGAATGGGCTTTTGAGACCAACTTCAGGTTCTGTTCAAATTGGTGATTATCATATGACTTCAGAAGAAAAACCGAAAGACATGAAAAAGCTTCGCAGCCGAGTTGGTGTTGTGTTTCAGTATCCGGAGCATCAATTGTTTGAAGAAACCATTGCCAAGGATATTGCTTTCGGCCCAAAGAACTTCGGTGTTTCTGATCAGGTCATACAGGAGCGAATCAAAGAAGTTTTACCTGCTGTCGGAATTGATGAGAACCTTCTGGAACGGTCACCGTTTGAATTAAGCGGCGGTCAAATGCGCCGGGTTGCAATTGCCGGGGTACTTGCGGTGAAGCCGGAAGTTTTAGTACTTGATGAACCAACGGCAGGACTTGACCCCCGCGGGCAGAAAGAAATCATGGATATGTTTTACGATATGCATCACAAAGAAAACAACACCACCATTCTGGTCACTCACAATATGGAAGATGCCGTGAAGTATGCCGATCATATTTTGATCATGAATCAGGGCTCGATCTACCTTGAAGGAAAGCCTGAGGAGCTGTTTGCCGATGAAGAGGCGATCACTAAAGTCCAGCTGGATGTCCCGGAAGTGATCCGTTTTCTGAACAAGTTTGAAAACAGGTTCGGTATTCGAATCCCGTTTACCCGCCAGACGATACAAGAGCTTGCTGAACAAATTTCCAGTGCATTGGAAGGGCGGGTCAAAGATGAATAATACACTGATTATCGGTCAATATGTGCCAGGCCAATCCCTTGTGCATAAACTTGACCCGCGGACAAAGATTATGGTCATTTTTTTCTTTGTCTTTATTGTGTTTTTGGCCAATTCCGCCCCCAGCTATTCAATTCTTGCAGCCTTTGCCATAGGGGCAACCTTAATTACGCGTATCCCGCTCCGATTTATTTTCAAAGGTTTAACACCCATTTGGTTTTTGATAGGTTTTACTTTTATATTGCATCTGATTATTACCAAAGAAGGCACTGTCCTGATAGATATTTTTTCATTTAAAATTTATTCCGGCGGACTGATTCAGGGTTTTGCAATTTCACTCCGGTTTTTCCTATTGATTCTTGTGACTTCACTGCTCACGCTGACGACAACACCGATTGAAATTACAGATGCAATAGAGACACTTCTAAATCCGCTTAAAAAGGTGAAATTCCCGGTGCATGAACTCGCGCTCATGATGTCCATCTCGCTCAGATTCATTCCGACACTCATGCAAGAGACAGACAAGATTTCAAAAGCTCAGGCGTCTCGTGGGGTGGACTTTCGCACAGGACCTATTAAGGAACGTGCTAAAGCGGTTGTTCCGTTGCTTGTTCCGTTATTTGTCAGTGCTTTTAAGCGTGCAGAAGACTTGGCCATGGCGATGGAGGCACGAGGATATCACGGCGGAGAAGGCCGGACAAAGCTCAGGATCTTGAAGATCAGCAGCAGGGACTATGTTGCATTTGGGGTGTTTATCATTGCGTTGGCTGGATTGTTTTTGACACGGCATTATTCTTAACGGGAGGTCCAAAGCCTGATGAACAAATTAAAGTGCACCATCAGCTATGATGGTGCTGGTTTTAACGGATATCAAATTCAGCCTGGGCAGCGGACTGTTCAAGGTGAGCTTGAGCATGCCTTGTATCGCATGCACAAGAAAAACCCTATACGTGTGATGGCATCGGGCCGAACGGACACGGGAGTGCATGCGAAGGGTCAGGTGATTCATTTCATCTCTCCACTCACCATGCCTGAAGCGAACTGGAAAAGAGCGATGAACACCCTGCTTCCTGATGACATTTTTGTACACCAGGCTGAATGGGTGTCGGATGCATTTCATTCGCGCTATGATGCAATTGGAAAAGAATACCGCTATTTCTTATATCAAGATTCAGAAACAGATGTATTCAAACGCCATTATGCCCTTCATTACCCCCGTGAGTTAAGTTTGACGCGGATACAGGAAGCGTGCAGTTACTTGCAGGGCACACATGACTTTACGACCTTTTCCTCTGCAAAAGCTTCCACAAAGGGCAGTAAAGTACGGACCATGCATGACGTTCGCTGTGAAAAGAGTGGTGACAATATCGTGTTTATTTTTTATGGGGATGGGTTCTTATACAATATGGTCCGTATTATGATCGGCATTTTGCTGGACGTTGGGACGGGGAAGTTGACCCCGTTAGACATTTTGGACCTGCTCTATAAAAGGGATCGCAGGCTGGCAGGTGTCACGGCCCCTCCGCAAGGTTTGTATTTGTGGCGGGTTTTTTACGCGTGAAATTTTTTGTTAAATGAAACATTTCAGAGTTGAAACCGTATAACCTAGAAACAGAGACTTGCGGGGGGAGAGATTGTCATGTTTAAAAAGGATTCATCCGAGTATGTGCCGTATTTCGTTGCTTTAGCGATCATTCTGGCCATGTCTAGTTTATTTATGCCGTTCTTCTTGTTGCCACTGCTTCAAGACGGGTTATTTCATTCACCTGATTACTGGTTTTTTGCATCGCCGACGTCAGGTTATTTCATCACAGGCGGCCTGTTTTTATATGCAGGAGCAGTGGCCGGGGTGATGGCTTATGTCCAGTATAATGTTGAAGGAAAGAAAGTACAGAAAACAATCGGCGTGCTTGCAGCGCTTTTGCCTGTATTAATTGTTGGCTATTTGACCGTTCATCAATATTATTACTTTAATAATCAAGGGATTTATACGAGTGACTTTCTTTCAGTAGAGGAAACGGCACATCCCTGGGAGTCTGTGAGTGAAGCGGTTTACCATATGTATAATGATAATGGGACTATGCGGGTCAAGTCACTCGAATTAGCGTACGAGGATGGATCAAGCCTTTCATTTGAATACAATCATGACATATCATCCAATCGTGTAGCCATTCAAAGAATCTTACAGCATTATGGCGTTGAACTGGAACGGATAAGAAAAACGGAGTAGCAAAAGAAATAAATGATCAATTCATGGTAAACACTTGACTTTTACAGCAGTTTTGGTATATTATGATCTATGGTATTTTTATATTCAAACCACGATTAGCCCCGGAAATCTAATTGTGTTGAAATAAAAAATAAATGAATGACGGAAATAATGGAGGGAAACACATCATGCGCACAACTTTCATGGCAAATGAAGCGAACGTTGAACGCAAGTGGTATGTGGTTGACGCTGAAGGCAAGCGCCTCGGTCGTCTGTCCACTGAGGTGGCTTCAATTCTTCGCGGTAAGAACAAGCCGACTTACACACCGCATGTCGATACTGGTGATCACGTGATTATCATCAACGCTGAAAAAATCGAACTGACAGGCAATAAGCTGAACGATAAAATGTACTATCGCCACACGAACCACCCAGGCGGGCTTAAGGAAAAGAACGCAAACGAAATGCGTAACAAGTATCCTGAAAGAATGCTTGAACTTGCAATCAGAGGAATGATGCCTAAAGGCGCTCTCGGACGCAAAATGTTCAAGAAATTGCACGTCTACAAAGGTTCAGAGCATAACCATCAAGCACAACAACCAGAAGTTTACGAACTTCGCGGGTAATTAAGAAGGAGGTCAACTAATGGCACAAGTTCAATACTATGGCACAGGCCGTCGTAAAAGATCAACTGCACGTGTGCGTCTTGTTCCAGGAACCGGACGTATCGTGATTAACAAACGCGATGCAAAAGACTATTTCCCATATGATACACAGTTGCTTATTCTGAATCAGCCACTACAGGCTACAGAAACAGAAGGCACATACGATGTACTCGTAAATGTTCACGGAGGCGGCTTCACAGGACAAGCTGGCGCAATCCGTCACGGAATCGCCCGCGCACTTCTTGAAGCAGACCCTGAATACCGTACAGCGCTTAAGCGTGAAGGATTCCTTACACGTGACCCGCGTATGGTTGAGCGTAAGAAATACGGTCTTAAAAAGGCTCGTCGTGCACCACAGTTCTCAAAACGTTAATCAAATCAACATTTGCAAATCCCTCAACCACTGGTGGTTGGGGGATTTTACTGTCTGCTTCAACTCTCAAAATCATAATCTAATATATATTTGAAAAAGCCTTCTCTCACTTTGCTTTTATAGTGAGAGGAGGTTTTTGATGTAAGCGTCAAATAATCCCCACCTGTAATCAGATGGGGATTTCATGTATGCTTTATTTAGATTTATTTGGAACGCGACACGCCTCAGGGAGTGTTGTCGACCATGGCAAAAATTGAGCCAGTTGGTCTTGATCCGTCGGATCCATGTTGGGAAGTGCCTCGAAAAGATAGCTGAGATAATTAAACGGATTCAACCCGTTTTCCTTAGCTGATTCCACAACACTATATATGATTGCGCTGGATTCCGCACCTTTTCTTGTATTACTAAACAGCCAGTTTTTCCGGCCAAGGACAAAAGGCTTGATGGATCGTTCAGCGCGGTTATTATCAATCTCCAAACGTCCATCCTTTAGAAAGCCCTCTAACCGTTCCCATTGATTGCGGCAGTATTTAATGGCTTTGCCAAGTGCACTTTTCGGCAATACGCGTGGTGTTTGCTCACGAAGCCATGCTGAAAAAGCCTCCAACACGGGTTGGCTGCGTTCCAGACGCTGTTCATAGCGTTCTTGTGGACTTACGTCCTTTAAATCGCGCTCAATATCAAAAAGCTTATTACAAAAGGCTAAGCCTTCTTTCGCTTTCACAGATGTCTTTTCCGCAGATGCGGGCAACGCTTTTAATGCTTCTGTGAAATTACGACGGGCATGGGCCCAACATCCTACCGGTGTCACATTGGAAATGCTGTTGTAACCGGCATATCCATCCACATGTAAATATCCCTGAAAATCAGCCAGGAATCGCTGTGGATGTTTACTGGCACGCGTTTGTTGATAGTCGTAGAGCACGATGGGTTTGCTTTCCCGTCCTGTACGATACAACCACATGTAAGATGTTGACTTAGCTGGCCGATCAGGTTCAGAAAGGACCTGCAAAGGCGTCTCATCCGCATGTAAAATATTATGCTTCACAAGCTGGTCGTGCATCTCATTATATATAAGACGTAGCCACGTATCAGCACCGTATAAAACCCAATTTGACAAGGTTTGTCGTGAAATGGAAACGCCAAAGCGTTCCAAATGCTTCTCTTGCCGATATAAAGGCATGCTTTCCACATATTTCTGGGTCATGGTATAGGCCATCGCAGATGGCGAAGCCAAACTGCCCGGGAAGACGGGCTTTGGCATTTTGGCTGCCACGATGGGCGTTTCGATCTCATGACGCTCACAATGACGACAGCTATAGACATGCTGTACATGTTCCACGACTTTTACTTGGGCTGGAATGACCTTAAGTTCTTTACGCACTTCCGTGCTCATATCATGCAGATCTCCGCCGCAGCACGAACAGACCTGTTCCTCGTCGGATAAGCGATATTCAATCGTTTCCGTAGGCAGGTTTTCAAGCTTTTGTTCACGGTGACCAGACTGTTTCTTTCGTTTATATGTAACTGTCTCAACAGTGGGTTCTTCAATAGCCGGATCAGCGGTGTCTTCAGCTTCATTGAAAAGGGAGAGCTGATCAGAGTCGGTTTTTTCACTGGAGGATCCAAATCTGCGTTGCTGGCTCAGACGAAATTGCTCTTCATACCATTTCAGTTTAGCTTCCAGCGCCTCTTTTTCCATTTCAAGTTTCTCATTTTGCGCTTGATAATATTCAATTGTGTCCTTGGGTGTATGCGCTGTGTTTTTCATAAAACTAGTATACGAAAAAGAACTCGACTTGCCTAGTCGAATTCTTATATTTATATATTTCACTTTTCTAAAGGGTGGTGCGGGCTGTCACCTCTCGGTGCGCCTGTTTCTGGTTAAGTGGCAAACCATCAAGCAGCCAGCGCAACTGGCGTTGACTGATGCCCATCGGTTCCGTCTCATTTGCGGATGGCCAGTGAAACGTTCCTCTTTCCAGACGCCGATAATGAAGCCAAAATCCATTGTGCTCCCACTGGAGAATTTTCAGCTTGTCGCGCTTTCGATTACAGAAAACAAATAAACACGGCGAAAATGGATCAAGGTCAAAACACTCTTTGACAATAACGGCTAGCCCGTCGATCGATTTTCGGAGATCCGTGGCGCCTCGAGCCAAGTAAACTTGTTCGAAGTGAGCATTTGTTAACATCGATTCTGCAAAATGTGCACGACATCCGTAAGGAGATCGGTATCTGCACCTGGACGGACTTCAACTGAAATGGCATCAAAGTGAATATAGATAGGAGCTGGTCTCGAAACCTGATCACTGTCCATTTGGACAGTAAGCCATTGCGTTGGGCCTAATTCATTAACCTGAGGATCTTCATCATTTTCGAATTGACGAACCCAATAATACATTTGATGTTTTTTGACATCATGTGTCCGGCACCATTCAGCGACACTCAGCTCGCTTTCTTGCCAAGCGTCATATCGTTGCTTCCATTCTATTCTTTTATCTTTCAGAGTCATCGCATAACCTCCAGAGTAATGATCTAAAAAGATTATCTCATCGATGCTCCGTATTTAAAATGTGTATTCTATTTGACGCTTACGTTTTTGATTAATTATACATCAACAAAAACAATCACCACGCATGTTGTCATATGCAAAGCAGAAGCATGAAAAGTTATACAGATTGTTTGCTTTCTTGCTCGGAATCAAAATAAGCATATAGACCTAGACACTTCGACCTATTCATGTTATTATTTACATATTAGGTAATATTTACATATTAAGTAAAATAATGCCTATTAGCTATTTTATACGGAGGTGATAGAATGGGGGATTTACTAGGAAGTTTGATTATTTTATAGTTATTGCGGTAGTAGGGGCGATTTACTTTACCCCGGCAATTATTGGGTTTGTTAGAAAGAAGGATAACGCCTTAGCGATTTTTCTTTTGAATTTGTTTTTAGGGTGGTCTCTTATAGCTTGGGTTATTTCATTAGTATGGGCCACTTCTAAAGATGCATCGCCACAGCAAGTTGTTATTCAAAATCACAATTCACCAGCGCCTAATCAGCCTGTAGAAGAAAAACAGTAAGTTTATTAATAAAAGCTTTACGCTTTAATAAAGTTCATGTAAGACATTTACTCTTTTTTCGGTCAGTATGGGAATATACTTACACAAATTAACTTCTTCGAGTATTTCATACTTATATTTTTAGATAGAGCTCCAAAACGTTTTGGGCAATTATAATTCTAAACATACAGACCAAGCTGAAACAATCTCTCACTGAGTTGCACGTATACCTTTACAAGGTACTCCAATACATTTTATTCCTTAATACGTGAAGGTTACTAAGCATAAAACTCTGGGGGTGAAAAAGGGTAGAAACACATTCTTAAAGTTCCCAGTTCTCAAAACGTTAATCAATCAACACTTGCAAATCCCTCAACCACATGTGGTTGGGGGATTTTACTTTAAACGGATATTTTAAGCACATGCAATATATAGAAAATATAGGGGGATTGTTAAAATCCTTGGGTCAAACGAAGAATCTTGCAACTGGATTTTTGCTATAATATTTACATAGGCTATTGAAGAGAAGAGGTATGTCTCTATGGGATTAATGTTTTCGGATGCTGAGAAGCATATACAGGATACGATCGTGTTTTCAGACTTGAATATGGCCATACCTAATGGACAAGTGATCTCAGTGTATACCAATGTAAATGTTCGTGAAACGTTGGTTGGTATTCTTACCGGTGATACAAATCTGTCCTATGGTAACTTTACACTGCAGTCAGATATTGGTTTTCTTCTTTTGCAAGATGGATTATATGAACGGCTTAAAGTCAATGAAATGCTCACGTTCACGAAGAGATTATATGCTTCAGATCAATTGATAGAATCAATCGTTCATATGATGCAGCTCGAGCCTATTAAAAACAGGAAAATTCACCAGCTGTCATTTTCTGAACAGAAGCGGGTACAGATGGCGTGTCTCGCTATACAGGCCCTGATGTATTTGTGATGGAGGAACCTGATCAGAATCTCGATCTCGAGTCGAAGCGTGTTTACTTATCATTCCTGAACCATCTTCGCAGTGAAGAAAAAGCTGTGCTGGTTATAACTGGGCGCATGGAAAGCGCGATTGAGACAGCCGACGTGGCCTATATTCTTGATGATACAGGTCTCCGAACAATAGAGGTTGGAGCAGACGCTAATCTGCAAGCAAGTGAAGATGCAAAAGAGAAAGTGGCAGCCAACCCTGTTAAGTTGGAAAAAATACCCTCTAAGGTCAATGAGAAAATCGTATTGTTCCACCCACTGGAAATTGATTATATCGAGAGCCAGGACGGGCAATCATTCTTGCACGTAAAAGAGGAAGCCTTTCCTTGCACATTTACGTTGCAACAACTGGAGCAGCGTTTGTTTCCGTTTGGCTTTTTCCGCTGCCATCGCTCCTACCTCGTGAACCTGCAAAAAGTTCGGGAAGTGATGACATGGACACGGAACAGTTACAGCCTCATTCTCGAAAATAAGCAGAAAACGACAATTCCATTATCAAAATCCAAGATGGCAGAGTTGAAGGAACTGCTCGGAATCTAATGCTGTCGAAATCGCCATTATTTCCCCGGAAATAATGGCTCGCTACATAAAGAAAAACATGACATAACCAGCCAGAGTAAATCTGTTCATCCTTAAAAAGAAGCCATTCATCGGTTTAATGGCGCTTTTCACCTGGATTTTAATGCGACTATCTTCATTCCCGGGTATTCTATAGATGCAGGCACAACAAGTGCTCTGACAAAGAACCGGGGGGAAGAACATGAGATATACAATTGAGACAGAGGGGCTTGCAAAAACATTTTTAAAACAATCAGCGCTCCAAAGCGTGGATTTGAGAATCGAACAGGGTGAAATTTTCGGTCTGCTTGGACCAAGCGGGTCTGGTAAAACAACGACCATTAAAATATTAACCGGACAACTTGAGCCAACACGCGGAACGGCAAAAGTGTTTGGTGTCCCGCACACCAAGTTGAGACAGCCAGTTCTCCAAAAACGCTTTGGTGTCGTAACTGATAATAGCGGCTTGTATGATCGATTGACGGTCTATGATAATTTGAAACTGTATTGTGATCTGTATGATGTTTCATATACAAGAATTAACGCTGTGTTGGAAACCGTTAATTTAACAGGTATTGATAAGAAGCGTGCAGAAACATTATCGCGCGGAATGAAACAGCGGATTTTAATCGCACGTGCACTGCTTCACGAACCTGAGTTATTATTTCTGGATGAACCAACTTCAGCACTGGATCCGGTCAATACACAGTACATCTATAAGGGTTTGCGGGCACTTAATGCAAAAGGCACGACCATCATGCTGACAACTCACGACATGTATGAAGCAGACACATTGTGTGATCGTATTGCATTTTTAAACGAGGGTACAATCCAACTTATGGACACACCAGAGAATTTAAAAAGACGTTATGCAGATGGGACCATTACCGTCACACTGGTCAACGATGAACAAGTCATCCTTCCAACCGGATCAGATGGAGCGGACAGACTATATGATTATATGAACAGCAACCAAGTTATGAACATTCGTTCCAACGAGGCGACGATCGGTGATATTTTTGTAGATGTGACAGGGAGGAATCTGATATGAGTTTTTCATGGAAACGTATGAGTGCTATTTTGGTCAAGGATTATAAAGATGTGTCACGGAATATGGCTGTGTTTTCAGTATTAATATTGATGCCTGTCCTTTCAGCCTTTTATGGCCGTATGGGCATTGATGGGCTGGGAACTATTTACATGCTGATTAACGTTGGATTTGTAATGGTCGCCTCATTCCTCCAAAGCTGTCTGATTGCTGAGGAAAAGGATAAAAATACATTGCGGGGCCTGATGCTGTCACCCGCAAGTATAGCAGAGGTCCTGCTTGGCAAAAGCTTGCTTTCTTTTATCGCTACAGCAATCATTATTTTCGTGAGTCTTTTCTTTGTTGAATACGTACCGGGTAATATCGGAATTGTTACTGCAGCACTCGCACTATCTTGCATTTTCTATATCTGTTTGGGGACGCTCCTCGGATTGTATGCCAAGTCTGTTATGGATGCCTCCGTTCTGGTGATGCCGATTTTCTTTGTGTTCTCGATTGGTACACTTGCCAAAGGGTTTATGGATCAGTATTCCATCCTTAAAGTGTTAAACATTTTACCGAATTTCCAGCTTCTCGAGTTGGCTGAAAAAGTAGAGCAACAAGCAGGGGTGGGTGCGGTTATGGGACATATGGGCGTGATCCTTGCCTGGGTCGTTCTGAGTTGTATCCTGACAGTTGTTGTCTATAAAAAACGCATGGTTGATTAAGGCGCCACTAATCTCTCTATGTTATAGTTTTACCAGGAGGGATGCAGTGTGAAGACAGAAATTAGGATGCTTGAGGCGCAACGTGATCAGGACATGATTTTTCCGTTATCACAATTCGCCTTTCAATATGAATTATCGAAGGAAGAACTTGAGAAAAAAGTAAAAGAAGCCGAGCGGCATGTGATCTGGGGGATGTTTGCAGCTGGTGAGTTGGCTGCGAAAACACACCTTTTGCCGCTTTCGGTATACATACATGGAAAAGCGTTCGATATGGGTGGTGTCAGTTCTGTGGCGACATGGCCTGAATACCGGCGCAATGGGCTTGTGAAACAATTGCTGAAAACAGCCCTTGACCATATGCGTCAGCATGGACAGACAATTTCTTTCCTTTTCCCATTTTCATTTGGATTTTACCGGCGATACGGCTGGGAACTTGTCTTTAGTGATGTGGAATGTGACATTCCGATAACAACGTTCAAAAAACAGTGGGGTGGGTCGGGATACATCCGTCGCATTCAGCAGGATGATATACGTACGCTTGAGGATGTCTACAACACCTATGCCAAACAGTATACCGGTATGTTAAAACGGGATGAACGCTGGTGGCGGGAGCGCATTTTAAAGGATAACCAGCATATTGCTGTGGCGTATGATGAAGCAGATCGAGCGATTGGCTATGTCATTTATACGGTGAAAAAAGAGACATTTACAGTCAGGGACATCGCTTTTACCAATAACAATGCACGGAAACTGCTTTACCATTTCATCAGTCAGCATGATTCCATGGCGGAAAAGGTGAAGATGACCGTTCCGGAAAATGACCCAATTGTGTTGCATGCTGAAGACCCGCGTTTTGAACAAAAGATCAATCCTTATTTCATGGCACGGATTGTTGACGTGCATAACTTCTTGAAGGATTATCCGTTTGCTCCAGCCACAAAAAACGTGACCCTGAACGTACAGGACGATTTTCTGCCGGAAAACGGCGGGACCTTTCAATTGAACCCGAATGGCGATCATGTTAAAGTGACGGCTGTGTCAGCGCCTACGAAAGAAATGGGCATTACGTGTACCATACAACAGCTGACGATGATGTTGCTTGGATTCAAACGTCCGGGTGAACTGAGTGCGGCCGGATTGTTGGAGGCGGATGCGAATCCAATTGAAGCGCTGGAAGAACTGATCCCGAGACAACAGCCCTATCTGGCTGATTTTTTCTAAACATCTCTCACTCAAAGTCATAAACAGATGCCTTGTCCCATATGATTTACAAGCGACTTGTATAAGGGGCGAGGCATATGAATCGAATCAAACATATAGCTATTTGGCTGGCCGGCGCGGTATTACTCGCGGTTTTAATCACCCGGCCACTCCCACAGACGGATGACGTGTTCAGAACATGGTCACTGCCTTTGACAGGACAGACCATTGTGATCGATCCCGGACATGGAGGACCAGACGGCGGAGCGGTGGGCAAAGGCGATGTTCAAGAGAAAGATATTGCCTTGAATGTGGCCAAGAAGCTCAGGGATTATTTGCAGCAGGCCGGTGCGATCGTGTATTTAACAAGGGAAACAGATACCGACCTGGCAGCTGGTGACACAAAAGGCTTGTCCAAGCGTAAATCAGAAGACATTAGAAAACGGCTGGCATTTATAGAAGAAAAAGACGCGGATTTTTTCCTGACCATTCATCTGAATGCCATACCATCACCGAAATGGAGCGGCGCCCAGACGTTTTACCATCCCACACATAAGAAAAGCAAACACCTGGCATCGATGGTTCAATCCGAAATCATTCGCAACCTTGAAAATACCACCAGGGAACCGCTTGCTGTGAACACACTTTATTTATTGAAGCACGCTGAAGTACCAGGTTCGCTTGTGGAAATTGGGTTTCTCTCCAATGACCAAGAGCGGGAGCAGCTTGTGCAGGCAGGCTATCAGCAAAAGATGGCCGCAAGTATTTATCAGGGTGTGCTGAGATATGTGACAGAAGAACCTGAAGAATGAGCTCTTTTAATTGAGGGCTCTTTATTTTTAGCATTTTGATGGTATTATTTGGTAAAATGGAAGTGAGGTGAATGCTATGAGAGCCATTCTAGTGGATGATGAATACTTAGCACTTCAGTATTTGGAGCGAATGATAGGTAAAGTCAGCAATATTGAGATCGTGGCTACATTTACATATTTGGATCTTAATAGGCACGCATCCATTATAGAGTCCGTTGATCTCGTTTTTTTAGACATAGAAATGCCAGGAATGAATGGGTTGGAGCTTGCTGAACGCATAACCGAAGTCAATCCTGGTATTGATGTTGTGTTTGTGACGGCTTTTAACGAATATGCTGTTCAGGCATTTGAACTGAATGCCCTTGATTACGTCATGAAACCCGTTCAACTCGAACGTTTAAAGAAGACGATTGAACGGATTGAAAATTCTAAGCCTGATGGTGTTTCATCCGATCATGATACGCTGCAAATCAGTGTGTTCGGGGAACTTGATTTCGCTCGTTCTGACCAGCACATAAGACTTCAGTGGCGAACGAAAAAAGCTGAGGAACTCTTTCTTTACCTCTTGCTCAGAACCGGGGAAACCATTCATAAATCCACATTGGTTGATGTGATCTGGACTGAATATGATCTAGATAAAGCTTATGCTCACCTATATACAGCCATTTATCATATCAGAAAAACCCTCTCCCCTTACAAAAATTATTTGACAGTCAAAAACAGACAAGAAGGCTATGTGCTCTACACAGACAATATTGCGCTTGATACTTGGCAATGGGAGAAACAAGTGCGAACCATGCCCCCAGTTGCAGTGGATACCATTGCCGATCATGAGGCTGTTATGGATATGTATACAGCCCCTTACCTCGCTCACTATGACTACATATGGACAGACAATGAACGGTTCCGACTCGAACACCTGTGGCTCCAACATGCGTATAAACTGGCTGACTTTTATCAGCATCATGATGATCTGGAAAAGGCACAGGAATGGTATATCCAGATTTGCAGCACATCACCAGAAGAAGAACATGCTGCACTTGCCCTCATGAAGCTCTATGCCCTGCACGGGTATAGAGGACTCGTGACACATCAATTCAACACATTAAAACACGCATTGAAAAAAGTGGATATTCCAATGGATCCTGATATCGTCGATTGGTATGAGCAATGGAAAAATACTTATGAATCTAATTGACCCTGATGAAGCTGAAAAGTTTTATCAGGTTTTTTTTGCAGGAATCCGTCAAGGAATTAGGACTATATGCCTAATAAAAAGATGCTACTCTATGAAATAGTGATTCATTGTTGAGAAACTGTACAGAAGCCCTTGGTATGTTATTTGCTAGCATACTATGAAAAAGGGGGACCAACACATGAACAAGAGATTAAGCATATTATTCATTTTCATGCTCTTGTTTCAATCTATTTCGGGCGGACTTGTCTTTGCAGAAGGAGCGAAGGGAAGTTCTGGAGACAGTATTTTCACCGATGTCCAGCTGACGGATAGTGAGAACAATCCAGTCAGCGACGAACAGTCGCCTGAAACTGTAAATGTACACATAGCCTGGACACTGGAAAACATAGCGATTGAGGATGTGAAAGATACATATACGCTTTCCCTTCCGGAGCAATTGCAGATTGAGGGAAAACAGCAGGGCGATGTTATCTATGAAGATAATACGCTCGGTTCATATGAACTTTCTGTCGAGGGGGTTCTAACTGTATTACTTAACGATATTCATGAAGAATACGAGCATGCTTCAGGGGAGATTGTAATTGATCATGTTCCTATGAGGCAGGCACAAGAATCCGAACAGGATCCAAACGAGAAGTCGGGTACTTCAGATGACAAAACTGAGGATGAAACAAGTGTATCCAAAAAAGAAGCTTCCGAAGATGAGGGACAATCAAATGACGATCAATCCGAAGCTGATAGCTCTTCCTCTGATAAGCGGGAGGAAAGCAACCAAATAAACATAGATAAAAACCAGGAAAAAGGGGAGAAAGAACAAAAGCCTACTGAGGAAAAAAAGTCTAAAAATGACTCAGAAGCTAAAAAAGACAAAGAGAGAACGATAGGTACTTTTGCAGAAATACAAGAAAATATATTTACGTTCAAAAGCTTGACGTATGACGGCGAGGAGATTGCAGATGGGTCCATTATCGACATTGGTGATGGAACAAAAGTGGAAATTGAGTTTAAGTGGGATACCGAGGGACTTGATGTTAAAAGCGGGGATACCGCTTCAATGCAGTTGCCAGATGTGTTTGAACAAGTCTCCACACCTGAAAAGAATATAGTTACAAGTGGTATCACTGTTGGTACTTATAGTATTCAAGATGGTGAATTGAAGTTTGTATTCAATGATAAAATTGAAGATGGTGATGTATCCAACGGAAAAGTCGGGTTAAATTTAGACTTCAATTTACAAAAGTTTGAAGAAGATATCGAACAGGTCATTGATTTTAATGATTCAGAGGAAACAACATTAAACGTTGTGGCAAAACCTAATAAAACTGCCAGTAGCATTACGAAAGAAGGACATCCGGATCAAAAACACAATGCAAGTGAGATTACATGGACCGTTGATGTCATCAATAATAGCGAAGAAACAGTTACTGACGCTACATTGAATGATTCTTTACCAGATGGCCTGGGTTTACCGGAAAATCTTGTTGTAAAATCATTATCAACTGATTTGGATGGTAACAAAGTAGTAGGAGATGAAGTAAATACCTATTCTGGTAATATCACAGATGGTATAAAATTTGATGAGTTGAAGCCGTTCAAGGGTTACCGTGTGGAATATACTACCCCTATTACTGATAAAGATAAAACAGAATTCACAAATGATGCTTCATTCTACAATGGCATTAAGGACCTACCTGCATCAGCTACTGTAGATGGACTAACAACAAGTAACCCAATTGAAAAATCTGGTAAATATAACGATGAAACAGGTCAAATTGATTGGACCATTGTTGCCAATGAGAATGGAACAGATATTAACAATGTTATTATTGAAGATGAGCTACCAGATGCGTTAACACTCGTCAAAGAGACATTGAAAGTTAATAAATATGTTGATGGTTCTCAATCTGAAGTAATAGAAATTGGCCCGGCTAACTTCCCAATCGAACTTGGAGAAACAGCTGCAAATGAACATTATGAAATCAAATTTAGTACAGACATTGATTACACAGCCGTTAACGAAGGTAATTACCAGAAAACAAATAGCTTTACAAACACCACGACATTAAAAGATGGAAAAGATGAACTTGGTGACGATGGTGCCACAGTGGACTTTGACAGGGAACCCCTTTTAGAAAAAGCGGGTAAATCCAATGTCGACTATGATAATAAAACATTGAGCTGGACAATCGATGTCAACAAGGCAAAGCATCCATTTGGTGATCTTACAATTACAGATACTATTCCAGATGGTTTGAGCCTCGCAGAAGATGATATTGAAATCACCGATGAAGACGGAAATGATTTTCCTGCAGAGAGTATAGACATCGATCAAAAAGAAGTTACTATCAATCTTAGTGATGTTGGAACAAAGCATCTGACAATAGAGTACACAACAGATATTGAAAAATTTGATGTAGATAATTTTAAGAACACCGTTTCAATAGGTGGAGATGGCATCGGTGAGGGTGATCATGATACAGGTCACGAAATTACTCCACCAGGAAATAGTTTCGATAAAAACTTTGAAGGTATCGATTATAATAAAAAGACCATGGATTGGTCTCTTAAAGTAGATCCAAAAAGAGAAGCGATAACTGACCTTGAAATTACGGATACTTTCCCAAATCAGGGAATGATTCTAGACGATGACTCTGTAGAGGTTAATCATTCCAATCAAGATAAATCTTTAGTGAAAGGAACAGATTATACTTTAGAGCCAATAGGTGAAGGCTATCAAAAAGGGTTCACCATCAAACTTATAGGTGACTTCTCATCGTTGGATAAAGGATATTTAACCGTCGATTATACAACTTCCTATGATCCTGAGTTTGAAGTCGGTGGTAATACTTTGGACCCACACGTGAATACAGAGGGAAATGAACAGGTTTATGTAAACAAAGCAAACTATCAAGGAACAACGGAAAATGGTAATGGATTTAATGAGGATAGAGAAGCCGATACTATAGTCAGAGAAGATTCTTGGAACAGCGGTAAAAAAGAAGGAAAGCTCGTTAATGTAGATAGTGATGGCAATTTAGAAGACGGCTGGCAAAGCGGTTCAGAAAGAAAAATAGCCTGGCAACTATATACAAACTACCAAAAACAAAACCTTGGTGATAACGTAGAAATTACAGACACACTGGACTATAAAGGTGAAATTGATGAGGACAGCATCAAAGTTTCAACGTACGATGTAGATTCCGGTGGTAAAACAACGATCAATGAAGATGATGTATTAGATTCATCCAAATATACTGTAAATGTAACTGGCGATGAATTTACATTGACGTTTGATGAAACAGTAGAAAAGCGTTACGTTGTGGAATTCTTAACAACCGTACCTGATATTTCTCAGGAAAGATATACCAACAAAGCAACCGTTAAAGTTGGAAGTGATGAATACCCGTATTCTGGAACAGTAGATTATAAAGAATATGACCATTTTCTGGATAAATCAGCAATTGGCCAAGAAGGTTCTGATGTCTACATTGGTGATGAAATCGATTGGGAAGTCAATGTAAACGACAGCTTGTCTGTAATCGAAAATCCAGAAATAATAGATACGATTAGTGCTGGACTGGAATATGTCGAAGGCACACTCGAAGTTTCAACTAAAGATGGGAAATCATTAAGTGAGGGAACAGATTACACTCTAACAAAAACAACAACAGAAGCAGGGGAAACCGTTCTTACCATTGAACTCAAGGAAACCTTAGATCAAGCATTAACTCTTAACTACACAACAGTCGTCACTGCCGAAGATGGAGATACAGTGAACAATAAAATTTCTTTAAACGGTGAAAACATTGAGACCGAAACGATCACTTCGGAAGAACTCACTGCCGAGCAGTTCAGTTGGGTAGAGGGAGAGTTTAATGAAAATCGCGGAGCTTTGCAGATTACTAAAGTTGACTCTGAAACAGGAGATCCCATTGCCAACAACCCTGCCACGTTTGAGTTATATTATAATTTAAACGGTGAGCGTGTACAATTTGGTGATCAGTATCAAACTGATGAGAACGGACAACTTCTAATTGGTAATTTGCCGCTTAGAACCTATTATGTAAAAGAAGTAGAGGCACCGACCGGCTACATCATCGATGGAACTGAACAAGAAATTGATGTAACCGACCCATATGGTTCTGAAGAAAACGTTTATGAGATGGAGTTTACAAACACTGTAGAGAAAACAGACATTTCCGTTACAAAAGAATGGGAAGATGCCCATGATCAGGATGGTGCCCGCCCAGATTCTGTAGATGTTCAGTTGTTGGCGGATAATGAACCGATAGGAGTTAGTGAGGAACTCTCGGAAAAGAACGATTGGACCCATGAGTGGAAAAATTTAGATGAATATCAGTCTAATGGAGATAAAATTAACTACACTGTCGAAGAAGTCGACGTACCTGAAGGATATAAGTCTCAAATTGATAAGGCTGACGATAGTAACATAACCATTACAAACACTTATGAACCGAAAACGATAGATGTTTTAGTTTCCAAAAAATGGGACGATGCAGAGGATCAGGATGGCTTTCGTCCGAACAACGTCACAGTTAACCTGCTGAATGGCAGTGAAGTTGTGAGAGAAGTAAAATTAAATAAAGATAACGGATGGCAGCATACATTCGCGGATTTGCCGAAGTTTGCTGATGGGGTGGAAATTGATTACAGTGTAACAGAGGATTCTGTTGGGCATTATTCAACAGACATTGTAACGACCAATACAGAGGAAGGTTTAAGCAGTGTCATAACAAATTCCTATACTCCTGAAAAAACAACTGCAACTGTCACGAAAGTCTGGAAGGACGGAGAGAATCAAGATGGCAATCGTCCAAAAACAGTTACAGTGCAATTGCTGGCAGATGGGAACCCGCATGGTGATCCGGTAGAAGTTTCCGCCACAGATAGCTGGACATACACGTGGAAAGGGCTTGACCTGAAATCGGATGGAGAACCAATCGAGTACACAGTTGAAGAAAAGGGAGTTTCCGAAGAGTATGAAGTGAGTCTTGATAATAAAGACCATGGAAACTTAGTCATTACCAACGCTTATGAACCAGAAACAACAGAAATATCAGTAGCAAAATCTTGGGATGACAACAGTAATCAAGACGGCGTTCGTCCAGATAATGTAACAGTTAATTTACTGGCTGACGGCGAAGTTGAAAGAACAACTGTGTTAAATGCAGAGAAGGGGTGGAAGCATACGTTTACAGATCTGCCTGTAAATGAGAACGGTGATAAAATTAAGTACACAGTTACTGAGAACAATGTTCCAGAATACAGTTCATCAATTGAAGTAGACCCAGAATCAGAGAATGGCTATGTTGTGACAAACACACATACACCTGCTGAAACAAGTGCTACAGTTACAAAAGACTGGAATGATGAGAGGAACCAGGATGGCAAGCGTCCAGAAAGCATCGAGGTTCAATTAACAGCGGATGGTGAGCCAGTTGGAGAAACGGTTACCTTGTCTAAAAAAGATAAGTGGTCGCATACTTGGAACGGACTGGACCTGTATGCTGATGGGAAAGAGATTGATTATTCAGTGAAAGAACTGGATGTTCCAGAAAAGTACACTGTCACCGTTAATGATAAGAATCATGGAAACATAATCATTACCAATAGCTATATACCTGAAAGGACAGAAGTTCCTGTTATAAAAATATGGGATGATGCTGATGACCAAGACGGAGAACGTCCTGCACACATCAAACTTAATTTACTGAATGATCGTGGAGAAATTGTCAAATCCGCAGTCGTTCAAGAACAAGAAGGCAATGAATGGGAATACACTTTCACGGATATACCGAAGTACGAGAAGGGTAAGGAAATCAACTACCGGGTAACAGAAGACTTTGTTTCAGATTACTCTACAACCATTGAAGAGAACCCGGAAGCGGAAAATGGATTTGTAGTTAAAAACGCTTATACCCCTGAAAAAACAAGTGTTACAGTTACAAAAGGCTGGAATGATGAAGAGAACCAGGATGGAAAGCGTCCGGAAAGTATTGATGTTCAATTAACAGCTGATGGTGAACCAGTTGGAGAAGCGGTTACCTTATCAAAAGCAGAAAATTGGACGCATACCTGGAGCGAACTGGACCAATATGCTGATGGCGAAGAAATTGACTACTCAGTGGAAGAACTGGATGTTCCAGAGGCGTATACTGTAACAATTAATGATAAGAATCATGGAAACATCATGATTACCAACAGTTATACACCTGAAAAGACAGAAGTTCCTGTAACAAAAACGTGGAAGGATGATGATAACCAGGACGGTACTCGTTCAAAGGCTATCACTGTAAATCTCTTGGCAAACAGTAAAATTGTCGACACAGTTGTTGTAACTAAAACAGATAACTGGAAGTATACCTTTACCAACTTATCGAAATACGAAGCTGGTGAGGAAATAGAATACACAATAACAGAGAATGCTGTAGAAGGTTACGATACCACTATTGGTGGTTACAACATCGTAAACCTCCGCGTCGGCGAAACTGAAGTGATGGGTGAAAAAACGTGGTTGGATGATACCTCTGAAGTTCGCCCTGATACTATTACCGTCAATTTGCTGCAGAACGGTGAAAAAATCAGTACTAAAGAAGTGACAGCAGAAGATGACTGGGCATACAGCTTTACCGACCTCGAAAAGTTTGACGAGCAAGGTGTGGAATACGAGTACACAGTTGAAGAAAAACCAGTTGATGGTTACAAAACAACCATCAACGGCTTCGATATCACAAACACTCGGGTAGGCTTAACGGATCTTGAAGTGTCTAAGACTTGGAAAGGTGATACTTCAGAAGATCGGCCAGATGCCATTACTGTTGACTTGTTGCAAAATGGTGAAGTGATTAAGACGGTTGATATCACATCTGATATGGATTGGACGCACACATTTACAGAACTGGATCAGTACGATGACCAGGGTGGCGCATATGTGTACTCAGTCCAGGAGCATGAGGTCAAAGGTTATACTTCAATGACTGAAGAAGTAGACGGTGGATTTGAAATTACGAATACACTAGACGTGACACCGCCTGAACCAGAAGATCCAAAAGACCCTCAGGACCCTGAGGATCCAAATGATCCTGGCGACCCAGGCAGCCCAACTGACCCAAGCGATCCAAATGATCCGAATCAACCGGATAACACATTGCCAAAAACGGCAACGAACATGTTTAACCTGCTAATCATCGGGCTTCTGCTTGCTGCAAGCGGAATAACTTTGATGGCATACAGAAAACGTAGAGAAGCATAAAAAAAGAAAAGGCCGGGCCCCAGAACTTTAATTCCAGGAGGCCCGGCCCTTTTTATATCATTTCGGAATTATGAAGCGCATTTTAGTGCCTTTTTCTTTTTGGCTTTGGATGATCAGACCGTTTCCGAATTGTTGTTTGAGTCGTTTGTTTGTGTTGGCGAGGGCGACGGAACTTCCATTTTCCGATCCTTCTTTTAGAAGAGACTGTGCTTTCTCTTCATCCATTCCTACACCGTCATCTTCTACTTCGACGACCCAATGGTCATCTGTGTCGAGCGCTCTAATCCAAATGGTCCCGCCAGCCGGCCGTTTCAGGATGCCGTGTTTGACGGCATTTTCAACGAGTGGCTGGATTGAGAGTGGCGGAATGAGGATGGTGCCGTGCTCATCAATCTTCCATATCACTTTCACACGGTCTTCAAACCGCGCCTGTTCAATATATAAATAAGCCTTCATTAAATCGATTTCTGCATCAATGGTGATCAGGTCTTCTGTGTTAAAGAAATCAACACTCTTGCGTAAATAATCGCTAAAGGCATCTAAAAGTTGGATCATCTTGTCGTGGTCCACTTCACTTAATGCCGCGATGGTGTTGAGTGTGTTAAACAAGAAGTGGGGCTGAATCTGGGCTTGTAGCCAGGAAGCTTCAGTTCTGAGTTGTCTTTTGACTGCGTATTTCAGCGATGTCAGAGCTGCTGCGCGTGCTTTAAGCTCTACAGCTGTGACGGGTTTTGTGACGTAATCATTTGCGCCCGCTTTAAAGCCCGTATCAATGTCTTCTTGCTGCTGTCGGGCGGTGAGCAGAATTACTGGTAATTCTGCAATGGTATATGTTTTGCGTACCTGTCGGGTGAATTCATACCCTGACATTTCCGGCATCATGACGTCTGAGATGATCAAGTCCCATTCGCCTTCTTTAAGAAAGCCAAGAGCTTCGGCACCGCTGCTGGCACTGGTTACCTGATAGTCTTCGGCCAGAATCTGATGAAGGATTTGCTGATTGACAGGGTCATCTTCCACCAGCAGCACTTTAGCCCGTTCATCCAGTGTGCCTTCAGTATCATCTGGATTATGCGCAAATGCCCCTTCATTACTTGTAGCGGCTGTTTCGGCTATCGCAACCTTCTCGTTTTTTCCTGCTTCAGCGAGTGGAAGGGAGAATGTAAAGGTGGTTCTTTTTCCAGGCTGTGACTCTGCCATAATAAAGCCGCCGTGAAGTTCAACCAATTGGCGGCAAATGGATAGACCCAACCCGACCCCTTCTTGTACATGGTTTGTACTCTGTTCTTGTTCATAAGGCTGAAAAATGGTTTTCAGATGCTTGGGCTGTATACCAATTCCGGTATCCGTAACATGGATAAGCGCCATTGATGTCTCATCATCGACATCGGCTGAAATCGTAACCGTGCCTGAATTGGTAAACTTAATGCTGTTGTGGAGCAGGTTAAACATAATTTGTATCACACGGTTCTCATCTGCATAAATCTCTGGAAACGCGGAATCTATTTTCATCTTAAATGTAATCGGCTTATGTTGTGAGAACGTCCGGGTCATATCAACTACTGCTGTTGCAAGTGCACTTAGATTAAAACGGACGGGGTTCAATCTGATGCTTTGATCTTTAAGCCGTGTTGCATCCAATAGGTCATTTAAGCTAAATGTCATACGTTGGGCGAGCTGACGTAGTGTATTGAGCTGTTGGTAATCATGAGTCGATTGCGCTTTCTTATCTTCCAGGACCGAGTCGGCAATATTGACAATCCCCTGTAACGGTGTTCGTAATTCATGTGATGTGTTGGCCAAAAATTCATCTTTTCTGCGATCGGTCTCTTTCAGTTCTTCGGTCTGTTGCTTATTCAGATCCATGACACGAATATGTCTTCGGAATAAAAGCAGTGCGATAACGAAGATGGAGACAATGAAATCAAATGGGTAGTACGGAATTGTTATGGCCCCTGCTTTAATGCCCGCTCCCCAAAGAACATTGGAGCTGTAACTTGTAATAAAAAGCAAAATAAGCATAGCGTCAGGGAAACCTCGTCGCACAGCTTTAATGGTTTGATAGAATAAAAATGTAATGGCTGTGAGATAATAAATCGCAATCATATTTATCAGGTATGTATAATGCTCAAACGGGACTAGAAGCTGTCCGAGACAAAATAAGCCATATAAAAAGTACAATACATAATAGAATCGTGTTTTTAATCCGAATAAGTGCTTAATGAATAATAACATCGTGAACAACGTGGTGTTAAATAACAACAAAAGCAGCTTGTACTGGGTTTCCAGCTGCAGCGGCAATTGAACAACGACTTCATCATCAATTAAGATTGCAATTGTTGACAATATCAGCATGACTCCGTAATAAAGCAGTTCCCGTTGAAATCTACCTTTCCCGAGAAGGAATATGGCAAACGCATATAAACTATGCATGAGGTAAAGAATGCTCACTGCAATTTGTAAGGTTGTTGAATGATTCATCTCTTGATAAACAGCCGTTTCTGTCCCGATTTTTACTGCCTCTTTTAACCCGCCGGAAAAAGGAATCTCAAAATTGGATGTGTGAATGATCAGATCAATTTCATCAGCATTTGAGTGGAATGGGACAACGAAAGGTCCTTTTTCAGTGTTCCCAGCACCCTTTTCTGTGTCCACAGCGTTCTGGTGCCCCACCAACTCACCGTTAATGTATACTTCGGCAGCAGATGAAATGCTCATGAAACGCAAGCCATAAAAGGTTTGATCATCATCCGGCAACTGAATAGACAGCCGGTAACTGCCATAACCATATGCAGGCTCATCCCCCTGTTTGTCCACCACTTGACGCCAATCCCCTGGTACGTCAACACCGTTTGCTGATTGCAAAGGTTTATTAGGTTTGACGAAGGTATTAGGATAAAATCTCCATTGGCCGTCTAAGGAGTAGAGATGATTGTCAGTAAAGCTCATATCACTTAAATCAATTATTCCATTTTCGGCTTTCGGTCCGTCAATCGGCTGATGATAGAAAAGCCACCCAAGCCGGAAAGATGAAAGCAAAATCAAAAAAATGATAATGGTTAAGAAGATGTTCTTTTTTGACATGATTTGATTGGTTTGATTCATAGTGTGTCCCCCGGGTCATGCTTCGTAACTCAAGTATACGAGACCAGTGACTATTTTGCACCCTATGATTCGTATCACTTAGAAAATACAGTGTTTATGTTATACTTGGACATGAAGGTCAAGCTGGCGATGTTTGATCTTGACAGATGGCTGAAAGGGATGGTGAATCAGATTGTTGACGAAAGAAGAAGTAATAGATCTGCTTAACCCTGTAAAGGACCCATTTTTACATAAAACGCTTGAGGAAACTGATGGAATTGTCAGTGTTACCGTCAAGGAAGAGAAAAACCATGTGAGTGTTAAAGTGGGCATTTCCAAGCTGAACACTGGTGAGCAGATGCAGATGCAGCAGGAGATCGTCCAGATTTTGAAGAAGAATGGGGCGACAACAGTTGGTTTAAGATTCGAACAGCTCCCTGATGAAGTGATTCAGAAATATCAGGATACAGCTGGCGATGATAAAAAAGATACCATACTTGGCGGCAGTTCACAGCCGACGTTTATAGCAGTAGCAAGTGGCAAGGGCGGTGTGGGTAAATCCACTGTCACGGTAAACCTTGCTATGGCGTTGAAGCGGCTGGGTAAGCGTGTCGGGATAATTGACGCGGACATTTATGGTTTCAGTGTACCGGATATGATGGGCATCGAATACCGTCCGGCTGTTCGCGGAGAGAAGATTATTCCGGTTGATCGCTTTGGGGTGAAAGTCATTTCCATGGGTTTCTTTGTTGAAGATAATTCACCGATTATCTGGCGCGGGCCGATGCTCGGCAAAATGATTAATAGCTTCTTTTCGGAAGTGGAGTGGGGCGATCTGGACTACCTACTTCTCGACCTGCCACCAGGAACAGGAGATATTGCAATGGACGTCCATGACCTCCTGCCATCCTGTAAAGAAGTTATTGTGACAACCCCGCATCCGTCTGCAGCATTTGTCGCAGCACGTGCAGGGCAGATGGCACTCAAGACAGAACATGAAATACTCGGTGTCATTGAAAATATGGCATATTATGAAAGCAAGAAGACCGGAGAAAAAGAATACGTCTTCGGTAAAGGCGGCGGAGAGAAGCTTGCTGAAGTTCTCGGCACAAAAGTACTCGGTCATCTTCCGCTCATGCAGCCCTATGAAGATGAAGATGAATTCGCACCATCTGTTTATCAGCAGGACCATCCATTAGGTCAGGAGTACCACAGAATGGCGTCAAAAATTGTTGCGAAAATTGAAGAAGCGGAAGAAGTATAAAAGGAAGGGCCCAGCCCTTCCTTTTAGCTTATCCGCCTTCTGAACCGCTTCCACCTCCACCTTCTCCACCACTTCCACCGCCTTCAGGTTGCTCTTCTTCCTTCTTTCCTCCGCTTTCTTTCCCAGCTGCTTGTTTTTCGGCTGCTTTTAGCAAGATATCTTGCATCTTTGCTTGAAATGTCGGGGTTTCCAGTGTCTTTTGGATCGTTTCCTCTAGATGGGCGCTGAATTCCTGACTTTTAATCACAGTCAAGTATTGCTCGGTCATTTTTGGATCCTTTAATATTTCCAGCATTTGTTTTTGAAACTCCGCATCTTGCATTAAGGCTTTCATGAGCTCCTTTTGTTCTTTAGACATGGATTCTGCATACTTTTTAACAAACTCCGGGTCCTCGAACAACTTCTTCCACATTTCAGCCCCCTTTTCGGAAGCCATGGATTCGTTAATCGCATTTTTAACCATATCCGATTCCATCACGAGATGCTGTTTCATTTTTTCATCTGATAAAATTTCATTAAGGGCTTTTTTGCCATCTTCTGTCTGTAATATGTCAACGACCATTTTTTTCGTCGTCTCATAATCGGCTTCTTTTGCTGACTCACCTTCTCCTCCACATGCGGAGATAACGATGATGGATAAGAGAGACAGCGACATGATGATTTTGCGTATCATCAAATGGCCTCCTTTTCTTGGCAAACGCATAAAAACAGGCGTGTACCGTGTCTTCATATTTTTAATATGAGTTTTTACGGGAAGAATATGCACGTATCACGGGAAAAAACGTGCTGTTCGTGTTAAAATGGAACGAAGCATGACTACATAGAGGATATTCGGCAGGAGGATTATACATTGAACAGTCGCAAGCTTGTTGGTTTATTTTTTAAAACATTATTAATTGGCGGCATAACAGGTCTCATCACAAGCTTTTTTGTCAATACAGATGGTATTTATACAACCTATCTAGATCCGGTTAATGTCAAAGAATTGATCGGGTTGGTTATTTTTTATACAGGATTTGGATTTTTATCGAGTGTGGTAAGCCAGACGGGATTTTTTGCTTATTTGTTTATTAACCGCTTCGGACTTGGGTTCTTTAAAGGCATGTGGCCGGCTGTACAGGTTCTCCTAATTGCGTTCGTTGCATTTGATCTTGTTTATTTTCCGTACCAGGAAACTAAGGGTGAAGTGGCACTTTATTGGTATATCTTAATGAGTGCGGCGATTGTTGGCTATGGGTTGATCATTGCTAAAATTAAGGCCTCGCAAACGAATCAGCGGGCATTTGTACCAGCGCTGTTTCTTATGGTCGTGATGACTTCTGTAGAATGGGTTCCCGCACTGCGGGCAGAAGGAACAGACTATGCATGGCTGATGATCGTTCCTTTATTGGCGTGCAACACCTACCAATTGCTCGTTTTGCACAAATTGACAAGAGATGAACATGGGCAGCCTATTGAAACGAATGGCAAAAATCAACAGACAAATAAAAAGTAAAACGAACCGCTCCATTGCAATGGAGCGGTTCGTTTCATTCAATCATTTCTGACTCTGCATGTGCTTGACTCATCAATTCTGATATAGGTACAAATTGAAAGCCTTTCTTCTTCAACCCTGGCAGAATGGCATCGATTGCTTCAGACGTCTGTTTAACGGCATCAGAGGCATGCATCAGGATGATGTCCCCATTGCTCGTGTTCTTCATAACCGTATTCACGATTTTTTCTGTGCCTGGATTTTCCCAATCATTTGGGTTCACGTTCCAATGGACAACGTCATACCCCATCTGATCTGTCAACTCAAGAATTTCTTGATCAAACTGGCCATTTGGCGGTCTGAGGAGTGTAATGTCTTCGTATCCAAGCTTCCGGAAGATTTCTTTCGCGTGACGCAAATCCTTTTGAATCTGCTCTTTTTCCATTTCAAGATAACTTTTATATCGATACCCAAGCATTCCAATCTCATGCTTGCCATCACTAATTGACTCCAAAATATCCGGATGTTTCTCTGCCCATTCACCACTTATGAAAAACGTCGCCTGTACTTGATGCTTCTCAAGCAGATCGAGAATATCGTGCACCCGTTCCTCACCCCAGCTGATATTAAATGTTAAAGCAATGGCATTCTCATCTGAATCCCCTTTTGAAAGTGCTGCAGGCTGAGCTGTTTGATTAGACAGGATCGACAAAGTTCCGTTACGTTCAAACCAAATAAACAGCGCTGCAAACAATGCAAAAACAACAATCACTGATATCCGTTTCCATTTATTTAACCTGATGGTATAAAAGTGATCCATTCATTGTGCCCCCCTCGGCTTGTCCTTATTAAAAACTTATGAAGAGAACAGGTGTAATATGAATTCCTATTGGGATAAGATATAAAAATTTCCTTAAGAATGGATAAAGTACTCATTAAATGGGTAGAAGTAAATGTATGTGTAAGGAACAAGGAAATTATATAACGTATTCTCAAAGAGGTGATGGAACATGCTGGGTCTATTAATTAATGAAGATGAACAAAAAGAAATGACATATGTTCTCCAACGTGAACTTGATGAACTGTTATTCGATTTGAACGATGAACGAATTGATAGGACTATAAAAGAAGCGATGGAGAAAAGATATCGTGTGTTATTCCAACTATTCAAGCGCGTAGCCCCTGAACAAGAGTGCTTAAGATACATACCTAAGTAATTTCAATCATTTTTTTTAATCAAACTGTTGATTTAGCTTTTTTAATATGGTATAGTATTTTCTGTTGCCGTTATTGATGTGGCTTTTGAAAAAAGAAATAAAATTTATTTTCAAAAGTTATTGACAAAAAAACGCAGCCATGATAAATTATATTTCGTCGTCAAAAAACGACATATTATTTGCTCCTTGAAAACTGAACAAACAACGAAGCAGATGTCTGTAAAACAGATGTCAGAGGTAAGAAGTTTTAAACTTTAAACCCTGAATCAATTTTTTGAGAAGCTAAGACCGTTCATCGATTGGTGTCGATGAACACCCAAACTTTTATGGAGAGTTTGATCTTGGCTCAGGACGAACGCTGGCGGCGTGCCTAATACATGCAAGTCGAGCGCGTGAAGCAGGCAATTGCCCTTCGGGGCATGCGCCTGTGGATCGAGCGGCGGACGGGTGAGTAACACGTGGGCAACCTGCCTGTAAGACTGGGATAACTCCGGGAAACCGGAGCTAATACCGGATAACACCTTTCATCGCATGGTGAGAGGATAAAAGATGGCCTTTGGCTATCACTTACAGATGGGCCCGCGGCGCATTAGCTAGTTGGTGGGGTAAGAGCCTACCAAGGCGACGATGCGTAGCCGACCTGAGAGGGTGATCGGCCACACTGGGACTGAGACACGGCCCAGACTCCTACGGGAGGCAGCAGTAGGGAATCTTCCGCAATGGACGAAAGTCTGACGGAGCAACGCCGCGTGAGTGATGAAGGTTTTCGGATCGTAAAGCTCTGTTGTCAGGGAAGAACAAGTGCCGTTCGAATAGGGCGGCGCCTTGACGGTACCTGACCAGAAAGCCCCGGCTAACTACGTGCCAGCAGCCGCGGTAATACGTAGGGGGCAAGCGTTGTCCGGAATTATTGGGCGTAAAGCGCGCGCAGGCGGTCCTTTAAGTCTGATGTGAAATCTTGCGGCTTAACCGTGAGCGGTCATTGGAAACTGGAGGGCTTGAGTGCAGAAGAGGAGAGTGGAATTCCACGTGTAGCGGTGAAATGCGTAGAGATGTGGAGGAACACCAGTGGCGAAGGCGACTCTCTGGTCTGTAACTGACGCTGAGGTGCGAAAGCGTGGGTAGCAAACAGGATTAGATACCCTGGTAGTCCACGCCGTAAACGATGAGTGCTAGGTGTCAGGGGGTTTCCGCCCCTTGGTGCTGAAGTTAACGCATTAAGCACTCCGCCTGGGGAGTACGGCCGCAAGGCTGAAACTCAAAAGAATTGACGGGGGCCCGCACAAGCGGTGGAGCATGTGGTTTAATTCGACGCAACGCGAAGAACCTTACCAGGTCTTGACATCCTCTGCTAGCGCTGGAGACAGCGTGTTCCCTTCGGGGACAGAGTGACAGGTGGTGCATGGTTGTCGTCAGCTCGTGTCGTGAGATGTTGGGTTAAGTCCCGCAACGAGCGCAACCCTTAACCTTAGTTGCCAGCATTTAGTTGGGCACTCTAAGGTGACTGCCGGTGACAAACCGGAGGAAGGTGGGGATGACGTCAAATCATCATGCCCCTTATGACCTGGGCTACACACGTGCTACAATGGATGGAACAAAGGGCAGCGAAGCCGCGAGGTGTAGCAAATCCCATAAAACCATTCCCAGTTCGGATTGCAGGCTGCAACTCGCCTGCATGAAGCAGGAATCGCTAGTAATCGTGGATCAGCATGCCACGGTGAATACGTTCCCGGGCCTTGTACACACCGCCCGTCACACCACGAGAGTTGGCAACACCCGAAGTCGGTGGGGTAACCTTTATGGAGCCAGCCGCCGAAGGTGGGGCCAATGATTGGGGTGAAGTCGTAACAAGGTAGCCGTATCGGAAGGTGCGGCTGGATCACCTCCTTTCTAAGGATATCTAGCATAGATGCCCGTCAAACGGCATCACAGCTAAATTAACGGAAAGACATCACTTCGTTTGTTTGTTCAGTTTTGAGGGAGTAAATTTCTCATTATATTGAATGGGCCTGTAGCTCAGTTGGTCAGAGCGCACGCCTGATAAGCGTGAGGTCGGTGGTTCAAGTCCTCCCAGGCCCACCATTCAATTATATATATTTCACATGGGGCCTTAGCTCAGCTGGGAGAGCGCCTGCCTTGCACGCAGGAGGTCAGCGGTTCGATCCCGCTAGGCTCCATTTTTGTACCTTGAAAACCAAATAAGAGCAATCAAGACATCAAATAAATCGTATGTTTATTCATTGAAATAAAACACGCCAGTTAAGTGAATAAGGGCGCACGGTGGATGCCTTGGTACCAGGAGCCGAAGAAGGACGGGACTAACACCGATATGCCTCGGGGAGCTGTAAGTAAGCTTTGAACCGGGGATTTCCGAATGGGGGAACCCACTGTTCGTAATGGAGCAGTACGCACATCTGAATACATAGGATGTGTGAGGCAGACCCGGGGAACTGAAACATCTCAGTACCCGGAGGAAGAGAAAGCAAAAGCGATTTCCCAAGTAGCGGCGAGCGAAACGGAATCAGCCCAAACCGGCAGGCTTGCCTGTCGGGGTTGTAGGACACACCATATGGAGTTACAAAGCTGTTTGTTAGACGAATCGATCTGGAAAGATCAGCCAAAGACGGTAACAGCCCGGTAGTCAAAAAGAAGCAGCCTCCGGTGTGGATCCTGAGTACGGCGGAACACGAGAAATTCCGTCGGAATCCGGGAGGACCATCTCCCAAGGCTAAATACTCCCTGGTAACCGATAGTGAACCAGTACCGTGAGGGAAAGGTGAAAAGCACCCCGGAAGGGGAGTGAAAGAGAACCTGAAACCGTGTGCCTACAAGTAGTCGGAGCCCGTTAATGGGTGACGGCGTACCTTTTGTAGAATGGACCGGCGAGTTACGATTGCATGCAAGGTTAAGTGGTAGACACGGAGCCGCAGCGAAAGCGAGTCTGAATAGGGCGTATGAGTATGTAGTCGTAGACCCGAAACCGTGTGATCTACCCATGTCCAGGGTGAAGGTCAGGTAACACTGACAGGAGGCCCGAACCCACGTATGTTGAAAAATGCGGGGATGAGGTGTGGGTAGGGGTGAAATGCCAATCGAACACGGAGATAGCTGGTTCTCTCCGAAATAGCTTTAGGGCTAGCCTCAAGATCAGAGTACCGGAGGTAGAGCACTGATTGGACTAGGGGCCCTCATCGGGTTACCGAATTCAGTCAAACTCCGAATGCCGGATACTTATGCTTGGGAGTCAGACTATGGGTGATAAGGTTCATAGTCGAAAGGGAAACAGCCCAGACCGCCAGCTAAGGTCCCAAAGTATACGTTAAGTGGAAAAGGATGTGGCGTTGCACAGACAACCAGGATGTTGGCTTAGAAGCAGCCACCATTTAAAGAGTGCGTAATAGCTCACTGGTCGAGTGACACTGCGCCGAAAATGTACCGGGGCTAAACGTATCACCGAAGCTGCGGATTGTTCTTCGAACAATGGTAGGAGAGCGTTCTAAGTGCTGTGAAGTCAGACCGTGAGGACTGGTGGAGCGCTTAGAAGTGAGAATGCCGGTATGAGTAGCGAAAAAAGAGTGAGAATCTCTTTCACCGAAAGCCCAAGGTTTCCTGAGGAAGGCTCGTCCTCTCAGGGTTAGTCGGGACCTAAGCCGAGGCCGAAAGGCGTAGGCGATGGCCAACAGGTTGATATTCCTGTACCACCTCGTGACCGTTTGAGCGATGGGGGGACGCAGGAGGATAGGACAAGCGCACCGATGGACGTGTGCGCCCAAGCAGCGAGGGAGTTGGATAGGTAAATCCGTCCAACAATCCCAATCTGTGATGGGGAGGGAAATTGAGTACCGAAGTGTCTGAATCCACACTGCCAAGAAAAGCCTCTAGCAAGGTCACAGGTGCCCGTACCGCAAACCGACACAGGTAGGCGCGGAGAGAATCCGAAGGTGAGCGGGAGAACTCTCGTTAAGGAACTCGGCAAAATGACCCCGTAACTTCGGGAGAAGGGGTGCTCCTTTAAGGAGGAGCCGCAGTGAATAGGCCCAAGCGACTGTTTAGCAAAAACACAGGTCTCTGCGAAGCCGAAAGGCGAAGTATAGGGGCTGACACCTGCCCGGTGCTGGAAGGTTAAGGGGACGCGTTAGAGCCTACGGGCTCGAAGCGTAGAACTGAAGCCCCAGTAAACGGCGGCCGTAACTATAACGGTCCTAAGGTAGCGAAATTCCTTGTCGGGTAAGTTCCGACCCGCACGAAAGGTGCAACGACTTGGGCACTGTCTCAACGAGAGACCCGGTGAAATTATACTATGCGTGAAGATGCGCATTACCCGCGACAGGACGGAAAGACCCCGTGGAGCTTTACTGTAGCCTGATATTGAATGTTTGTACAGCTTGTACAGGATAGGTGGGAGCCTTGGAAGCGTGAGCGCCAGCTTACGTGGAGGCACCGGTGGGATACCACCCTGGCTGTACGACCATTCTAACCCAGGACCGTGATCCGGTCCGGAGACAGTGTCAGGCAGGCAGTTTGACTGGGGCGGTCGCCTCCCAAAAGGTAACGGAGGCGCCCAAAGGTTCCCTCAGAATGGTTGGAAATCATTCGCAGAGTGCAAAGGCAGAAGGGAGCTTGACTGCGAGACCTACAAGTCGAGCAGGGACGAAAGTCGGGCTTAGTGATCCGGTGGTTCCGCATGGAAGGGCCATCGCTCAACGGATAAAAGCTACCCCGGGGATAACAGGCTTATCTCCCCCAAGAGTTCACATCGACGGGGAGGTTTGGCACCTCGATGTCGGCTCATCGCATCCTGGGGCTGTAGTCGGTCCCAAGGGTTGGGCTGTTCGCCCATTAAAGCGGTACGCGAGCTGGGTTCAGAACGTCGTGAGACAGTTCGGTCCCTATCCGTCGTGGGCGCAGGAAGTTTGAGAGGAGCTGTCCTTAGTACGAGAGGACCGGGATGGACACACCGCTGGTGTACCAGTTGTTCCGCCAGGAGCATAGCTGGGTAGCTACGTGTGGCAAGGATAAGTGCTGAAAGCATCTAAGCATGAAGCCTCCCTCAAGATGAGACTTCCCATCACTTCGAGTGAGTAAGATCCCTCAGAGACGATGAGGTTGATAGGTCTGGTGTGGAAGCGTGGTGACACGTGAAGCTGACAGATACTAATCGATCGAGGACTTAACTAGCGTAAAGTACGATGATGACTTGACCTCTTATTTGATTTTCAGGGTACAAATTTAAAAAAGAACTTGCATTTTTCGATTAAAATGCTATAATAGTTCTTGTCCTTAAAACAGCATAAAGGTCTGGTGGCAATAGCGAAGAGGTCACACCTGTTCCCATGCCGAACACAGCAGTTAAGCTCTTCTGCGCCGATGGTAGTTGGGGCATCGCCCCTGCAAGAGTAGGTCGCCGCCAGGCAAACTATGTTTTTAAAACCTCTAAACAGTTTGTTAATACTCAGTGATATTTATATATCATTGGGTTTATTAATATCTGAGAGTACATATACAACTCCATTTAATCCACAGTAGCTCAGTGGTAGAGCAATCGGCTGTTAACCGATCGGTCGCAGGTTCGAATCCTGCCTGTGGAGCCAAAAACTTCATATGCTTCCATAGCTCAGCAGGTAGAGCGCTTCCATGGTAAGGAAGAGGTCGCCAGTTCAAATCTGGCTGGAAGCTCTACGGCGTATCCCTTGGGCAATAAGGGATACGCTTTATTTATTGCATGTATATAAAAGGCAAGTATTTGGTTCGAGTGACGGAACGAGTGACGAACTAGAATAAAACGTTGAAAACGTCACTGGCCTTTTGTTCATCCTCTGTTGTGATATGTGAATACATATTTAACGTTGTCCTAATATCTTTATGTCCTAATCTTTTTTGCACGATTTTCATGTTGACACCTTCGCTTAAAATTAAAGATGCAGACGAATGTCTTAAATCATGGAATCGAATACGTTTGATTTTATCTTGATTACGATTCATGAATCTGCCCCACAGTTGAGTTACAGAGTCTGGTCGAAAAGGTTTGCCATGTACATCGCTGAATAAAAGGAAGACTTTCTTCTTATTTTGGTCCTCAAAGCCTGTCCATAAAGTTCCCATATCCTTTTTTAATTGTAATTTCTTTTTATGATAAGCTTGTAATTCCTCCATGAATTTATCAGGAAGTATGATGATTCTAGCATCTTTACCTTTCGTTTCCTTTAATACAATCCCTTTTGACTTAGTGCATTGTAGAGAGCGTTTTACAGTTATTGTATTGCTTTCAAAATCAATTGAGTCATCAGCTATTCCAAGTACTTCTCCACGTCTTAAACCACCGTATAAAGCGCATTTTGCCATTAGTTGATGATGCTCGGGCTGGTCTTCTAGCAGCTTAAAAAGTTCTTTTAATTCATGTTTATTGTAGAAGTCCTTATGTTGCTTCTTTTGCGTTTTAGGTTTAGAAACGTCCTCCATGGGATTCTCTTCTTTGTCAATATATTTCCATACGATCGCATGCTTAAATAAGGATTGCAATACCTTATGTTTCGTTTCCAATGATCCTCTGCCAGCTTTTCTTTCCTCAGTATAGAATTCAATAATGTGTAAAGGTTTGATAGCCTTTATTTTTTTCTTTTTAAAATACCTCTTTATCTGCTTTAAAGAAATATCATAACTTTCAAGTGTTGCCATATCTAATTCCGTTTGTGCGTAGTTTGTTCTCCATCTATCTATAAAGGCTGGCATGTATGGATTATCAATAGATAAATGAGAGTTCTCCATGATTTCTTGCTCAAATTTACTTAAAAGTCTTCTTGCCTCCCTTTTCCCACTTGCTTGAATAACCTTTGTCCGTCTGTTTCTCGAACCATCAGGATTTGATTCTAATTCCACGAACAATTTGTATTTTTTGTTTGGTATTAATTCGACGAATGAAGCCATTGTTGATTCTCCTTTTCACTTGAAATGGTTATTTTGCACTTTTGTGCGTCATTAAGCTCGGTCATCTGGTTCAAGTAATTAATGAGTTCAAACCACATCTTTTGTTGTTCGTCGTTCTTATTTAGAAAGACATTTACCTCTCCATTTAATGTATTAACTTCGCTGTGTCCTTCTAAAAAGTATACATGAACTTCCAAAAGAGCACCTCCAATTACCGCTATTTTTTTTTTATTATATACTTCCTATCATATAATGCAAACACATGTTCTGTTTTGTGTTAAAAATAAATCTCTAGTTCAACTAGAGATCGTAACTAATTTTATTTTCTGTCAGGATCGCTTTTAATTATTTCCCACATTCTACGTAATTTCTTTAAGTCCTCTTCGTCAGATTGAGGCAACTCTGTGTACCATCTTTCTAAGTCAGGGTCTGTTATTGCCTTGAAAAACTCTTTCTCATCTTTTCTATCTATAGGTGTAGGGTTATCTGTTCTTCCAAGAAGGTAATCAATACTAACTTCATAATAATCGGCAAGAGATTGTAAAATATCATAATCGGGTGTTCGCGTCTTTTTTTCATATGCTGTATAAGCAGGTCTTGAAACACCAATAATTTTGGATATTTGCTCTTGCGTCAAGTTTTTTTGCTTTCTTAAATAAATCAGCCTTTTACTTAGCATTGTTCTCCTCCTAGTAAGTTCATTATACTGTAACGTTTCGTTACAATAAAGGTAATGTAACAAAACGAAACAAAAAAGTATTTTTACCCTTGACTATGTAACAAAATGATACTATTATAAATGTAACGAATTGTTACATGTGGGAGGTGGTATATGTGGAAACAAAAAGAACATGGCTCAAACAATATAGGCATTTAAAGGGATACAACCAGGATCAGGTTGCCCGACAAGTTGACATTAAAAGATCGTATTATAATATGATCGAAAATGGAAAAAGAAATCCAAGCACAAAAGTAGCGAAGAATATAGCAGATTATCTTCAATTTGATTGGACTATTTTTTTTGAACACGAATGTAACGATGTGAAACAAAATGTTCTTTAGAAGATGAGGTACAAACACAGAAGGAGGTAATATAAATGCAAACTGTAGAAAGAGAAACTAAAGTTCGAGTAGTTAGAGGAGCGAAAAGCTTATCACGCTATTTACTTAATGAAATTGGTATAGAGATGTCGGAGGCAACAATATATCGGTTAATCAAACAAGAAAACATTCCATTTAACCGCCCAAGTGCCGGCATTCTATTATTTAATCTGAATGCAATTGATGAGTGGTTATTACATGAAGACTATGGATCTATTTAATTAGGGGGTGTTGAAGTGAGCAATATTAAATGGATTAAGTTAAGCACCGCCATGTTCGATGATGAGAAAATAAGACTGATAGAAAAGCTTCCAGAAGCTGATACCATTCTTATCATTTGGATTAAGTTGCTTTCACAAGCTGGGAGAACAAATGCCAACGGTTATATTTATTTGAACGAAAATGTCCCTTATACGGAGGAAATGCTTGCTACTATATTCGATAGGTCACTCAATACAGTGAGACTTGCCTTAAAAACGTTAAGAGAGTTCGGGATGATCTTTATTGATGATGATTCCTTTATCCGGATATCAAACTGGGAAAAGCATCAAAATGTTGAAGGAATGGACCGTGTAAGAAAGCTGAATGCAGAGCGTAATAAAAGATATCGTGAAAGAAAGAAGCAGCAACTAATAGAAGATAAACCCGAGGACGTTAGCGTGACGTCACGTGACGGTACAGAAGAAGAACTAGATAAAGAACAAGATATAGAAATAGAAAAAGAACAAGAAAAAGATGTAGCGAAGATTGTTCAGTTTTGGGATGAAAACGGATTTGGTGTGAATAATATTCATGCAAAAAAACAGTTGTTGTTGTGGTTGGATGATTCTTCTTTTAAAGATCCTGGCGAAATCATTTTAAAAGCATTAAATATTGCTTGTGAAAATGATGCTAGACGACTTAAATATGCGGAAGGCATCTTAAAGAATTGGGAAAAGGAATCTTTACTAACCGTTGAAGAAATCGACCAGAATCACAAAACCCGAAATAAACAAGTTGTAAGTCAAATAGAGTACGATCCGAATAGAGATAGATTTTAGGAGGTGCTATCGATGGAAGCAGCTGGATCACTTCTTAAAAAGTCATTCCCTTTTAAAGAATGTCATGAAAAAGAATGTGAGCAATGTGGAAGTCTGTACAAATTATATGAAACACCTAAAGGCGTTCTTGGAGCATGTAAACATTGTATGGACCATCAACTATTAAAGGAGCTAAACGTGCCAACAAAAGAAGAAAGAGAAAGGCTAAAAGAAAAGCGGTTTATTGCAACTTTTGAACGAGTTACACACGATTTGAAGGAAGCAACGATTGATTCCTATATACCGACAGAAACATCACAGTCGAAAGCAAAAGAAGTAGCCAGACAATATGTCAAAACCTTTGATGGTGTTCATTCACTTCTGTTTAGCGGAAGTTGTGGCCTCGGAAAAAGCCATTTATCTTTTGCAATTACTAAAGAGCTGCGGCAAAAAGGTTATAAAACGCTCTATATAAAGGTCACTGATCTATTTGATTTTATCAAAAACACGTACAAACCTAATTCAAATTTAGATGAGATGCAGATCTTCAAAATGGCAGACGAGTTAGACTTGTTGGTGCTTGATGATATTGGTTCTGAATATGTAAAGGCAAACGAATATGGACATGAAAGCTGGGCATCTGATGTGTTGTATAAAATATTCGATATGCGACTCAATAAATCGGTTATTTGCTCAACGAATTACTCTGAAAAAATGCTTACTGAGAAATATGGAAATCACGGAGGCCGTATTATTGATCGGATGATGGACCTGACAAAAGCCGTACGCCTTGAAGGAGAAAGTTACAGACGAAAGGAGAGGTTTTAAATGTGGGAAGGAATGAAAAGTGTAATGGTATTTGACTCAAAGGATAGTCAAGAAGAAACCGAACGTAAATGGATTGAATGGAACCGGCATAAAAGCGCCGTTGGTGACAAATATGTACCAACGGCAGAGGAAACTAAAAAAGATTAATAGAAGGCGAACGTCATGGTAAAAGATATGCCTAGTATCTTCTGACGTTCCCAACACATGCTTAGATATTATACCATTCATTGACGGATAGTTAAATAAAGGGTATGCGATTTAATTGGGGAGGCTTTATTTTGCGAGCTGTAAACAATACTGATAAAAAGGAAATTCAAATACAGGCAAGTTATTCAGAAGCACATTTTATTGGTGAAGCTCTTTCATCCCATCGGTTTCTTGTGCAGCGACTTTATGGGATGAATAGCGAAGAGGAAAAATATATCGATGAACTGTTGTATGCAATTAGAAATCCATCAGTTAAAAAGAGAAGGCATGAGAGCGAGAAAGATAGCTTAGAAATGGAAATTTGAAGTATGGAGGGGGGAACAACATGCTTGATGTGAATACGCAAATGCATGTTTATGAATACCTTGGAATAGAAAATGATCCTCTTTATAACAAAATAGCCGAATTAGAGGTCAATCAGTCTATCCAGATTCCTGAAACAAACATGCAAATAACAAAAAATAGATTTGGGATGTATGAAATTGTATCAACTGAACAGCACGAATGTTATTCATCGGCTCAATCTTTATATGAACAGATTAATGCTTTACTGAATGCCCTTCCCTTGGGAGGTTGTGAAAGAATTTAAGCAGAATGCGTGGGAGCTTTACTATAAATAATGAAAGGATGACGGTAAATGAATTTTGCTGCTGATATCGAAGGGGTTTTTACGAGAGAAGAAATAGAATCATTTCTAAGGGATGAACAACAATTTTATATTGACTATGCAGAGGAAAACTGGCTGAACCGATATTTCAAGGTAAAGGCGATGTCACAAAAAACACATGTACCAAGCATTACTTCCGTTATATCAGATATGCCAGGTGGTTCAAATCTTAATCATAGTAAAACAGAGCAATTTGCTCTGAAATCTATTCAAGCTAGTGAGTGGTTAGATACATTATTTTATGCAATGGAGTCGCTTACTTCAGCTGAACAGAAATTAATAGAAATGAAGTACATGAAGAAGCGTAATGATGGGTCCAGGTACAGTGATGAAGTCATTTATCCTCAATTGTTTATCGGAAAGACAAGATACTATGAGCTAAAAAAGGAAGCTTTAGAAATGCTGGGCAGAAATTTATATGGTTTATTTAGCGAGAGAGGATGGTCGTAATGGTTGTTTTGACGAAGGGGGTTAAGAAAACAGTATTAGCTATATTGTTGCTAATACTGTTTATTGCTTTCTTCACTTTATGTGGGATTGTATTTCTGGCTACACTCCAGTGGTTTATGCAAACTGAATTTTATCTGAGTATGGTTGGATCTGTTGAGTTTTGGATATGGGTGTTAGGTATTCCGTTACTTGTTTTATTTTTTGTGTTTTGTTCAAATATTGCTTAAGATTTTGTTGAATAGAGTTGTAACCTTAAATCCCTTTAGATATAATTACCTAAAGGGATTTGTTGTGCTGAAATAACATACCAGTATGCCACAAACGGGCCAGTTTGTTGAGGAAAAATTTAGAAGGGAAAATGGGGTGGGATGAAATATGATTGATGCTGGTTGGCTTAACATCGGCAGTTTGATTCTTGGGTTAGTAGCTTGGATAATCCCTGCTATTAATCTTGTGGAAAAAAACAAAAGAATAATAAATGGGTTACTCTTACCATTATCAGTTTCAGCGCTTGCGCTATCGCAATATGTTTTCAAATCTTTTATAACCTTTACTTGGTAAAGATTGAAGACTTTGCTGCTCTGGCGGATACAATGCGCGGTGTAGCTGTTGCTTCAACGGTACTTGTCATTGTTACCATTTTATTAAATGTCTTTACGTTGTTTTTACATCGGAATAGGGGTGCTTTGTAAAACAATCGGGCGCTTTCCTTGAATAAGAAGGCGTCCTTCAATCAAACATGAATAAATTTCAATTCAATAAGCGTGCGCTTTCGCGGAATAAGGCAGTGCCAATCTGTATTGGTTTAGGGCCATTTTGTTGCATAAAGTAAAACGGAAATAGGGGGACTTAATATGGCCGATAATAAATTTCACAGGGCTTTTGGAGTTTATGGAATATTTGTGGAAGATGAAGAATTGTTAGTTATAAATAAGAATGGTGGACCATACATAAACCGTTTCGATTTACCTGGTGGAAGTTTGGAAGATGGCGAAACTTTATCGGAGGCTATGAAACGAGAATTCCTTGAAGAAACGGGTATTGAAATTGAAATTGTAAAAAACATTGGGGCTACGGATTTTAAGCTGCCTTGGATGTGGAAAGAGTTTACGGATGTCCATCATATTGCCGTCTATTACCTTGTGAGAAAAATTGGCGGGAAATTACAAACACCTGAACAATTTGAGGGGCAGGACTCATTAGGTGCCGTGTGGGTAAAAGAAAAAGATATTTCTTTTGAGAATGCTTCTCCATTAGTTCTAAAAGCGTTTGAATGGTTAAAGACAGAAGACTTGGGAATAGATGCTAATGTTTATACGGATTGGCAGGTTCTAAAATAAATCATCTTTGTTCCAGAATAGGGCGCCATTCTTGAATAAGGATTAGCGTGAGCATCATATATAAGGGTCATATTATTGAATAAAATAATCCATATACGATGAAAATAAAAAGAGATTCAGATGAGGGGGAATTCTTCTTATGATATTTGTACGGTTAAATAAAAGTTCACTGAATAAACTGGATAAGTAAAAAGGTAAATATCGTGGAATGGTAAAATTATATGAACAAAGACCCGAGAATAAACCATGCCACCGAATTAAAATAAACAATCGCAAAACTGTTAATGAGATATGTGTATTTGGTTAGAAATTAAAGTCTATTTAATAGAAGGTTGGAAAAATCAATAGTATAATAAAATCATAGGAATTAATATTGATTATTCCTTCAATATAGTATTCTTATAACTATTTTCTACTAATTAAGCAGGAGGTAATATCCAATGAAAGCTGCAGTCTGGTATGGAAAAAAAGACTTACGGGTAGACGAAATAGAACTAAAACAAACGAAAGATACCGATGTTAAAGTAAGGGTAGCTTGGGCAGGTATTTGTGGCAGTGATTTACATGAGTATGAAGAGGGACCGGTGTTTGTACCAAATGAAAAAGAGGATCCGTTAACTGGAGAAATCGCTCCGCTAACCATGGGGCATGAATTTGCAGGTGTTATTGAAGAAGTAGGTCCAAAGGTGACAAAATATAAAGTTGGCGATAGAGTAGCAATTAATCCAACAATCACTTATGGAAATAAGCCGGAAGACCTTGATCCTTATGATGGGTTTAGCTTTATTGGTCTTCACAGTGACGGTGGTTTTACTAAATACGCAAATGTACCGGAAGATAACGTTTATCTACTTCCAGAATCTTTAACACTACAGGATGGAGCTTTAGTAGAACCAACTGCGGTTGCCGTACAAGCTGTAAAAGAAGGGAAACTGCAGTTTGGTGATACGGTAGCTGTATTTGGTGCAGGTCCAATTGGTTTAATGACAATTATTGCAGCTAAAGCTGCTGGTGCCAGCAAGATTATTGCTTTAGATTTGTCGGAAACTAGAATTGAGAAAGCAAAAGAATTAGGAGCAACCCATGTCGTTAACTCTAGCGAACAAGATGCTGTTACAGCGATCAAGGAAATTGTTCCAGATGGAGTAGATGTTTCCTTTGAAGTTGCCGGAGTAGCACCAACATTTAAACAAGCAATTGATTCAACAAGAGCACGTGGAACAATGGTTATTGTGTCTATATTTGCTAGGGAGATTGAATGGAATCCAATACAGCTTACAAATACAGGTGTAAAAGTTACATCAACAATCGCATATACACCTACTACATTCCAACAAACTGTAGATTTAATGGGAACAGGACAATTAAAACCACAGGGAATTATTACAGACCAAATTCAATTGGATGATATTGTTGAAAATGGATTCGAAGCATTGACAAACGATAAATCACAAGCAAAAATAGTAGTTGAATTAAGTGGTGAGAAATAAAATGTATTATTTAACCCTGAGTAGCAGCTGTTACTTGGGGTTTTGTTATCACTGTCAGCTAGGTCCAGGTAGATAAATTAGCGAAGTGATATTGAACTCTTCTTTAAGAAGAATATTGACGATATTCTGCAATACCAGCTAATAGTAGAAGTGGATAATTCCATTAACGGGCGCGCGCGACAAGCTTTGCTATAAACGCTACCAAGCGTGAAAGGCGGAGAATTCATAAATGAATTCTAACTTTACAACCAAGGAAGGGAATGACGGAACCATGTTTCCCAAAACCATCCCGTCAATACTCCTGCATGCGTTGTGACTGACAGGTTACAGGGTTTGAAGTACAGGTGGATAAGGCAGAACGAAGGCTGAAGCCACTCCCACGGAGAAGGTATGCCAACGGATATGCCCTACGGCTGAAAAACTGGATATGGTGAGAATGGCTTCAAAGATATGGAGCTGACGAATAACCGAATATACAGGTCTAAAGTTTGAACATAGGGAAACTTATGTCCCATCCCCCTCTGTTAGGATAGTTGTCGTACGAGGCAAACGTGGTATGATTAACTAAATAACACGGAGGTCATCGTAATGACAAATAATGGGATACGTTATTCAGAAGAACGAAAGGCTGCGATAGTGAAGCGGATGATGCCACCACAAAATGAATCCGTAAAGGCATTAAGTGAGGAAGTAGGTATTTCCGACGCAACGTTGTATAAATGGCGGAAAGAGGCCAGGGAGTCAGGTGCGGCAACACCTGGAAACGGACAAAACAGCGACCGTTGGAGCAGTGAAGATAAGTTTTTGATTGTTATGGAAACATATGCCATGAATGAGGAAGAGATAGCGGAGTATTGCCGCAAGAAAGGCTTGTACCGTGAACAGATTAATGCTTGGCAACAAGTTTGTCTTCAGGCAAACGGCAATGCTTTTAACCAAGCCAAAGCGTTAACTGGACAACTAAAAGAGGAAAAACAGCGATCCAAAACATTGGAAAAGGATCTTCAAAAAAAGGAGAAGGCGCTGGCAGAAGCTGCCGCATTGTTACTCCTAAGAAAAAAGGCCCGAGCGATTTGGGGGACCAAGAGGACGAATGATAGGCCCACCAGATCGCGCACGTGCCGTGGAATTGATTCAAGAAGCTAATCGAAATGGCGCACGTCTTTCAAAGGCATGTGAAGAATTGCATATTCATGTGCGGACCTATCAGCGGTGGGTGTCTGAAGGCGATGTCAAAGTCGATCAGCGCCCGCATGCCAAACGGCCCACGCCTAAAAATAAACTATCGGAAGAAGAAAGGGCAGAAATTTTAGAAGTTGTGAACCGAGAAGAATATGCCGATTTACCTCCTACTCAGATTGTGCCGCAACTGGCCGATCAGGAGAAGTATATCGCATCTGAATCGACCTTCTATCGCGTACTGCGTGAAGAAGAAATGCAGAATCATCGTGGCCGCAGTCAGAAGCCCAAAAGACGGGTTCCTGAAAGCCATCTAGCAACTGCGCCGAACCAAGTTTGGACATGGGATATCACATGGCTTGGGGGCCTGTGAAAGGACTGTTCTACCGACTGTATTTGATTCTTGACCTGTTCAGTCGCAAAGCTGTGGGTTGGGAAGTATGGGAATCAGAGGAGGCCCAATACGCTGAGAAACTCGTAAAGAAAGCTGTGCTTAAAGAGGGGATAAAAGGCAGCCCTTTGGTACTACACTCTGATAATGGCAGCCCTATGAAGGCCGCGACATTCCTTGGGTTACTTGAGACCTTGGGCATTCAAAGCTCGTTCTCTAGGCCGCGCGTAAGCAATGACAATCCATTTTCGGAGGCAATGTTCCGCACACTTAAGTACCGTCCTGAGTTCCCTCATAAAGGGTTTGCTTCCTTGGAGGATGCGAGAAAGTGGGCAGGACAGTTTATTAAGTGGTACAACGAGGTTCATTTACACAGCGGTTTAAATTTCGTGACCCCTGCACAATGCCATAGTGGAGAATTTAAAGATATATTGGCAAAAAGGCATGACGTATATGAACAAGCAAAGCAACATCATCCAGAACGCTGGGGCGCAAGAAACACAAGGGGTTGGTCACCTCATGAAGAGGTTGCATTGAATCCTATGCGTGAAGAGACTTTATTGGCTATAGGAGATTAATAGAATGGGTTTTTTATCACCTGATGATTTGAAATGAAAGAATGGTTTCCCTTTCATTTCAAATCATCAGGGCAGCAAGCAAAGCGCGGTAGCTATGGTCATATGGCGTGAAATTTAAAGAAGCTAAACTGCTTCATGCGACAACTATGTTGACAAACACCGCATCCAACGATGGGGTGAGTGGTGTGCAGTAAAAATGCGCCCTATGAAACACGCTATACCGAACAAAGGCGGTATCCAGCTCACAGGCTTCCAGGGGACACCTAAGTTCAGTACGGATAGCTAGGTTGTAAGGGACTTGGAAAACAAGGAACGTTGAAACAAGGACTGTCATCCGAAACGTTTGCTATAAGACTTATGCCGAAGGGCATTTATCCTTGTGAGGGTAGGGGCATGACTGATGAATTTCCTGTAATGGGAATGGAGGAACAGCCCCAAGTCTAATAAAATGAAAAGTTATTTTCCATACGTGCATTGCACCGGTCGGGTAGGAACGTGGGAACATCACTCCAACAGGAGGGATGCCACAGTGCAAGCTTTACGATATTGGGATTACTACGATATGACGGAAACGTTTACGGATTTATATGATAAAAGTTTGAATCAACAAGCTTTTTCACATCTTTACGATGTTATCATATCAAGAGAAAATATCTTGCTTGCTTATCGTACTATCAAGTCCAACAAAGGGTCTAAGACACCTGGAACGGATAGAAGAACGATAAGTGATATGAAAAAATGGTCTGAAGAAAAACTCATGATGGAAATCCGAAACCAGCTAGAAAACTATTGTCCGAAAAAGGTTAGACGAAAATGGATTGAAAAAGATAATGGAAAGTGGAGACCCCTCGGCATCCCTTGTATATTAGATCGAATCATTCAACAATGTTTTAAACAAGTGCTTGAACCGATTGCGGAAGCCCAGTTCTATAATCATAGTTATGGATTTAGACCATTACGTTCTGCGCATCACGCCATGGCAAGAATTCAATCTTTAATCAATCAAGCCCATTTTCATTTTGTGGTGGACATTGATATAAAGGGATTCTTTGACCATATTAACCATACATTGCTTATTAAGCAACTATGGAATATGGGAATCCAAGACCGAAAAGTACTAGCTTGTATTGGCAAAATGCTCAAAGCTGAAATAGATGGTGAAGGAACACCATCTCAAGGCGTTCCGCAGGGTGGATTGTTATCAACTTTACTTGCAAACGTTGTGCTGAATGACCTCGACCAATGGGTTGCGGGACAGTGGGAATTCTTCCCTCTTTCCAAATCTTTTCAATCTAGGACTGGTGAAACACTAGCCAAAAAGCGTACTAATCTGAAGGAAGGCTATCTCGTTCGCTATGCGGATGATTTTAAAATTTTATGTAAGGATGGAAAAACAGCCCAAAAATGGTACCATGCCGTGAGGCTATTTCTCAAAGACCGTTTGGGACTGGATATTTCGCCTGAAAAATCACAGATAGTGAATTTACGGAAAAGAGAATCCGAATTTCTAGGATTCACCATCCGAGCTGACAAAAAGGGTAAAAAGCGTGTTGCACGCACTGGCATTAAAGCGAGTAAAAAACGCAAAATCAAAGAAGAGGCTAAGAAACTAATTCGGAGAATTAGAACCTCTCCCTCGGCAATGAATGCGTTGCTTTTCAATAGTTTTGTTTTAGGAATTCATCAATATTTCAAAAGGGCTACCAAGGTTAATCTCGAGTTTTCACGTCTTGCCTATGATTTAGGTGCGTTCATTTACAATCATCTTAGACCAGTGGGCAAATACGGTCATCCAGCTAATCCGCCACCAACTTATAAAAAGATGTATCCTAATAGATTTAAAACATTTCAAATTGCTGGTGTATATCTATTCCCACTTTCGGATGTAAAAACGTTGAATGCCTTTGGATTTACTCCAAAAATGACGCCTTTCACGGAAGAAGGAAGGAATATGATACACAAAAAGCTGCGTTCAGACATCCAAAGCGAAATAGGCTTACTCATGAAATCAACACTTCCAAACCGAAGTATTGAATACATGGATAACCGAATCAGCAGGTACAGTATGAAGATGGGAAAATGTGAAATCACAGGCGCTGAATTGCCTGCGGCTGATGTTCACTGTCACCATTATGTACCATTAAGCCTTGGCGGAAATGACCAATTTGATAATCTCCGTATCCTTCATAAAGGAATACACAAGTTAATCCATGCCACTAATAAAAAGATGATTGATGGACTTATAAAAGGATTTCAGCTTACTGGAGACATGATAAATAAAGTCAATCGTTTCCGTAGGAAATGTGAGCTTGAAACGATTTAAAAATTCCAAACATGAAGTAACGAGGAACTTATAACTCAGTATATTTTGTTAGATGGAACGCGGAGTGCGGGGAAACCTGCACGCTCCGTGTGGAGCAGGGGAAAAGCTGGAGATGACCTCAAAGGCTTACCTATTGCAAACTATTCTGGAACAAGAATATGCGCCCTGTAAGTGAAGACGCAATACTGTTAAATAAAGCATCCAGATAGTAGGATTTCTGTATTCATGGTATAATGAAGATGGGCTGTGGGCTTGTTTTTGACAGGTCAAATACATTTTCCACCTTGCAATTATTATTTCTCATCCAGAGGTGAGCTGACGTGGAATATAGACAAATGAAATACTTTGTTACAATAGTTAATACGAGAAGTTATTCCGAGGCTGCTAAAAGCTTATTTGTGACTCAACCGACATTGTCGTGGAACATGCAAAAGTTGGAGGAGGAATTGAATGTTAACTTATTCGATAAGTCGAATCAAAGTGTAAGATTAACTCAACCAGGCCAAATTTTTTATGAAGGTTCGAAAAAATTCTGGCTGATGTTGGTAGTCTGATCACAAATATCGAAGAAGAAGTTAAAAAAGAGAACAAGAAATTAAAAGTTGGTATGACAGTCTTGTTCGCGATTCAATATATGGATCAAATTGTTCATTACATAACAATGAATCCTGATGTTGAACTGGCGTTCGCCCAAGGCGGCTCTGTTAAATTACAAAGAATGTTAGCTACTAAAGAAATAGATATTGGCCTTTTGTCGTTTCCTAATTATGAACCATCGATTACGATTCAAAAGCTTAAAACATCTCATCACAGTTATGATGTATCTGTGGTCATGCCTTATGACCATCCGCTTGCAGATAAGAAGTCTATTAAAATATCTGATCTTGAGGGGTATAAGATATGTTCTCTTTCTGATAGTTATGTTTTAGGCAGGGTAATTGAAGAACGTTGCCATGACTATGGTTTTCATCCCAATATTATTTTTACGAATAGTAACTGGGAAGTTATTTTACAGAACACATTAACAACCGGTGGAATAACATTTATGCCTACTCCACTGAAAAAATTGAGTAATTTCGGTGAATTAGTATGGATTCCATTAGACGATAAAGCTAATCAATTTGAAATCGGTGTAGCTAAGCGAAAAGATGAACAATTAAATTCGGTTGCTGTTAAGTTTATTGACCATATCAAACATAACTAGCTTGTTATTTGAGGCAAGCGATCCTCTATAAAAAGTAAAGCAGCAGTCATGACGATTAATCAAGCTGCTGCTTCTATCCTTATATCTATTTCCTAAAATATATTTTTGAGTTGATCTGAATCACCTTGTTGCTAATACTTGTTCCTTTGCGTGAATAAGTCGGGTCGTTAATTCATTATAAGGAGCTGTCGTATTAAAATCCTCTGAAGCCATTCTGGCAATAGCTCCATTTAAAAAGTCTACTTCTGTTAGACGATGATTCTGAACAAGGTCTTGATGCATCGAAGGATAGTGACTTCCAATATTTCTGGCTGACTCCAGAATATACTGGACCATCTCACCTTCATCCAATTGTGTTCCTTTTTGAGAAGCAATGTTAACAAATTCTTTAACAATAGAACGGATAATTGGCTCAGACTGATTGGTCGCTGCAAATTCGGCCAAATTACAGTCCAGTAGTGCACAGGTTGCATTCATGGCCCCATTGACACATGCCTTTCTCCAAATAGAGAATTTAACGTCTTCACTGTAGCTCGTATTTAATCCTGCATCATCAAGCATTTTGACAATGTTACGTGCCATTTGAGCCTCTGATTCTCCATGGACAAAGTTTTGAATTTCAGTCGTTCCGGCTCCTGAAAAAGCAACATGTCCTGGTCCCTCTAAATGCGAAGTCAATATGGTAACACCCAGGAAAATATTTTCCATGGGAATATAGTGTTTCAACACGTCTTCGTGCCCAATACCATTTAACAGACTGACAACACTTGTCTTTGGACCGAGGATAGGCTTGATATCTTCAAGCATATCCCCGAGCCCCATTGATTTAGTAAACATAAATACAACATCCACGACATCATTAACTTCATTTGGATAATAAATGGGAATATTAACAACATGCTGTTTGTTGTCTTCATCAACTGTAAAACCATTGCTCCGAATCGTATTTACGTGCTCAGGCCATTTATCAATGAGTATAACGTCATTTCCGGCTTTATGGAGCATGTAGCCAAATCGACTCCCGATTGCTCCTGAGCCTGCAATTGCAACTTTCATGTTATCACCTTTTAAGTTAGTTGTGGGCTGATTCTATACTTGCTTCATGAAAAATATTTGCTTCTTCTTGGCCAGTAATAACACGACGTGCTCCTTTGGCTAAAGCAAGCAATTCTGCTTCCCCAGGAACGAAATATACAGGCGCGAGGAAGGAAGTTCTTTCTTTAACCATACGAGTGATTAAATCAGAATGAGCTAATCCTCCTGTGAATATGATACCATCAACGTTTCCTTTTAGAACTGTTGCGAGTTCGCCGATTGTTTTGGCAATTTGATAAGCCATGGCTTCAAGGACAAGTTGTGCTTGTTCATCACCATTTTCAGCTTTTTCTTCAACAGTTCTGGCATCATTCGTCCCAAAATAAGAAACAAGACCAGCTTGCTTACGTGTTAGATCTGTCATTTCCTTTTGGGTATGTTCATAACACATTGGAATAACTTCTTTAATTGGAAGTCCGCCTGAACGCTCTGTTGAGAACAAGCCTTCATCGTCTGAAATTAAGTCAATCATTCTGCCTTGTTTATGAACGCTGGCTGAGCTGCCGCCGCCTACGTGGGCAACAATTAAGTTAGATTCTTCGTAGGGTTTTTGCAGTTCTTCTTCTGCAATTTTCATGCAGACTGCACGCATGTTTAACACATGACCAATACTTTTACGTTCAATTTCAGCGACACCGGAGATTCGTGCAACATCATCCATTTGATCTGCTGTTACAGGATCATAGATGAATGCCTCACAGTCAGGTGTGCCAAATTCGTCGGCAATTTGTCTTGCCAAACTGGCACCCAAATTAGAAGCATGTTCCAAAACTGGACGATGGGTCAGGCAATCAATAATTTCATCGTTGACTATATAAGCGCCGGCATTGACGGGAGGGAGTAATCCTCCACGACCAACAGCAGCATCGAGAGAACCTTTTTCTATGCCATTGCTTTTTAACCAGTCAGCAATGTCGTTAAAACGGAACTCCTTTTGATCCATGATGGTGTCATACTTTTGTACATCATCATAAGAATAAGTGAATTCTTTTTTTAATTTTAGCACATCATCTTCAAAATAGCCTATTTTGGTAGATGTTGCACCGGGGTTTATGGATAAAACACGATCTGCCATAACTAATTATTCTCCTTTCACTTCTTTGGCGTGACTGACTTGTAATGCGAGTAAAAGAGAATATCTTTTCTCGGCTGAGGAAGAACTTCTTGAAGTAAGAACTATCGGTACTTGAGCACCTAGAATAACCCCTGCCATATAAGCATTAGCCAGTAGCAACATGCTTTTTGAAAGTGTGTTTCCGCCAACGACCTCAGCTGCAACTAAGACATCGGCATCTCCTTGAATTTTACCTTGGTATCCTTTTTCTTCTGCGATGGAAGCATTAATAGCTAAGTCAAGGGAAATCGGACCTTCTACAGTGCATTCACTGTTTGATTCAAATCGTTTTGTTAATTCAACTGCATCAGTTGAAGCAGGCAGCTTAGGTTGAACTGCTTCTGCAGCTGATAGAACAGCGAATTTTGGATTATCATAATCAAGAGCTTTCATCACATCAAGTGCATTGTAAATCAGTGCCTCTTTTTGATCGACATCTGGTGTTAGAAGCATACCGCCGTCAGTTACACCAAGCAACTTATCATATGCAGGGACGTCAATGAGGGCCATATGTGATAGAACATCCTTGTCTCGGATACCTGTTTCACGGTTGACGACCTGTTTTAGCAATTTCCCAGTGGGGATATCGCCTTTCATAATAAAATCGACTTGATTATTTCTAACGAGTTCGACGCCTTTAAAAGCAGCATCTTCATCAGTTTCTTCATTAATGATGTGATAATTAGTGTTTTGAATTCCCAATTTGCTAATTAATGTTTCCAGTTCTGATTGACTGTCGATCAGATAAGGAATGACAATTCCTTGGTCGGCCAATTCAAAAATACTTTCTAAAGCATGATTATTGGCTGCTTTGACAACAGCGACTTTCTTGGGTTCTTCGATGTTTGCAATCTTTTGTTCTAATTCCTCAAAATCGTGTAACATGTTATAAGCCTCCTGTTATTCTACATCGAGTTTATAATCTTCCGGTTTAATAATTGGCCATACTTTAGTGAACAAGTAGTTGAAAAAGAAACCTAAAACAATAGGTGCGACCACAAATACTAAGATGGTAATTAAGATATTTCCAGCTGACCAGCCACCGTCTGCTAAGTTAAGATGGTTAACAGGTCCAACTAATCCACTAAATCCAAAGCCTGCACTCTGAGGAGTGCCCTGAATGTTTAGAAGTGCTGCCAAGACACCGAGACATGCTGCATTACAAATGACGGGCAACAAAATTTTCGGTTTGGCAAAAACGTTAGGCATGGACATTTTTGGTGAACCAATAAAGTGAGCGAGTGATGTTCCTACTGAGTTTACTTTCCAACCAGCGATAGCGAGCCCAAATCCTGCAGCAACAACACCGAGGTTTCCAGCACCGGATCCAATACCTGCCAGCGAAACAGCCAAAGCAATTCCAACTGTGGTAATCGGCGTCGTGATAAGGATAGAAAACAGTACAGCTATTAGTATACTCATGATAACCGGCTGCAATGTAAGCAATTGTGATACAAAATGACCAATAACGGTTGTAATTTCACCTACTAATGGCAAAATAGCATAGCCTAAACCGCCACCAACAATCAAAAGAATGGGTGGAATTAAGATAATGCTATAGCTTTTTAAACGTGAACCAAGTAAAAGAATAATGCCAGCACCAATTGCACCAGTAAAGACCATGTTAATAACATCTCCTGTGCCGGACATGGTCAATGCTTCTCCGGTAAAGTCAACAGCACCACCGCCGACCATTACTGCAAGTCCGAGTGAGGCTGATTGTATTGGTGTGAATTTGAATTGATACCCTATGACAACACCTACGACAAGACCTAAAAGTGAATTAGACATTGTAGTAACATCTAACACAAATTGACCTTGAGGGAAAAAGGGCAGTAAAGCTTTAAATAACTCTCCTAATAATGCACCTGGTATTAATGCTAAAACGGTACCAATAGCAACGCCATTTAATACATTCATTGTAAATTTCTTAGGTGTTACAGTTTGTTCGCCCATAGAAAATTCTCCTTTGTTAGGTAATAAAGACAATCAGTTTGATCATTTATTCACATGCCAAAAAGGCTATTTAAAGTAAATTATCACAGGTACCAACTCTATATAGTAAAGTCTTAGGGCTTTATCCAAGGAGAATAAGGAACGATGTTGATAAAGCCCTGACTTTCTATATTAATTAAATGTGAATTGGCATTCCTAGAGCAAGCTCAGCTGCATCCATGACACTTTCACCCATTGAAGGATGGCTATGGACTGTCAGTGTAATGTCTTCAGCTGTCAAGCCATTTTCAATAGCCAAACCAAGCTCAGCGATGATATCACTAGCACTTACACCGGCAACTTGTGCACCTAGCAGTGCACCACTGTCTTTTTCAGTAACGAGCCTTACAAAACCTTCTGTTTTATTTAAAGAAAGGGCTCTTCCATTGCCTGAAAGTGGGAATTTACTGTCTTTAACGTTATAGCCTAAGTCTTTTGCTTCTTTTTTCGTATAGCCAACTGTAGCTAATTCAGGATCTGTAAAGCATACTGCTGGCATTGATAGGTAATCAACTGCTGCACCTTTGCTGCCATTAGCAGCTTCAGCTGCTACTTTAGCTTCATAGCTTGCTTTATGAGCAAGTGCTGCACCTGGAACAACGTCTCCGATAGCAAAAATATGCTTCTTATTGGAGCGGCCTTGTTCATCAACTTCGATGAGACCTTTTTCAGTTGTTTTGATACCTGCAAGTTCCAGACCAAGATCGTCTGTATTAGGTTTACGTCCAACAGAGACCAGTACATAATCTGAATCTACTGTTTCTTCTTTACCGTTTACTTCATACGTGACAGTTGCTTGTTTTTCAGTTTGTTTAACAGATTTTGCCATTGCTTCGGTCACAATTGTAACGTTTTTAGATTTAAAGTTATCTTCAACTAATTTAGCCATGTCTTTTTCAAAGCCTGGCAGAATTTGTTTAGTGCCTTCTAAGATAGTCACTTCTGTACCGAAGTTAGCATAGACACCGGCAAGCTCCATACCAATATAGCCGCCGCCGATAACGGTTAATTTCTTAGGGATTTCTTTCAAATTCAGTGCACCGGTTGAATCGATGACACGTTTGTCGAATTTAAAGTCTTTAAGTTCTATAGGACGACTGCCGGTTGCGATAATTGCATTTTTAAAATTATACGTTTGACCGGATTCATCGTCATAGACAACACGGAGTGTCTGTCCGTCGATAAAGTACGCTTCACCTTTGATAATATTGACTTTGTTTTTCTTAAGTAACATTTCAATACCGTTTGTCAAAGTAGAAACGACTTGATTATCTTTCCAATCCTGTGTTTCTTCAAAGTTAATGGTTGTTTCTTTAGAATGAATCCCTAATATTTGAGAATCAAGCGCTGACTGATATTGATGGCTTGCATTGATTAATGCTTTTGAAGGAATACATCCCACATTAAGACATACGCCGCCAATATTATCTTTTTCGATAATGGTTACGTTTTGGCCGAGCTGTGCAGCTCTAATAGCTGCAACATAGCCTCCCGGACCAGAACCAACCACCACCGTTTCCAGTTCTTCAGCAAAATCTCCTACGACCATTACTATTCACTACCCTTCTACAAAAAGTAAATCTGGATCTTCTAGATACTCTTTTAAGTCGTTTATAGCTCTTTGTGCTGTACCGCCGTCAATAATACGGTGATCAAATCCAAAGGATAATTTCAGCATTGGAGCAACAATAGGTTGTTTGTTTTCATCTGGAATAACTTCATCTTCAATTCTTGCCATGCCCAAAATAGCTACTTCAGGCTGATTGATGATTGGAGTTGACCAAACACCACTGGTTGCAAGTGAGCCAACGTTTGTAATTGTCATGGAACTATTTTTCATATCAGCACTTGACAATGTACCGTTCATAGCTTTTTCTGTATTCTCAGAAAGATCCTGAGCTACTTGGAATAGGCTCTTGCGGTCTGTTTCTTTTATAACCGGAACGAATAGGCCTTTGTCTGTATCTGTTGCAATACCGACGTTGATATAGTTTTTATAAACAATTTCTCCAGCTTCTTCATCTAGTGAAGCGTTTAGCTCTGGGTGACGAGCCAAGACAGCAGTAAGTGCTTTAACAAAGTAAGCTGTATAAGTTAATTTAATGCCGCGTTCTTTGGCAATGACTTTGAATCTGTCACGATGTTCTACCAATTTAGAAACATTAGCACGGTCAAGAACAGTAACGTGTGGTGATGTTTGCTTACTGTTGGCCATGGCTTTTGCAATGGCGCGACGAGTAGACGTCATTTTAACACGAGTTTCTGATTCGTTAGCAGATGCTTCTTTGGCTGGTTGTTCAGCTTGTTTGGCTTGTGCTGGTTGTGAGCTTTGAGCTTGTGCAGCCTCGCCGCCTGAAGCTAGATAGCGATCAATATCTTCTCTGGTTACTCGGTCATTTTTACCTGTAGCAGGAACTTGAGTGATATCGACATCTTTTTCCCTTGCATATTTACGTACAGCAGGGATTGCAATCATTCTAATATCAACATCTGAGTCATGTTTTTTACCTGCCGGCTGTTGATTGGCTGGCTGATTAGGAGCTTCAGATGGATTTAGATGACTGTTTTCTTCATTGCTGATTGCTACGGTATCTGTACCTTTTTCGCGAGTGATTTCTTCTTCACCGCTATCTGCAGCACCGTCATCAGAATCGACTTTTTTAGCTTCGTCATCGGAAATCTCTATTTCAACAATTGATTCGCCGACTTTAGGTACGTCGCCTTCTTCAAATAAAAGTTTTTTAACAACACCAGATACTGGTGAAGGAAGTGCAACGACAGCTTTGTCACTTTGGATTTCTACAAGTGTATCGTCTTCTTCAATGTTGTCGCCTGGTTTGACATCCCAAGTGACGATTTCACTTTCATGAATTCCCTCGCCACTGTCGGGTAATTTAAATGAATAAATCATTTCTAGTCCTCCTTGATCAATTGAAATTTAAAAGTCGTATACTTCTTTGACTTTCTCGATAATATTAGTTGAGTTTGGAATCCAATCTGCTTCTGCAGCACCAAATGGAAATACAGAGTCTGGACCTGTTACTCTTGTAATAGGTGCTTCCATGTACATGAAAGCTCGTTCACTTATTTCAGACATGATCTGTCCAGCTGTACCTGCTTGACGCTGAGCTTCCTGTGTTACAACAACACGGCCTGTTTTCTTAACAGATTCAAGGATCGTTTCCATATCAATTGGAGAAACAGTTCTCAAATCGACAACTTCTACAGAAATGTCATTTTCTAATTCCTTAGCAGCTTTAAGTGCTTCAGGAATCATCAGACCATAACCAATGACAGTTACGTCAGAACCTTCGCGGGCAATAGCTGCTTTATCAAGTGGTACACGGTAGTCTTCATCAGGAACTTCTTGTTTGATTGAACGATAAAGTTTCAAGTGTTCAAGGAAGATAACCGGATCTTCACTTTCAATGGAAGAAATCAGTAAGCCTTTAGCATCGTATGGGTTACTTGGAATAACAACACGTATACCAGGCACCTGAGCCATTAGGCCTTCTAAACTGTCAGAGTGAAGTTCTGGTGTGTGGACACCGCCACCATAAGGTGCTCTGATTGTGATAGGCATATTCCTTGTATTGGCCATACGGTAGCGCATCCGAGAAAGCTGAGCGATAAGAGGTGACATTGCTTCAAGGATGAAGCCTGAGAATTGAATTTCAGGTACAGGTCTAAAACCCTCTGTAGCAAGCCCGATTGACATGCCTAAAATTCCGGATTCAGCCAATGGTGTATCAAAAACGCGATCTACACCATGCTTGTCCTGTAGACCAGAAGTGACACGGAAAACACCGCCATTTGGTCCAATATCTTCACCATAAAGTAAAACATTTTCATCTTGAGTCAATTTATAATCGAGAGCTTCACTAACCCCTTGAACGATTGTTTTTTCACTCATCTTCATTCATCTCCTTTTCTTCGTATTCAGCAATTTGTTCTTGAATATTTTGAGGAGAAACATCGTACATGTTTTTCAAGAAGTCTGAGACTTTTTGTTTGTCAGCTTGCCCAACTGCAGCAACTGCTTGTTTGATTTCCTGTTTACATGCTTCGTCGACTTCTTCACCTTGTTCTTCGCTCCAAAGTCCCTTGGCTTCAAGATATTTATTCATGCGAACAAGTGGATCTTTTTGTTCCCATTCTTCTAATTCTTCATCTTTACGATAGCGAGTAGGGTCATCAGACATAGTGTGTGGACCGAAACGATAAGTCAATGCTTCGATAAGAACAGGGCCTTTGCCGGCTAGAGCATGATCACGGGCAACTTTCACTGCTGAATACATTGCGAGCGGATCCATTCCATCAACTTGGATACCAGGAATACCAGCTGCTACTGCTTTTTGAGCAAGTGTTTTAGCATTTGTCTGTTCATCAACTGGAACTGAGATACCATATCCGTTGTTTTGAATAATTGGGATGTATGGTACGTTGTATGCACCGGCAAAGTTGATGCCTTCATAGAAGTCACCTTGAGATGTAGCGCCATCTCCGCTGAGTGACATAACAACATTATTTTTCTGACGTTTTTTCATTCCGAATGCAACACCCATGGCGTGTGTGATGTGACCGCCGACGATAACTTGGGGTGCATAAGCCTGAAGTTCTTCAGGGAATTCGTTACCTTTCATATGACCTTTATACCAAAGGAATGCTTTTTCCAAAGGCAGACCATGGAAAATAAGTGGAACTAAGTCGCGATAAGTACCTGCGAAAAAGTCGCCATCTTCTAATGCAAATTGAGTTGCAACTTGGCTGGCTTCTTGTCCACCGCCTGGAGCATAGTTACCTAGGGCGCCTTGACGGTTAAGTAATGTTACGCGTTTATCATACGTGCGAGCCCAAACTAATCTTCTCATTAGTTCAGTTAATTCCTCGTCACTTAAATTTGGTTCTAAATCGGAGTTTACAACTTCGCCTGTAGGGGCGAGTACTTGATAAAAAGGAAAAGCATCTTCATATCCTTTTACAAGGCTGTCTAAATCAATAGTCTTTGCATTTTTCTTAGACATATTGTCAACTTCCTTTCCACTTGTTATGGTTGTTAATTGTATATACAACTTACATTCTTAATGTACCACCGATTTAAGCGTTTGACTAATTGATGTTTTTTATACGGGTATTAGTTTTTTCAAACGCTTACAAAGAGAGTATTATTTGATTTTTTTAGGGTGATAATGATTTGTTTTTGATTAAATTTCTTGACAATAACAAAAAAATCTCCACTTATCAATTTTCGATAAGTGGAGATTTTTGATAGCTTCAAATTGTTTTAATCGATATATGTTTCATGGATTTGATAGATTCCTTGGGCGTCAATATCGAAGTCTTTCACAGAGTCATCTACTCCCAGCAGATACTCCTGGTGGTGGATATAGATCATTGGTGCTACATCAATGAGTATTTCCTGGGCTTCTTTATAGAGTTTTTTGCGTGTATCAGGATCGGTTTCGCGTCTGGCTTCTTCGAGTGCCTCGTCAACATCATCATTAGCCCCCTCTGTTAGGATAGTTGTCGTACGAGGCAAACGTGGTATGATTAACTAAATAACACGGAGGTCATCGTAATGACAAATAATGGGATACGTTATTCAGAAGAACGAAAGGCTGCGATAGTGAAGCGGATGATGCCACCACAAAATGAATCCGTAAAGGCATTAAGTGAGGAAGTAGGTATTTCCGACGCAACGTTGTATAAATGGCGGAAAGAGGCCAGGGAGTCAGGTGCGGCAACACCTGGAAACGGACAAAACAGCGACCGTTGGTGCAGTGAAGATAAGTTTTTGATTGTTATGGAAACATATGCCATGAATGAGGAGGAGATAGCGGAGTATTGCCGCAAGAAAGGCTTGTACCGTGAACAGATTAATGCTTGGCAACAAGTTTGCCTTCAGGCAAACGGCAATGCTTTTAACCAAGCCAAAGCGTTAACTGGACAACTAAAAGAGGAAAAACAGCGATCCAAAACATTGGAAAAGGATCTTCAAAAAAAGGAGAAGGCGCTGGCAGAAGCTGCCGCATTGTTACTCCTAAGAAAAAAGGCCCGAGCGATTTGGGGGACCAAGAGGACGAATGATAGGCCCACCAGATCGCGCACGTGCCGTGGAATTGATTCAAGAAGCTAATCGAAATGGCGCACGTCTTTCAAAGGCATGTGAAGAATTGCATATTCATGTGCGGACCTATCAGCGGTGGGTGTCTGAAGGCGATGTCAAAGTCGATCAACGCCCGCATGCCAAACGGCCCACGCCTAAAAATAAACTATCGGAAGAAGAAAGGGCAGAAATTTTAGAAGTTGTGAACCGAGAAGAATATGCCGATTTACCTCCTACTCAGATTGTGCCGCAACTGGCCGATCAGGAGAAGTATATCGCATCTGAATCGACCTTCTATCGCGTACTGCGTGAAGAAGAAATGCAGAATCATCGTGGCCGCAGTCAGAAGCCCAAAAGACGGGTTCCTGAAAGCCATCTAGCAACTGCGCCGAACCAAGTTTGGACATGGGATATCACATGGCTTGGGGGGCCTGTGAAAGGACTGTTCTACCGACTGTATTTGATTCTTGACCTGTTCAGTCGCAAAGCTGTGGGTTGGGAAGTATGGGAATCAGAGGAGGCCCAATACGCTGAGAAACTCGTAAAGAAAGCTGTGCTTAAAGAGGGGATAAAAGGCAGCCCTTTGGTACTACACTCTGATAATGGCAGCCCTATGAAGGCCGCGACATTCCTTGGGTTACTTGAGACCTTGGGCATTCAAAGCTCGTTCTCTAGGCCGCGCGTAAGCAATGACAATCCATTTTCGGAGGCAATGTTCCGCACACTTAAGTACCGTCCTGAGTTCCCTCATAAAGGGTTTGCTTCCTTGGAGGATGCGAGAAAGTGGGCAGGACAGTTTATTAAGTGGTACAACGAGGTTCATTTACACAGCGGTTTAAATTTCGTGACCCCTGCACAATGCCATAGTGGAGAATTTAAAGATATATTGGCAAAAAGGCATGACGTATATGAACAAGCAAAGCAACATCATCCAGAACGCTGGGGCGCAAGAAACACAAGGGATTGGTCACCTCATGAAGAGGTTGCATTGAATCCTATGCGTGAAGAGACTTTATTGGCTATAGGAGATTAATAGAATGGGTTTTTTATCACCTGATGATTTGAAATGAAAGAATGGTTTTCCCTTTCATTTCAAATCATCAGGGCAGCAAGCAAAGCGCGGTAGCTATGGTCATATGGCGTGAAATTTAAAGAAGCTAAACTGCTTCATGCGACAACTATGTTGACAAACACCGATATGAAATCGCCAACTTTTATTAACGAAGTAAGAAGAAATACCGAAGGAAGTGTAAGGGAATATCTGTTTTATGATAGCTTTAAAAACGTCAAGTTTCCTTATATAACTAACAAAAATGAACAAGTTAAAATAGGTATCTTCCTTAAACAAATGGATGACGCTATTATGTATCGACAACGAGAACTAGATACTCTCAAGCAAACAAAACAGGGATTCTTGCAAAAAATGTTTCCAAAAGAAGGAGAGTCTGTGCCGGAGATTCGGTTTCCAGGGTTTAGCAAATCTTGGGAACAACATAAATTTCAAGATGACATTATATCAATTCAAACAGGTACAAATTTACTAGGTAATGAAATAAATAGCGGCGTTCCACTGATTAAAATGGGTAATATTCAAAGGGGATATATTTCTTTCGATAAATTAGAATACCTAGATACTAATGAAGTTATTACTAAAGAAAATCTTATTTATAATGGAGATTTTTTCTTTAATACAAGAAATACACTTGAATTAGTTGGGAAGGGTGCAACTTGGTTTCTAGAAGATGAAAAGTATGCGTTTAATAGCAACATTGCAAGATGCACTTTAAAGAATATAGATACATACTTCTTTAATTATCTATATAATACAGAAGATTTAATTAGACAGGTAAAAGCAAGAGCAGTAGGAACAACAAGTGTTGCAGCTATTTATTCCAGGGATTTAAAATCAATAAAGTATATGATTCCAGATATTAAAGAGCAAACCAAAATCGGAAACTTTTTCAAACAACTAGACGACACCATAGCCTTTCATCAACAAGAACTAGAAACCTTAAAACAAACCAAAAAAGCTTTCCTACAAAAAATGTTTGTCTAAGCACCAGAGAGGAGGAAGAATCATGACAAGTTTATCCCATAATGATGAAGCTGAAGTCGAACATCGGCTCATTGAAGTGCTGGGAGAAGGGTATAATCAATGGGATTTCCGTCCTGATTTAAAATCGGAAAACGCCCTCTGGAACAATTTGCGTGAAAAAATAACACAAAACAACTTATCTGAAATTGGTGAGCATCCGATTACAGATAAAGAGTTCGACACGATCAAAACTGAATTACTATTAAAGACAAAAACCCCTTTGATTCTGCAAAGTGGCTTAAAGGGGAGAATGGTATTGCACGCATTACGATTGAAAGAGAAAATACTGACTTAGGGCAGATGTCATTAGTGTTGTATTCCAATCGTGATATAGGTGGTGGCATTTCTACATATGAAGTCGTTCACCAAATTTCCAAACAAAAATGCATGCAGATGACCGTGATCGTCGTTTTGATGTCACTCTTTTAATTAATGGTCTACCAATCGTTCAAATTGAATTAAAACAAGCAAGCGCAAAAGATGGTGTGTTTCAAGCGTTTAACCAAATTAAGAAATATGCTGAAGAAGGAATGTACAGGGGGAATATCTTCTCTACATTGCAATTATTTGTTGTGTCTAATGAACAAACGACACGCTATTTCGCGAATGCGATGCCAAAAGATATGCATAAAAAATTCCTATTTAGTTGGCGAACGACGGACAATAAAAAGATAGAAAATCTTTATGAATTTGTGAAACAAGTTTTAAATATTCCAGATGCGCACCGATTAATTGCTGATTACACGATTGTGAGTGAAGACCAGGATAATAAGACATTAATGGTTTTACAACCCTACCAAATCCATGCCATCCAGGCCTTGTATAAATCTGCAATGCAGCATCAGTCCGGGTTTGTTTGGCATGCAACTGGCTCTGGGAAGACATTAACAAGTTTTGTATCTACCAAGCTATTAGCACAAAAACCGGGTATTGACCGGACGATTATGTTGATTGACCGTAAAGACTTGGATAACCAAACGACTTCCGAGTTCACAAAATTTGCTTCAGAATATAACACTGGTATCTCCTCTGGTAACGCGAGGTCTAATAGTTTAATAGTAGGTACTGGCAGTGCAAGAGAGTTAAGTCATACGTTACTCTCTGATGCCAATACAAATACAGTCATCATCACTACGCGCCAAAAGCTAGAGTCTGCCTTGCGTTATGCCGAGAAGGTAGAAGAGAATAAAGGTACGCAACGATTTAGAAAGTTATTAGGCCAGCATATCGTGTTTATCGTGGATGAATGTCACCGCGCATTAAGTGCAGAAGGTATGGAAAAAATGAAAGGTTTCTTTCCAAATTCTACTTGGTTTGGCTTTACAGGAACGCCAATTTTTAACGTCAATAAGAAGCAGGCGAAAGGGCAGTTAGCGAGGACGACACGTGATCAGTATGGAGATGTTTTACATACCTATACTATTAAAAATGCCTTAGAGGATGAATCTGTATTAGGGTTTCAAGTAGAACATGTAGACACCATTGAACGCACGTCTTTAAATAATCACATTTATGACCAACTCAGGCAGAGTGGAAAGTATGCTGACGCCACGGATATTAAAATAAACGATGTGATTGATCAAATGGATGGAATCGAGAAGGAAAAGTATATCGAACCATCTGTTTTTGAAAGTGATGAGCATATTCAAAAGGTGATTCACAAGATCTTTCGTCCAGATAATGCTTATATGAAATTTGACTTTCAAAATGGGCGCCCGCAGAAATCTGCCATTTTAACAACCAGTTCTATCGATATGGCAAAACGTTATTATCATGCTATTAAGGAAGTGACGAAAGATCCAGACTGGATGAAGAATGAATTCCCTGATCATCCTATAAGAAAAGGACGTACCATGGAAGACCCAGACTTTCCACGAATTGCGATTACATATTCTTTAGAAGAAAATGAGGATCATGCAGCAGAGAGTCAAGATGAAATGAAAGAAATCATGAAGGATTATAATGATTACTATAATACGGCTTGGTCACTTGAAAGTGTAGATCGTTATAATGGCGATATTAATAACCGTTTAGCCCGCAAGAGGGCGGAATTTAAAGAGTTTGGGAAACAAATTGACCTTGTGATTGTTGTCGAACGCTTATTAACAGGATTTGATGCACCTACTGTCCAAACCCTTTTTGTTGATCGGAATTTAAGTTATGCCAATTTGATTCAGGCCTTTTCGCGAACAAATCGGACATACCCAGAAAAGACAAAGGGATTAATTGTGACCTTCAGGAAGCCTTACACAATGGAATATAATGTGCAGGAAGCAACAAAGCTATACTCTGATGATAGAGAAGAATCCACCTTAATCTATCCAACGTACGATGATTCAAAGAAACGTTTTAAAAAGGCGCACAAAGAATTGGAGACAATTGCGCCTCACATTGAGAATATAGACGAGCATACGCCCATTGAAACTCGAGTTGAATTTGTAAAAGCGTTTCAAGAATTAAATAATGCTTACGAGGCGCTTGTAACCTATAACGAATACAACGATGATATGGAAACTTCAAATACACTTAGAGATCAAGTCATGACGATTGAAGAATCTTTTGGCGTATATAACACAGTTAAAGGATCATTAATCGATGACGAGGATTCTGGCGATGAACCAGATGTTGATTTCTCTGATATTGAATTTTACGGCGCGAATGCAGCCAAGATTTATGATGTTGATGCAACTTATATTGATAAGCTACTTGAAACATACTCAGCCAATAATAAAAATATCCGTGACGATATAGAAAATGCACTTCAAAAACTAGAAAAAACAGAAATTGTTAAAAATGTGTATCGGTACATTTTAAATGCAATTGATAATGAAGAAGTTGATAAAGATGAAGATATTTTTATTGTTAAAAGAGCATTCTTTACGGAGCGAAAAAACAAAGCAATAGAAGATTTTGCAAATACATGGTTCGTAGACAAAGATGAACTTCATTTATCCCAGGTTCAATATATGATTGGAATGGATCCTATACCAAACATCGGTGAAATCATTGACAGTAGGGATTTTGATAAGTATAAAGCAGTAAATCCTGATGCCAAACCATTCAAATATGGCCCTGGAATGAAACGTGAGTGGAGGAATGTGTTGGATGAAGTTGTTGTGCCGTTGGATGATGAGTTAAGGTAGAATTGCTCACCTTCTTTTTCTTTATTAAACATTAAGGATTTTATTTGGATAAAGTTGCAGGTTGGAAATGTTATTGCAAAAATTGTTGGTACTAAGATACTTAAAACAGTCTATGGAAATATCAACTATCTTGTCACTGAATTTTAGTGCACTGTTACTACCTCCAAATTATAGGAGTGGATTAAAATTAGGCTAAAACAATTAACAATATATAATTACAGAAATCTATCTGGAAAGATGTTCAAATTTAATCATGATATAAATTTTATTATTGGTGAAAACAACATTGGGAAAACTAATGTCTTAGACTTACTAAATATTATATTTAATAGGAGAGAATTTGAAGAAGAGGATTTCTTCGATAAAGATGAACCATTAGAAGTTAAAGCAAAATTAAAAATAGAAGATGGAGAAATAGGTATATTTGATGATTACTTTGCATTTGGTGAGGATAAAACAATAATAAATATATTGATAAAGCAAGAGACTATAGAAGACAATATTAAGTATTATGAGGAAAGAACAGGGGATGAAATATATAGAACAGCAATAAAGTCTTCACACTTTATTTCTTACGGTTCTGTAAGAAACCCCAATAAAGAGCTAAACTTTAATGGGAAAAACAATTTTTTGAATGAATTGATGAAAAAGGTCTTGGTTCAACAAGAAAATTTTGAAGTATTAAACGAAGATGCTGTTGATCAATTGTTGTATTCTATTAACTATTATATCCATAAACTGGATACTTTTAATCTGTTTAATATTACAGCTGGTACAGGCGAGAGTATTAATAATATGTTAGGTCGGTTAATTCAACTTTTAGCAGAAGAAAAATATGAACTTAATGAACTAGGTGAGGGTACCCAATTTTTAAATTCTATTCCTCTTGTTTTATTAAATCAAATATCAAATATATTTAATAATAAGAAACAGAACGCAATCATTGAGGTAGAAGGTAGAAAAACATTAAATGTTATCATTTCTATCGATGAGCCCGAATTACATCTACATCCTCACTCACAGAGGTACTTCATTCATTATATTAAGAGTATACTAAACAATGAGGATAAGAATTTTAATGAATTGCTGAATTTTTTATTCGGTATTGACGCTATACAGGGACAATTATTTATTATTACACATTCTCCTTTTATACTAGATAATGACTATAAACAGATAATTAGAGTTTACAGGAATTTAAGCGAAGAAGTTTTAGTGAAAAATGGATTGGATATAGATATAGGAAAATCATTAGAAAAGCATTTATACAGATTTTTTAATGAGTTAAAGGAAGCATTTTACGCAAAAAAGGTGTTAGTTGTAGAGGGAGAAACAGAAATTGGTGCGGTTAATCCATTGTTTGAACGAGAGGGTATTAATCCAAATAAAGAAGGAATCAGCGTTTTAAACTCACATGGCGTAGAAAGAGTCCCCCAATTAATGAAATTATTTGAAAACTTCGGGGTTAAAGTTGTCGGAATTATAGATAAAGATAATGGTAATATAGATAATGAACCAAGATACCAAGGAATTAAGGGACTATTTCAAACAACTTTAACAGAATTTGAAGATGACATTGTTGAATGCTATAACTTCGATAAATATATTGATTTTTATGAAGCAAAAGATGTTTGTCTTATCAGTCGTGTCATGGGAGTAGCGAAGAAGTTTAATATAGATTTAAATCCAACCACTTCTAGTGATTTTATTGAACAATTAAGAAGACTCGAAGATGAAAAAAAGAATTTAATTTTTGCGGAAGTTAAAGAGAATTTTATTCGGGATTTAAAAAGTGATGGTAATAAAGGGGTGGTCAATGGAATGCTAGTTGCGGAACATGCTTTAGTGACCCCGGATTGTTTTAAAGCAGCATTTCAAGACTTGGTGAAGTCAGATGAATAAACTATTGGAATATCAAAATGAGATTATTGATTACTTTAATTCTGATATTCAGCAATTATCAGTAATTCAATCTGTTGCTCCAAGGTTTATTGTCGAGGCTCCTGCCGGTTATGGTAAAACAAAAGTATTAATAAATAAAGTAGTTTATGATTTATTGTGTAATAAGCCTAAAAACCACGAAAAAGTTCTGATGATAACATTTAGTATTAATTCTACTAGTAAAATGAAACAAGATATTGAAAAAGAAATTTCTTGTTTACCTGATAATTTGAAAAAAAGAATAAAAAGGAAAGTGAAAATTACAAACTATCATGGATTGGCAAGGTTAATTCTACGGAAATATGGTGTGGAATTTAGTGAAAAACTTCTTAGAATGGAGGAGTTAGATGTTATTGATGATGAAGTAGCAATTGGGAATTATCTGGTGTCTAAAGAGGACAAGATGGTTGTAGGCAAATACAATGAAGCTGTAAAAACTGCCAAAGCAGTTTTTATACATAATAACATAGAAGAATATAATAATGTTATTATTAATCAATTATTACCTAATAACTATATTACACACAACGGAATTATTACATTAACGATACAGTTGCTAAAAGAAAATAATGAATTGTTGGTTTTTTATCAACAATTATTCACCAATATAGTGGTTGATGAATTTCAGGATAGTAACCATCTGAATTTAATGTTATTAGAGTTATTATTGACTAATGAAAAAGTAAAACTTCAAATATATGGCGATCATCTTCAAAGAATTTACGGATTTATTGGTACTGTTCCCAATTTATTTGATATATTTAGTGAAAAGTATGATTGTAAGTATTATAAACTTCAGACGAACTATCGCTTTAAAGATAATAGAGAAATGTTAATGATAGACAATAAAGTCAGAAGTGTAGCATCTAATGCTTATAATAAGCTAGATAAAACACATAGTGAATACATTAAATACCATGAGACACATCAAGAAGAAGTACATGACATTGTATCTAGGTTAAAGAAGGGTATTGAAGAAAACTCGCAGCGAAATTTTGCTGTATTAGTTCCGCAGCGTGGACAAGATGTTGATGTTTTGATTAACGAATTAAAATATCAGGACATTACCTTTTATAATGCACTAAATATTGATGTTAACCATAAAGATTACAGACTATTTCATGAAATATGTGCTAGTGAATTTCAAAAACATTTTATGAGCAGTGTAAAAATTATTAAATCCGAAATAAATAAATGGTTTCAAAAGGTTGAGTATAGATTAGCGTCTACTGAAATAGATATAGATACAAAGAGTAGCTTTTTAAAATTATTTAAAGCCTTTGTAAACTCTATTGTGGTCAACAGCACATATAGAAAGTTAACGCAAAAGGAAAAAACGGAATATATATTGGAAGTTCTTTTAGAACATGAATTGAGTCGCTATCTCTCTGCAATAAAAGATGATATTCAGATCTTAACTATCCATTCCTCAAAAGGATTGGAATGGGATGAAGTATTTTTGATGGATATGGAAGAAGGAAAACTTCCTAGTTGGAGAGGAATGTGTATTGATTGTGACTACAAAGAGAATTGTAAAATTGAATTGAATGAAGATAATGAGATGGTTTTTATAGAACAACTTAGTGTATTTTATGTTGGTGTTACAAGAGCGCGTGAAAGAGTAAATATATCTGCTAGTAAAAAATGTGCGCGCAACTTTAATAAAAATATATCATGTTTATTTGATGTGCTAAATATAAAACCAAAAAACCAAATACAAGAATAAACAACAATACAAAATCACACACAATTATCTTTGTTTTTGAGGCGCTCAAAACCATTGATTCCACAGTATTTCACAATTCAACAAAGCACAAAAAAAGCACAACACGCCGGGCATGATGTAATAAGGCAGTACGCCATCATAGTAAATTTATGCAAAGGCTGGTTCTTCATGCATTCAATAAAAAAACTTTACAACAGTTTTACAAAGGAATCATTATCCTTAACTAAAGTGACATCGGTGTTTGTCAACATAGTTGTCGCATTCAGCTAATTATTTTTTAAAATTTCATACCCAGTGATCATAGCTACCGCGCTTCGCTTGCTGCCCTGATGATTTAAAATGAAAGGTGAACCATTTTTCATTTCAAATCATCAGGTGATAGGCACTCTATGAATCACCTGAGGCCACGGCAGTATCCTCACGCATTGGATTCAGTGCAACCTCTTCATGAGGAGACCAATCCCTTGTGCCCCTGGATCCCCAACGTTCTGGATGTTTTTGTTTTGCCTGTTCATAGATGACTTGACGTTGTGCCAAAATATCTTTATATGCCCCATTATGGCACTGTACAGGTGTCACGAAATTTAAAGCACTGTGTAAATGAACGTCGTTATACCATTCGACAAACTGACTTGCCCATTTTCTCGCCTCCTCCAAGGAGACAAAACCTTCATGAGGAAACTCCGGTCGGTACTTAAGTGTCCGGAACATCGCTTCCGAATATGGATTGTCATTGCTTACTCGGGGCCTGGAAAATGAGCTTTGAATACCCAAGGTCTCAAGCAATCCAAGGAACGTTGCGGCTTTCATAGGGCTGCCATTATCAGAGTGCAGTACTAAAGGCCTGCCTTTGATTTCCTCTTTCAGTACAGCTTTTTTGACGAGCTTTTCAGCGTACTGAGCTTCCTCTGTTTCCCACACTTCCCAACCAACAACTTTGCGACTAAACAGATCAAGGATCAAGTACAATCGGTAGAATAATCCTTTCACAGGGCCGCCGAGCCATGTGATATCCCAAGTCCAAACCTGATTCGGTGCCGTTGCCAAGTGACTTTCGGGAATTCGCTTTTTGGGCTTTTGACTGCGGCCACGATGATTCTGCATTTTTTCTTCGCGTAGTACGCGATAAAACGTTGATTCGGATGCAATATATTTCCCCTGATCAGCCAGAAGGGGGATAATTTGTGTGGGAGGTAAATCGGCATATGATTCCTGGTTTACAACCTCCAGAATTTCGGTTCTTTCTTCTTCTGATATTTTGTTCTTGGGTATTGGCCGCTCTGCGTGAGGACGTTGATCGATCTTGACATCGCCTTCAGCCACCCACCTTTGATAAGTCCGTACGTGAATATGCAATTCTTCACATGCTTTTGAAAGACGCGCGCCATTTCGATTGGCTTCCTGAATTAATTCTACGGCACGTAAGCGATCTGACGGATCGATCATTCGTCCTCTTGGTCCCCCCAAATCGCTCGGGCCTTTTTTCTAAGAAGTAACAACGCAGCCGCTTCCGCCAATGCTTTCTCCTTCTTTTTTAGATCTTTTTCTAAAGACTGTGATCGTTGTTTTTCCTCTTTCAACTGTCCATTCAGCTCTTTAGACAAGCCAAGAGCTTTTCCATTCGCCTGAAGGCAAGCTTCTTGCCAGGCATTGATCTGTTCGCGGTATAAGCCTTTTTTCCGGCAATATTCCGCTATTTCTTTCTCGTTCATGGCATATGTCTCCATGACGACAAGAAACTTATCTTCGCTGCTCCATCGATCGCTGGTTTGCCCATTGCCAGGAGCTGCGTTACCAGACGCTCTGGCCTCCTTTCGCCACTTATACAGTGTCACGTCTGAGATGCCAGTCTCTTTACTCAATGCTTTCACTGATTCATTTTGTGGTGGCATCATCCGCTTCAATGCCGCCGTTTTTTGTTCCTCTGAATATCGCTTATTTGTCATTACGATGACCTCCGTGTGATTTAGTTAATCATACCACGTTTGCCTCGTACGACAACTATCCTAACAGAGGGGGACATCCAAGTGACGTACGTCTGAAATACCCCTCAATTATTCGGGGTTTAACGATATTAATTGCGAACACAGCGAAAAACAAAGCGCGGTACATCAATGGTTTGAGAGAAAAAGCTACATATTGACAGTAAAGCCCATAACTATGGTAAGGAAGAGGTCGCCAGTTCGAATCTGGCTGGAAGCTTACTGAATCAACACTCCAATGACACTGTTCTTTTACATAAGAACAGTGTCATTTTTTGTTTCTTAACTTTGAGTTAACCTTCAGTCCATATAATGTAAATGTGTTATTAAAGGATAGAAGGAGGAAGAAATATAATGAAACAATATTTGCTGATTTTGATCGTCGGTACTATGGGTATGCTCCTTTTTGGTTGTGGCACTTTCACTCTTAAAGACGAGAATGGTGAAGAAACGACTGTCGATGTAAGTAATGCAAAAGATGGGAAAGTCAGCATCAATGATAAAGAAGGTGGCAGTATTGATATTGATTCGGATGAGAAAGGAAACACAAAAATGAAGATGAAAACAAATGAAGGGGAGTTTTCATCAGAGTCAGGCGAAGACACAGAACTTCCTGATGGTTTTCCTGAAGAGTTTCCAATACCAGAAAGTGCTGAGATCACCATGGTAAATACAATCACAGAGGACGACGCAACTGTTTATTCAGTTCATTTCTCATTTACTGATGACAGTGAAAGTTTATATGACGCGGTAAAAGATTATGCAGACATCAGAGGCCTGGAGATACAGTTAGATAATAAAACAGAAAGAGATGGAAATAAGAGCTATATGCTCTCGGCAAATAATTCGGATGATGAAGATTCTGAGTACTTCACTGTGAATATAGGCCAATTTGAAGCGCAAACTGGAACAGTGACTTATGGTGTTTCCAAAAAATAGACAGAAGTTAAATAAGGTGGTGTTTAAATGTGTGGGAGGAGCGCATATTGAAAAGGTTTATTCTTTTGATTATGTTGTTTTGCGTTGTGCTTCTTGTGGCATGCAATCAAAACGACTCAAATGCTCCCGTGAATAGCACTAGTGGAGATGTACCGATAAAAGAAGTAACAAGAAGTGCACAAAATGACGATAAAGAAGAATCTGATACCACGGATTTGGAGGGGGAAGCAGAGACAACGGAAGAAGCAGAATCAACTGATGACAATGATGGAGAGGATATGGTAATAGACGCTGAAACCATTCTGCGACAGTCATTTGAAGCCATGGCTGATTTGAACAGTGTTCATATGAACGGAAGGACCGATATAAAAGAAATTATGGATGGTCAGACCGTTGTTGAAGAAAAGAAGCTGGATATGACTATGCTTTTAAAAGAACCTTATTCCAAGCATTTTGCACTTGAAATCCAGAGTAATGCTGCTAAACCAATCGTATCAGAAGTCTATGAAATGAGTGATGTTCATTACATCCATTCTTCTGTTCATGAGGTAGAGTGGGGTGTTGTTCCCAATCCCAATGGCGGTCAACAATTGTCGCCATTTATACAAGATGCACAGATTGAGGCGCATCTTATGTATAGTGATCAATTTGAGGTTATTGAGACTGAGGGTGAATATGTGCTCACATTTTCAGGCGAGTATGACCAAATCAGATCCTCTCTTTACGGTGGGGTAAAAGACATGTTGCAAATGCTGGAGAAAGAATTACCGATGGATCTTGAGGAAATGAACAGTTCCTATGAAATGGTCATTGATCAAGATACAGCGTTTGTAAAAGAATATCAAATTCATTACGAAGCCCAAGTGCCTGAAGAACAAGGGGAATATAACATTTCAATCGATACTGCGATAACATTGGATGGGTTTAATGAACTTAACGAAATTAGCGTCCCACAAACCATCATAGACGAAGCCGTCACAATGGTTGATAACGACGGAAACGCACTAATGGGAAACTAAACCCTCCCTGAATCTGCACTTTTAATAAATAATTGACACAAACTGCGAACTAATGAATATTTGACTCATACTCAAGATGAGAGAACCGTGATTTGCGCTCCGGGAAGTCGCTTTAACTTTATCACAGCTCAAGTGCGACATCTGTTCAAGAAACCCACTTTCACAGTGTCTTCTAGCCGCGGGCACGGCCTCAGCCTCCTTGCCCCGGCAAGGGGTATGTCGACGTTGTCCGCAAAGGACGGTCTTAGTCGACCATCCTTAGTGTAGCTCGCTGCGGGGTCTTCGGACTCGTGCTGTTCCCGCAGGAGTCGACTTCCCTCCGCTCCAATCACTCTATTTAATTTAGTGGCTTGGACGGTTCTACTCGCATATGAGTTAGAGAATAACCTCTCACACCTAGCTCGGGGAAAACGCGGAGACTCCTGTGGGATGAAAAGCCTCGGTGAGGCCCCGGAGCGCGCAGTAGGGGAAGGAAGGCTAAAACCGTGACGTCCTGTCACAACGCCTTCATGACCCACCTCCTGTGGGCCCGAGGCTCATCAGCGCCCACTGGACGCGGAGTGTTTTCCCCGAGCGGTTGCCAGTGGCAGTCATAAGTTAGTTTGCAGTTTACGGAAAATATGAAATTTCCTCATATAAAAAGCCAGGCCAGGACACGAGTTGTTTTTGTCTGGGCCTGGCTTTTGTAAGGAGTTTCAGGCATTAGCTTTTTTAGTATTTTTTAATAGAAACGTTCTGACTTCTTCTGCAGTAAGTCCTAAAAGTTTTGCTGTTTTAATCAACTCCAACCACTCTTCATCGAGTATTTGATCAGACATAACCACATTCCCGCCCCCAGAATGTCCCGGTAACCCAGCCGTCATTGTTGATGTACCACCAACATTAGACCTGTGATTTTGCGTCCTCACCTTTCAATGAGTTTGCCTTTTTCAGAATACGTTTATTGAAATTCCTATGCGAGTCACTAAGAAAATTGGCAGTCGTTAAAAGGTTGTTTTCACTCTATTTATTGCCCATTTGATCCAGTTGTTTTTCAGCTATATTCCCGGCGATAGGAAGCTTGAATTCCTTTCCTTGATAAGCTTTTAACATTAACACAATCCACAACACAACGGAAAGCGGTGAAAGCAGAAGCCCGATGATCCAGCCGATCAGCGGAATGGCTGTCAGTACGAGGCTTGCTACAAATATGATGACAAATGTAACAATCGATTGCAGGGCATGGAATCGGACAAAACGGTCTTCTTTTTCAATAACAAGAAAAACAATACCAGTTACAAAGCCAGCTAAGTAGCATAATAGTGCAGCTACATTTCTATCGAGTCCTGTCGATGTTTTTTTCTCTGATTCTTGTGCTTGAGCGCCTTCTATAGAGGCACCTTCTTCTTTAAAGACCGTTTGCTCTTTGTTATCAGGTTGATTTTCGCTCATTTAATACCCTCCCCTATATATTTGGATGTCAATAACACTTTGACTTTTCCAGGTTGTGTAAATGAATATACCAGCCAAAGGTTAAGTCTTGGTTAACTATTTGCATAAAAAGAAAAAATTCATTGATCAATCAGATGCAAATACATAACCCAATCCACGAACTGTTTGGATATATTTTGGGTTTGCAGGGTCTGCTTCGAGCTTTCTACGTAAATGGCTGATATGAACCTTAACAGTTTGAATGTCCCCAGCGGATTCGAATCCCCAGACATGATCGTATATCTTTTCGGCACTCCAGATTTGCTGCGGACGTTTGGCGAGCAGAATGAGTACTTGCATTTCTTTGGCAGAGAGGGGGATAAGCTGCTCGTTAATGTAACATTGATAGCGGGAAAGGTGAATCTTAAGTTCATCAAAAATAAGCCATTTGGATTCTGAGTCCCCCTCTGGTGATAACGCCGAAGATTCGCCCTTATTCTAGCTTCAAGCTCGGCATAATCAAATGGTTTAATGAGGTAGTCATCTCCGCCTAATTCAAAGCACTTTACTTTATCCATGACGCTTCTGCGTACACTTAAGAAGATTATCGGAAGGGTTCTTTTTTTCCTGATTTCGCGGCAGACTTCAAATCCGTCCATACCTGGCATCTCAATATCCAGCAATATGAGATCGGGAAGTTCAAGATCTATCAGATTGAGACCATCCTGTCCGCTGGCTGCGGTCAGGACGGTGTAATCTTTTTTCTCTAAATAAAATTGAATCATATCTCGTATACTCTCTTCATTGTCAACGATCAGAATTGTTTCTTTCAACATGGTTGTCTTTACCCTCCTTTGACAATTATGCAGTATAAATTGGTAAAGCAATGAAAAAGGTGGTGCCTCGGCCAAGCTGACTCTCAGCCCAGATGGTGCCGTCGTGTGCTTGAACGATTTCCTTTGCAATAGCCAACCCCAAACCTGACCCGTCTGGGATGTCCTCCTCTGATTTATGCGCGGCTTTATAAAAACGTTCAAAAATAAACGGCAGTTCCTCTTCATGAATGCCATGACCATTGTCTTCAAGTTGCAAAATCACTTCGCTTGTCTTTTCTTTTAAAGAGACTGTCATCGTAATTGTACCTTCAGTCGGTTCAGTATGTTTTACTGCATTCCAGACAAGGTTGGAAGTCATTTGATCCATGCGCCCAATATCGATATGACAAGTGTATGTTTTGTAAAGAGCTGTGTTGCCGACTTTTTTAAAAGAAAAGATACGATTTTCTTGTGTCACATAGGATTCATGCTTGATATGGATGTCTTCAAGCCAATCGTTTAAATTAATTGCTTCACGGTGTAGGGGCAGTGTACCTGCTTCAAGCTCGGACAGCTCTGATAAGTCTCCGATGAGTCTGCTGAGCATCTTCAATTTATGATCTACCATGTTAAGGTAACGGGGGTCCCCTTCTTCCATCAGCCCTTCCTGCACAGCTTGCATATAGCCTTTGATCACAGTAACAGGTGTTCCCAATTCGTGGGCGATGTTTGCCAGTAACATGCGTCGGGTCTTTGCCATATCCAACAGACCCTGGTTGGCATTTCTTAGTTCCTGTGTACGCGCATCAACCTTTGCTTCAAGCTGGGAATTTAGTGTTTTCAGATCCTGATTTAAATGGCTGAGCTTCAGCAGTGTTTCCACCCTGGATAAAAGCTCCTGTCGATCACAAGGTTTTGCCAAATAATCATTCGCGCCAACTTCAAATGCGGTTAATTGGTCGTTCATCATGTTTTTGGCAGTGAGCATCAAAATGGGCAGTTCAACTAGAGAGTAATGTTTCCGCAAATGTTGGCACACGTCATAACCTGATAGTTTTGGCATCATAATATCAAGTATAAGCAGGTCAACAGTTTGCTCCTGCACAACTTCCAACACCGCTTCTCCGTTTGATACAGCAATCACATTATATCCATTTAGTAAGAGTTGATTTTTTAACACTTGCAGGTTAACAGCCTCATCATCAGCAATCAGGATTGTGGCTGCTCCCTGATGGGTGGAAGTGGCAGCAACGGGGGCAACATCAACATTGTCTTCAATTGAGAGACGGGTGATTAATGAAGAATCCGTATCCAATTCCGCGTTACTGGTTTGCTCTTCACTGATCGGCAATGTAAAGGTGAACGTAGAACCGTGTCCCAATGTAGATGAGACAGTGAGTTGACCTTGGTGCAATTCAACTAAGCGCTTTGTCAGACTGAGTCCAATTCCGGACCCGTCAGCTTCCCTGGATAGACTGGAATCCGCTTGGTAAAAGGGCTCAAATATATTTTCCAGTTCGTGTGACGAGATCCCTTTACCCGTATCAATTACAGCAATCTCTATGAGGTTGTTGTTTTTTTTAGCAGTGACAGTGACATGCCCCTTGTCAGTGTGTTTAATGGCATTGCCGACCAGGTTATAAAGAATTTGCTGCAGACGGTTTTCATCAGCCATCACAATGGGGGTTGATGGATCAATTTCATTTTGCAGCTGAACGGATTTATTGTTTGTCAGTGGTTCACAGATGGTTAAAACGACCTCAGTCAGTGTAAACAGATCGACTGGAACCGGCCGAATATCAAGGTCATTATGTTTCAGCTTGGAAAAATCCATAATATCATCGACCAGGTTCGCCAAACGTCTGCCGCTCACTACAATCATCCACAAATGGCGGTCTAATTCAGGGGAGATCTTACCAGCAGCGCCACTTCTCAATGTATCAGCAATTCCAATGATCCCATTCAAAGGGTTCTTAATTCATGGGATGTCACAGCCAGAAATTCATCTTTCAGTTTGTCAGCACGTCTTAAGTTTTTTAGGGCGAGCTGGTGATTTCTGAGTGCTTCTTTTTCTGCCTGCTGCTTCTCATTCCGCATAGTTCTAAACCGGTCTCCAAGTGCAAATGAAAGCAGCACGATCTCGAGTGTTGTGGTGACCTGCCAGGCATACTTGGTAAATGGGGTGAGGGGCATAAGGCCGACATCAACCAGGATTGATACAGATACGCCAAATAGAAAGATGCCCCAAGCAAGCATAAAGAACCGCGCCGGGCGATATTTATTTTTTAGACTAATGATGGAGGCCGTGATCACCAGTGAAATGGTGAACGCCACACAGAGAATAGCGGCATACATGGCATAGGTGAACGAGAAGAAACTCCACAAGGTTGTGAAGGCTGTGACAACAAGAGCCATTTTAAACCAACGATCGAGCTTTGGGATGTGCTGATGTGTCTGTAAAAAGCTCCTGGCAAATAATAGTGTGGCGATACTGGCCAGGCACATAAATGTGACAACTGCCAGCAGATTCCATCTGACCATTTCTGGCCACAGGAATTGAAAAGCCAGCCCTGTGTCTGACAAATAAAGTAGGCCATTGAAGATAACAAATAAAACATAGTATAGATAACTGCGATCTCGAATGGAGAAATAAAGGAATAGATTGTAAAAAGCCATAACGACAGAGATTCCCACTAAAATGCCAAATAACATATAAGCTGTCTGTGACTTTTTGTCAAAAGCTGCGGGTTCCCATACCGTCAGTGGGATCTGCATGGACCCCTTGGTATCAAGCCTCATATAATAGATTTGATTTTCTTGAGGCTTCAACGACAAATCAAACACAAAAGTCCTATGGAAAATAGGTTTATCGGAAAACGGATCATGGTTTCCGGTGGTTGTCCTTTGATAGCCCCGTTCGATAGAGGTTTATATAAATGAACACGGTTAATTTTCGGTGTATCTAACTCCAGCATCCATTTTTTATGTGACGATTGATTATTGATAACAAACCGAACCCAGTAGGTGGACTGCGTATAACCGAAATTTGGCCGCCCTATCCCGGTGTAGGGTTCAAATCGGTCTCTTGCTTTACCGGTTAAAATGTCAGCGATGTCATACTCATGGTTTTTATCAACAAAGATTTCAATGTCATCATCCAGAGGCATACTTTCGGTGTGGTTCGTTAAAAGGGTGTCTTTAGTAGTTGTTTCTGCGTGAGTGATATCACTAAAAGGCAGAAGGAGGAAAAACACAAAAACCAGTGTATAAATGGTGCGAGTTAATGCCATGTAGGCCCCCCTTATTTAACCACGTAAGTTGAAACGTATGTTCTTAATTAAGAACCACATATCATAAAAACAAAATTTCGTATAGTGTGAACATTGTATCACAACTTCAGTATTATGAACACACTATTTGGAATAAATTGGTTTCCATGCAAGTGAAAGCAAACAAACCGTTATATAGATCTGGTACTTTCGAATGATTATTCTCATAATATGTTTAGAACTTGTCCTTGCAGTAAATAGTCTAGCAAAAATGACTTTAGAGAGGAGTTTTATAATGAAACGTTTGCTGTTTTTATCGATTATTTTCATCACTACGGTCGCTTTAGCGGCTTGTGGCGGAAACACAGAGGATAATAGCTCGGATACACAAGGAAACACGGATCAAGCTGATGCAAATTCAGAACAAACTGATCAGAATAATGGAGATAGCGATGAAAGCAAGCAGGAATCGGATGGTGACACAGTTGAAGTAGACTTGAACAATGGCGATGGCGATTCAGTAGGTACGGCCATGTTGGAAGAAAAGTCTGACGGGGTTCTAGTCACCCTTGAAGGGGAAAACCTTCCGAAAGGCACACATGCTTTTCACATTCATGAAAAAGGGCAGTGTGAGGCACCGGATTTCAAGTCAGCAGGCGGTCACTTTAATCCCGAAGACACCAATCATGGCTATGATGATCCAGAGGGACCGCATGCCGGAGATATGCCTAATATTGTAGTCGGGGAAGATGGCACAGTAACACAGTCATTTCTCGCTAAAGATGTCACATTAGAGGAAGGTGACGACCTCTCACTCATGAAAGAAGAAGGAACTTCCTTAGTGATTCACGAAGGTGCTGACGATGGGAAATCACAGCCTTCTGGTGATGCCGGTGATCGGCTGGCATGTGGATCGATCAGCGAATAAATCATTGCTCAATACAAGTGCGGCACTGTCATCAAAGACAGTGCCGTTGTTTTAGGGAATAAAGTATGAAGTTGGGCATGCCAGCCTGCTAGAGCTTTGACTACTTTCTTCTGTTATCAAATCGTTCTTCTTGTCGTTTCGTCTCAATTGTCAGCTTTTGTTCATCAAAACTGCCTTCTTCCGGATGCTGACTTTTTGTCTGCTGGGCTGTTTTCTTTCGGCCCTCGTACAGCCACCAGCTAAGTGCGACTAAGGCAATTAAACCCATTACAATCCAACCAAACGGTGCTGGTAAAATGCTGTACAATAACAACATAACGATCACAATTCCGAATATCACGGACAATGCGCCCATATCTATCCCTCCATATAGAATAGTGGGTAAGGTGATTTAGTTGCTTAAATTGCATACAAGGCCGCTGTTGTGATGATCACGTCTTTAGCAGTCCATGTAAGCTCTTGTTTTAGTTGGTTATAAGTGTTCGCAAAATGAGAAACCTTATGTTCAGTATCTTGAGTGAGCATATCACGTTTCCCCTCCTAGCTACAATTACGTTTAGGAGATGTGATTGGTTTCAGAGATTTCAGTTGGTTCCGTATTAATGTTTCTCTTTATCTGCTTCCAAATGCTTTTCGCGCCTGTTCACCAAATAATACGCATTGACCCACGAGGCAATCGGGATGATTAGGGCAATGCCGATGCCCGCAAAGCAAATGGTCATCATCTCGGCATTGAACACTTTGGAGTTGACGATCTCGCCAAACGTGTACTCCAGATCTTTAAACCATATCAGCAGACCCAAATAACCACCGATGAAAGCGAAAAACAAAGTATTCGCGTTAGAGCCGAGTATGTCCCTGCCAATGAGCAAACCGGATTTGAAAAGTTCTTTTCGGCTGATGCTGGGGTGGTGCTGAAATATTTCACGCATCGGGGATGTGATGGAGATGGCCACGTCTGTTATGGCCCCGATCGTGCTCATAATGATCACGGCAGCACCAATTTTCACGAAATCGACGCCAAGGTAAAGGGAAAACACTTTAAGTTCATCTATTTCTTCTTCGCCAAAGCCCTGGATCTTGGCTTTTTTGGCAAATAGATAGATGAACGCTACCATAATGCTGATCGTAATGACGGTGGCAATAAAAGCCGTTACAGTCTTATTGTTGATCTGGTTAATGAAAAATAGGTTAATACAGCTGATGGCCGTACATGCGATAACGGTCAGGATAATAGGATCCACAGCCGGGTCAAGCATAAACAGAACCGTCAGCATGATAATCGCAAAGTTGATAAATAACGAGAAAAATGAACGGAGACCTTTTTTACCCCCGATCGCGATCATCAAGATGAGTAAAACAACGGAAAGCAATATCAGTACATTCACTGCTTAGCCCTCCTTCGTTCAATGAAAAACAGTGTCGTATATAAACCAATTGGAATCGTTAGGACAATACCGATCCCTCCAGCGAGTGCTCGTGCCAGCTCCAGTGACAGATTCACAGATAACGTAAAGTCTAGTGGAGAGAAGTTTTTAATATACACAATCAGCATCGGAATTGAACCACTGATATAAGCGAAAAATAAAATGTTGGTCATCGTTCCCATAATGTCTTTTCCAATGTCGAACCCTGACTTTTTCAGAGCTTCCGCTGATATATTGTGGTCTTTTTCATAGAGTTCAAAGAGTGCAGCGGCGATGGAGATAGCTACATCCATGACTGCTCCGAGCGAACCGATAAACAGCCCTGCCAAGAACACAAGCGTATACGGCCGAGTAAGAAATTGCATCTCTTCATAGCGCAAACCGTTTTCATTGGTAATCCATAAAGCCAGAAAGGTAATAAGTAACGACATAGAGGTGCCTAATAAGGTTGCCACGATGGCAGCATACGTTTTTTCGTTAAAGCCGTTAATCACCAAGAGCGATAACACGGTGAAAATGATGGCTGTGAGGCCGCAAATAATAAGCAAGTTAACACCGGTGCTCACGTATATATCCAACGCGTACGAAAGAAGTATGATATTCACTGCTAGACTGATGCCGGCAAATAGGCCTTGTTTCCGTCCAACTAGGAGTAAGGTTAAGAAAAAGATCCATACAATGATTAATAAATAATGATCACGCTTTACATCAGTGATCCCGCCAGTCAGTGTGTTTTTTTCGAGCGATTCTTTATCAATTGAAACGAACACATCATTTCCAGCCTTAAATTCATGATCGTAGGCACCTGAGTCAGAATAGTCATTTACGAGGCGGATTCGTTTTCCTTTATAATCGCTGTTTTTTAATTCCGCTATGATTTCTTGTGTGTAAATGTGATCTTCATTTCCGCGGCGATCTGTGACGGACGTCGTTTCTGTAATGGACGTTTCCAGCACATGCGCGATCGGACGGTTGTATAAGCTGTAATTATGGTGGACAAAAATAATTGAACCTGCCACCGTTAACATTGCCAAAACGGCCATGATCATCTGTTTTGGTGTTATATTTTTAATATACTGGGCCACAGCATTCATAAACTGTCCTCCAAATTTCTACTTGCAATAATGAAACAAACATAGCAATAATCCTCAAACCGGTCAAGAAACGCGGTGAAATTGAACTGTGATCATATATGCGCATTTTCTGTAAACTGCGAACTAATTAGTTAGATTTAATTTGGGATTTTATGACTGCCACTGGCAACCGCTCGGGGAAAACACTCCGCGTCCAGTGGGCGCTGATGAGCCTCCTCGCGCTGCGCGCTCCGGGGTCTCATCTAGGCTTTTGCTCCCACAGGAGTCTCCGTGTTTTCCCCGAGCTAGATATGAGAGGTTATTCTCTAATTCTTATGTGAGTAAAACCGTTCATGCCACTTAATAACATAGAGTGATTGGAGCGGAGGGAAGTCGACTCCTGCGGGAACAGCACGAGTCCGAAGACCCCGCAGAGGTGGTCTTCCTCGAGGAGGCTGAGGCCGTGCCCGCGGAAAGCAACTTCCCGCAGCGCAAATCACGATACTCTCATTATGGTCAGTTGCCAGAAGCAGTCATTCCAAGTTTTCACTGGTTCGCAGTTTGTGTCGACTGTGTTGTAAGGGTAGTTTATAAAATAGAAATTTTTAAGGGGAGGTTTGAAACACATCCGTTGTGTTAGTGGAACTTTAGCCATACACTGTTTGTATATTAGATATACGAAAGGAGATACGGTGGTGGCGATGATGAAGGCGATTGTTAAGCAAAGCAGAAATCCAGAAGATCTGGCAGTTGTTGATATGCCGATTCCTGACATAAATGAAAATGAGATGCTGGTGAAGATGAAAGCAATTGGGGTAGGGATTCATGATGGGTATTTTCATGCATCTGATGTGACCTATCCGTACACCATTGGCATTGAAGGAGCTGGTATCATTGAAAAAACCGGTGACAATGTGGCGGAGTATGGATTAGGTGATCGTATTGCTTTTGTCAGTATGATGCAGCCTAAAGGTGGTACTTGGGCAGAATATGCAGTTCTAGATAAGAATTCACTAATTTTCGCAATCCCCGAGCAAATGGATTTCACTGAAGCAGCGGCTATTCCTGTAGCCGGAAATACGGTGATCAAGGCGTTGAGCAGTTTTAATATGGAACGTGGCGGGACGTTATTCATTGCCGGCGCTTCAGGCGCGATCGGCACATTTGCTATACAGCTGGCTAAAAGCAGAGGCTATCAAGTCGCAGCTTCCGCTTCCAGCAAAAATCATGAATACATGCGTTCCCTGGGTGCGGATAAAACCGTTGATTACCGTGACGAAGACTGGATTGAACAGGTTCGGGCATGGGCACTAGGAGAGGGCGTGGACGCCGCCCTGGCCATCCAGCCCAATACCGCTTATGACAGCATGCAGACGGTGAAAAACGGTGGTAAAGTCGTCACAGTCTCAGGCGAGCGTGTTGCAGGGGAAAGAGGCATTGAGGTTGAGCAAGTGTCACATCAGGTCGACATTAAGCAATCTCTAAACAATATGGTGCATGACATTGCCAATAAAGAGATGCAGCTTACGATTGAACACGTTTATCCGTTCGAAGACGGAATCAAGGCTTTGCAAAAAACGGTAACACGTCATGCACAAGGTAAAGCAGTGATAAAAGTGGATTAATATCGTCCCGTTAATAGAACATCATCCAGACTGACTGCTGGATGATGTTCTATTTTTTTATTATGAAATATACGCGCTGTTAAAATTATTGCCAAGTTCCATGTCCTGCATCATCGTCTACCCCCTAGAGTTGCATTTCCGCTTTTATTCTTTGAGCAATTTGTTCCCGTGAAGCAGCTCCATAAATGCCTGAAGCGCTTTTGTCCGAAAAGGTGAAGCTGTTACTACAGAAAACTGTCTTTTAACGGGCAACCCTTCTGCGTCAATAGGCAGAAGATCTCCACTAATCACTTCTCTTTGAATAGCCCACTCTGATAACAAACTGATGCCAAGCCCCGCTCCAACTGCCTCTTTAATGGGCTGCGTGCTGGAGAAGTTAATCATGTGACGGGGTGTGACGCCAAACTGTTTAAACAAGCTTTCTGCGGCCTCTCGTGTCCCTGATCCCACTTCTCGAAGCACCCATGTTTCATTTTCTAATTCCGTTAAAGCGATTGGTTTATTTTTTTGAGCAAGCGGATGGTCAGGGGATGCGATGATTACCATGCGATCCTCCGCAAAAACCTCCTTCTCCATATGCTGTTCCTGTTTGAAATGCCCTTCCACAATCCCAATGTCCAGTTCATGCCTTTTAACAGCTTCAGCTACATCTGCTGTATTGCCGATTGTGATTGAAGGTTTGATTCCGGGATAGTGATGTTGTAAATCAGCAATAATATGGGGGAGCACATACTCGCCAAATGTATAGCTGGCACCTACTGACAAGGGACCGCTTGCTTTGTTGGCCATATCGTCCACTAGTCTTTGCATTTTTTCATATAAGCCGATAATTTCTTTTCCGTGGTGGTAAACAATCTCACCTGCTTTGTTGAGACGGACGTATTTATTGGTGCGCTCAAGCAGTCTTGTACCGATATTTTCTTCAAATGTTCGAATATACTGGCTGACGGCTGGCTGAGTCATATGCAATTCTTCTGCAGCTCGGGAGAAGTTTTCCTTTTCTGCGACTGTAATAAAGACGAGCAAATGCTGATCCATCTAACTCCCCCTTTTAGCCCTATTATATCATTTTACTTATCATCATCATTATAAATAATTATTTTTCTTATCGTAAAAATTGCTATATCCTTATTTCAGGAGGTGTTTTTGCACGTGGTGGAAAATATGAAACAACAAACAAACAAGAAACCTTCACCTGCAGCAGCTTGGATTGGCGGTGTTGGTTTTACATTTTTAATTGCTTTACTGGGTTATTTACTGGCAATGGTACCGGGGTTTGACCGGGTTGGCCAGTTGGCATGCGCGATTATTATTGCGGTAATTTACCGGCAAATATTCGGCTATCCTGAGGTGATCAGACCAGGTATTGCATTCTCATCCAAGCGCCTTTTGCGAGCCGCCATTATATTATATGGACTCAAATTAAATATTGATGTGGTTTTAAATGACGGTCTGGGGTTATTGGCGCGTGATGCCGCGGTAATCGCATTTGCTATTTTTGCGATCGTCGGATTGGCGAAAGTGTTTAAAGCAGATAAAAAAATCTCGCTCCTGCTTGGTGTTGGAACAGGTGTGTGCGGGGCTGCAGCGATTGCAGCGATTGCACCGATTGTGAAGTCAAAAGATGAGGATACAGCCATTGGTGTCGGGATTATCGCTTTAATGGGACCGTGTTTGCGATTGCGTATACCATCCTGCGTCCGATTTTACCAATTGATGCGATTCAGTATGGCATTTGGTCCGGAACAAGTTTGCATGAAGTTGCTCACGTCGCATTAGCAGCGGCTCCGGGCGGGGAAGATGCGCTTGCAATCGGGCTTCTGGCAAAGTTGGGCCGGGTATTCTTGCTTGTGCCGTTATCGTTTATTTTCATTTATATTATGAAACGTAAGAACAAAAATTCCGGCGAAACAGATGCTAAAATTGAATTTCCATGGTTCCTTGTTGGATTCATTATTTTAAGTATCCTTGGAAGTTATGTTTTCGGGCGTTCAATTCCAGTTTCAGATAATGTCATGGAAGGCGTTGCTACCTTAACCACATGGCTTCTGACTGCTGCTATGGTTGGTCTTGGCCTGAACGTCAGCTTGAAAGACTTGCGCACAAAGGCATTACGGCCGCTAGCTGCGATGACCGTTGTATCATTCGCATTATCCGTTATTGTTTACTTCATTATTTAAGGGGGAGGTCATGTATCATGAAACACATTGTATTTGCGACAGATGGCTCAGAGTCGTCTGATCGTGCAGGGGAAATGGCGCGGGATTATTTGCAAGCGTGGCCCGAAGCCAAGCTTACGGTTCTCTATGTGACAGCTCGAGAGAATTATACCTATGATCTGGTCTCAGAGGCCGTTGATCAGCATGAAGCAAAAGTGGCTGAACAGATCAAAGCAAATATGGTGGATCATCTTTTCGAAGCGTGGAAAGACCGGGTTGAATTTGTTCATGAAGTCGGGCACCCGAGCTCCACCATTTGCCGTGTAGGACGCGAAAAGGATGCCGATTTGATTATTGTTGGCAGTCATGGCCGGGGATTCATCGACCGGGCCATTGTCGGCAGTGTCGCACGCGCTGTCCTAAACCGCACCCACTTGCCGGTACTCGTTGCCAGATAAATTAATAGCATGAGCTTTGGATCTGTTCTGAAGCTCATGCTTTTTTACTTCTTAATCAATCTGGAAAAAGGGACGAGTAGGGAAAAGGCACCCAACGTAATGAGGCAAAGGTTCACATAATACCAGACTCCGCTGCCGAGAAAGTTCAAGAGTGTGAAGGCGGAGGTGGCTCGGGCGAGGAATAAGAAATTTGCATTGAGCCAAGGGTTAATGAAAAAGCCTACTAAAGCTGCATAAACGAGTAAATAGGCATATGAGGTCCACATAGATCGCCATGTAATCGCAACTTGTGACGTCAGGATAAGGAAGAGTCCTGACCAGGAGATGGCCATATGGTGGATGAAGAATTTCCAAAACCGATAATGAGGGAAATCATAGATCAGTTCAGGGGTTAACACAGCAAGTAATGCAGGTATGAAAGCGATGAAGTAAGTGATTTGAATGAGCTTTTTGTGATAGGTCAGAAGTGCGGTTGCAGCAACAAGTCCTGCAATGCCGCATAGGTGCAGTGGCAAATACCCCCTGGCGTTCCATACCCCATGGACAACGGCCCATATTTGGTAGGACACCTCAGCCAAGGTCAATATGGCAAATAACGCCCATCTAATACCTTGCACCATACTAGGATGCGCTATCAGCTTTTTTGGATAAACAATCAGCAGTATGAGGCCAGCAATGTACACTGCCAGGACGATCAAATGATTCTGCCCAAAAAGACTAAAAGGTGTTCCGACCGGATTGCCAAACACAGATGACACGAACCGCTCACTCCCCCGAGAGATTAAAAAGAGCGCAGAGTCACCAGTACTCTGCGCCTATTTACACTTAGCCTCCAATAATATGGTAGCCGGAATCCACGTGCATCACTTCTCCTGTCACTCCACGAGACAAGTCGCTTAAGAAGAACAGCGTAGCATCTCCCACCTGGTCTTGGTCGACATTTCGGCGCAACGGTGCTTTTTCTTCAATAACAGAGAACTTTTCGTTAAAACCAGCAACACCTTTGGCAGATAGGGTGCGAATTGGTCCGGCTGATACTGCATTGACACGGACGCCGTACTTACCCATATCCTCGGCCAAGTAGCGGACACTCGCCTCAAGAGATGCTTTGGCAACCCCCATCACATTATAATCTTTAATCACGCGCTCTGAACCAAGATAGGTTTGCGTCACAATACCGCCACCTTCTGTCATCAGAGGCTTAGCAGCTTTCGTCACAGCCACAAGGGAATACGCACTGATTTCTTGTGCAAGCAGAAAGCCATTCCGTGATGTATCGGCATACTCACCTTGAAGCTCATCACGATTGGCAAATGCAACTGAGTGAACCACTCCATGGATCACTCCGACTTTTTCTTTGATTTCATTAAAAGCTGACTCGATGCTTTCATCACTTGCAACATCACACGTTACAATGGCTTTAGGCGTAATGTCATTATCATCAAGGAGTTTGGTCAGTTTTTTATATGACCGCTCCTGCCGGTTGGTAAAAATTAAATTAGCCCCGGCATTATGTAAAGATCTCGTGATGCCCCAGGCGATGCTGCGCTGATTCGCAACGCCCATAACAACAATGTTTTTATCCTTTAAAAGATTTGACATAGTATTAGTACCTCCTGCTAATAGTCTTTCTTCATTATAACTTAACCGATATCTGTTAGGAAAGAAAGGACTTTTCTGTGGTTGGAAAAAATATTTTCGAAAAAACCCATTTACCCCTTTACAAAAGTGGACAAACTGGATATAATGAAATTCGTTCTGTTCGTGGCCCGTTGGTCAAGCGGTTAAGACACCGCCCTTTCACGGCGGTAACACGGGTTCGAATCCCGTACGGGTCACCATTATGCCGGCCTAGCTCAACTGGTAGAGCAACTGACTTGTAATCAGTAGGTTGGGGTTCAAGTCCTCTGGCCGGCACCATTTTATTATGATCTTGCTTTGGAGGGGTAGCGAAGTGGCTAAACGCGGCGGACTGTAAATCCGCTCCCTCAGGGTTCGGCAGTTCGAATCTGCCCCCCTCCACCATTTGTATAATTTATTCAATATCTGGGTACGATACAACTAATATGTTTATATGAATTATGTTGGGCTATAGCCAAGCGGTAAGGCAACGGGTTTTGGTCCCGTCATTCCCAGGTTCGAATCCTGGTAGCCCAGCCATTTTTATGCCCAAAATCCTTTTTACAGGAGCCATTAGCTCAGTCGGTAGAGCAAGCCGTAAACTTCTTTGAACTTGCATCCGGTTGTAGGCTTGCGAGGAGTGCGGCATCACTGAACTTACTTGCAACACGACGAGCATCGTAGCGATAAGCTAACCAATAGGAAGCGGCGCAACATTTAATACAGGAGCCATTAGCTCAGCCGGTAGAGCATCTGACTTTTAATCAGAGGGTCGGAGGTTCGAATCCTCCATGGCTCATCAAATTTGATAGAATAAGCTTAAAAAGATATGAACAAGGTCGTTAAATCCATTGACAACCTTGTTCATTTGCATTTATGGAGATATTTCACCATAATGGATACAGCTAAAAGCAAATTTCCTATATAATAAAGATAAGAAAAAATCGTTCACTTCATGGACGGTTTGTTTTATAATGAAATTTAGCGATTATAAATGAATGTGCATAAATATAACGGTTATAAACAAATATGCCAAAGGATGAATTAAATGAAGACGTCTAGGATTCCTGGTTTTTACAATATGGATGTAGAGGAACGGAGACAGCTGCTGCAGAAAATGAATGTCGTTTCAGACGAACATGCAGATTATTTATTTTCTAAAGAGCCTTTGTCTTTGGATACAGCAGATCACATGGTCGAAAACGTTATAGGGACTTTTCCGCTTCCGCTCGGTCTTGGTCTGAACTTTTTGATCAATAATAAAGAATATATTGTTCCCATGGCCATTGAGGAGCCTTCTGTTGTTGCCTCAGCCAGCCATATTGCAAAAATTGTTCGGACAGCGGGCGGCTTTAAAACAGAAGCTACGGACAGGGTTATGATTGGACAAATACAAGTAGTCGGCTGTGAAGACATGACAGCCGCAAAAGATGCCCTGCTGAGTGCACGCGATGAGCTCATTGCCGCTGCGAATGAAGCATATCCGAGTCTTGTCAAACGCGGAGGAGGGGCTGAAGACTTTGATGTGCGTCTGCTGAACGCGTCGTCTGATTCACCTTATACACAAATGCTTATTGCGCATATATATGTAAATACCTGCGATGCAATGGGGGCGAATATCGTCAATACGATGGTAGAATCACTTGCGCCTAGTGTAGAAAGTATCACAAAGGGGAAAGTATACTTACGGATCTTATCAAATTTGCCTGACCGCTGCCTGGCACGTGCTAAATGTGTCATCCCGCCATCGCTTCTTGCAAGCGAAGGATTCTCGGGAGAAGAGGTTCGGGATGGGGTCGTATTGGCGTATGAATTCGCTGATTCAGATCCGTATCGTGCCGTTACCCATAATAAAGGCACTATGAATGGTATTGACCCCGTCGTCATAGCAACAGGAAACGACTGGCGGGCGGTAGAGGCTGGCGCACATGCCTATGCTGCCAGACATGGTCATTATGGGTCCATGACAAAATGGTCTGTGGATCAAGACGGGAATTTGGTAGGTGAACTTGAACTGCCGATGTCAGTTGGAACAGTGGGCGGTTCAATAAATGTCCACCCGATGTCGAAGTTGTCGCTTGAACTTCTTGATGTAGAGTCTGCAAGCGAACTTGGTCAAGTCATGGTGGCTGTCGGGTTGGCTCAGAACCTCGGAGCCTTGAAAGCACTTGTGACAGAAGGAATTCAAAAAGGGCATATGGCTCTTCACTCTCGTTCTGTTGCCGTTGCGGCCGGAGCTACAGGGGAGATGGTAGATATGATTAGTAAACAAATGATTGAAGCAGAAGATATCCGTGTAGGTAAAGCACAACAATTACTGGAAGTGTACAAACGATGAGCGCAGAAAAAGCTGCAACAACGGAAAAGACAGCAACAGGGGTTGCCCACAGCAAACTGATCTTAATCGGTGAGCATGCGGTTGTACACGGACAACCAGCTATCGCAATCCCATTTCCACTTGTTGGTGTTGAAGCTGTTGTTGAATATGTCCCTGGAACTGTCAAAATCGACAGCACGTTTTACTATGGTCCAATGTATCATGCACCGGAAAACCTGCAAGGCATTGTGAACTGCATGACGGAAACGATGAAGTATCTTGGTATACCGGAAGAAGATCTGCTGATCCGCATTCACTCTTCCATCCCGCCGGGGAAAGGGCTTGGGTCTAGCGCGTCTGTAGCAATTGCTGTTGTGAAATCGTTGTTCGCATACGCTGACAAGCCTTATACAGAAGCAGAGCTTCTGAAAATGGCAAATGTCGCCGAGACGTATGCCCATGGTTCGCCCAGCGGAATTGACACATTGACAATAACTTCTGAGACGCCGGTTTGGTATGAGAAAGAAAGTCCGTTTGACCATATTAAGTTAAGTGATGACTTTCATTTCATTGTGGCAGATTCGGGGCGTGTGGGTGATACCCGGCAATCCGTTGAATCGGTTGCCCGCCTCCTTAAGAAAACGCCGCAGAAGATTCAATCGAAAATCGACAGAATCGGTGAATTAACCCATCAGGCAAAACATGCACTGGAAAAAGCAGGTAAGCAACTTCTGGGACATCTTTTAAACGAAGCGCAGAAAGAACTGGAAGCACTTGGTGTCAGTGACGCCGGGCTGAACAGGCTCATCTATTTTGCCCGTCAAGAAGGCGCACTCGGCGCCAAACTGACAGGCGGCGGTAATGGCGGTTGTATTATAGCGTTGGCTAAAAACGAACTTCACTCCGCCCAAATATCAGAAAAGCTTAAAAAACTGGGAGCAACGGCAGTCTGGTCTTTTTCATTAAAAAGAGATGATTCGCATGATGGCCATACACGGTCATTGTAGATGAGAAAAGGGGATACGTATGAAAGCAACAGCTAAGGCGCATACAAATATTGCCTTGATAAAATATTGGGGGAAGCGCAATGAACAGCTGATATTGCCGACCAATAACAGCCTTTCCCTGACACTTGATGGATTTTATACGGAAACGACTGTCCATTTCCGTTCAGATCTGGCACAGGATATTTTTTACTTGAATGACACGGTTGTGACTGGAGAAGCGTACAACCGTGTAACTCATTTTCTTAACTTGGTACGAGAACAGTTCGGTCATAAAAAGCTGTATGCAGATGTGCGTTCTGTCAATGCAGTTCCGACAGCAGCGGGGTTTGCTTCGTCCGCTTCAGGATTTGCGGCGCTTGCTTCAGCCTCTGTTAAAGCACTTGGTGCTGACGTTGAAAATGATGAGTTGTCACGGTTAACCCGCCGCGGCTCAGGTTCAGCATGCCGTTCTATTTACGGTGGTTTTGTTGAGTGGGAGAAAGGCACAAAGGAAGACGGCTCTGATTCGTTTGCCGTTCCTATTGCTCCGGCTGATCACTGGGATGTCCGCGTTGCAGCGGCTGTTTTGAATCCTACAGAGAAAAAGGTTTCAAGCCGTGCCGGTATGAAACGGACTGTGGATACATCGCTGTTTTACCAAGGATGGCTCGATGGAATCCCGCAAGACTTAGCTGACATAAAAGCAGGTATTGCTGATCGTGATTTTGAGAAGGTCGGATCAATTGCAGAAGCCAACTGTTTGCGGATGCATGCCACCACACTTGGCGCAAATCCGCCTTTTACATATTGGAACTACCTGACCATGCAAGTTATGGAAACAGTGCGTGAGCTACGTGAACAAGGGATTCCTGCATATTTTACAATCGACGCCGGTCCGAATGTTAAAGTGCTTTATTTACCTGAAAATGAAGCGAGAGTAGAGCATGCACTTCGAGAGCTTTCCGGGGTTAATGATGTTATCTTAAGTCGGGCAGGCGGACCTGTTACTTATCAGAATTAGGGGTTGAACGATGTGTCGAACTTGCCGCTTACAGTAAAAGCACCTGGAAAATTGATGATCGCGGGAGAGTTCGCGGTTCTGGAGCCTCATTACAAGTTAATTGTAATGGCTGCTGACCGCTATGTCAGTACAACCGTCGAAGAAAGCGATACCAACACCATCACCCTCGAAAACTTTGGATTGGAAAATATCCAATGGTTCTATACGGATGGAGCCGTCACAATGGCTTCTGAAGACAACCGGTTCCGTTACACGGCCTCTGCTTTAGAAATGGTTTGTAATTATTTGCAAGAACAGCGCATTGCCATACGTTCGATTCATTTAACAATCAAAAGTGAATTGGATGATCCAAGCGGGAAGAAATATGGACTCGGTTCGAGTGCGGCGGTTGTGACGTCTGTCATTTCAGCTATGCTTCACGCCCATCTCAATGAAACACCGGATCCAAAGCTGGTGTTTAAACTGGCGGCAGTTACTCATGTGGTTGTTCAAGGCAATGGATCAGGCGCCGATGTAGCCGCATCAGCTTATGGCGGCTTTATCGAATATGTATCATTTCAAGCTGACTGGCTGATTGATCAATTTGAAAAAACAACCACGTTGACTCAGCTTATTGAAACACCTTGGGAATACCTGTCTATTCAACCATTTAAGCTGCCGGAGCACATTCACATGGCTATCGGCTGGACGGGTTCACCTGCTTCAACAGGCCAGTTGGTGAACCAGATTCTTTCACTGAAAAAGAGAAACCCTGTAGCTTACACTCGCTTTTTGAAAGCCAGCCAAGAAGCGGTCAATGCATTCATCCATGGTGCTCAAAGTAATGATATAGCACTTCTGCAGCAAGGCGTCCTGAATAATCGCATAGCTTTGGCGCGTGTAGGCAGTGATGCTGGTGTGGAAATTGAAACACATATGCTGGCTGTCCTCAGCGATCTTGCTGAAGCAGAAGGCGGGGCAGGGAAGTCATCGGGAGCTGGAGGCGGTGACTGTGGCATTGCATTCATGACAACAAAAGCACAAGTCGATCGTCTCAGTGCATCGTGGCATGAAGCAGGGATTGAAAGTTTGCCGCTGAAGATGGCGCCACGAGGAGCTGCAATAACAAACAAACCAAACTGACTGGTCACGAGCCGTCAGTTTTAACTGAGGAGTTGTTTAAATGAACAAGCAGATTTCATTAATTGGCATGCCTATGGATCTGGGTCAGCTCAGACGCGGTGTTGACATGGGACCAAGTGCCATGAGATATGCCGGTATTACAGAACAATTGAAAGCGTTAAATTATACCATATACGATCAGGGCGATATCCCTGTGGAACGTCCTGATACATATGAAACCGCCGTTGACGAGAAGCTGAAGCACCTGGAACAGATTACAGCTGCCAACGAAAAATTGGCACGTCTTGTTGACAAGGAAGTAGAGGAAGGGCGATTCCCGCTTGTTTTGGGTGGTGACCACAGCATTGCGATTGGAACGCTGGCCGGTGTTTCAAAGCACTATGAGAACCTCGGAGTCATCTGGTATGATGCTCACGGTGATCTGAATACAGATAAAACCTCCCCTTCTGGCAATATCCATGGCATGCCGCTCGCAGCAAGTCTTGGACTTGGAGCTGAACAGCTGACACATGTCCTTGACTATGCCCCAAAAGTGAAACCAGAAAATCTTGTTATTGTCGGAGCAAGGGATTTAGATCCAGGGGAAAAATCCCTCATCAGAGAAAAAGGTATTAAAGTGTATACGATGCACGAAATCGATCGAATGGGTATGTCTCAAGTCATGAGCGAAACGATCGCTTATTTAAAGGAACGGACGGACGGGGTACATTTAAGTCTTGATCTTGACGGACTGGACCCTTCAGAAGCACCTGGCGTCGGCACGCCGGTGATCGGCGGCTTGTCTTACAGGGAAAGCCATCTCGCCATGGAAATGCTTGCAGAAGCTGATATTCTGACTTCAGCTGAATTCGTGGAGGTTAATCCAATTCTCGATGAGAAAAACAAAACTGCAAAAGTTGCAGTTGGCTTGGTCGGTTCTTTATTTGGAGAAAAGCTTAAATAGGACCATAAAAAAAGACATTAAATATCCCATTTGATGTCTTTTTTTACCCTATTTTATCTAATGTTTGTGTTTGTTCTATTGATGTTTGATCGTGTCAGAGGCCTTTTCCTTCTCAGTTATTAAGCTGCGGTATTCATTCAATAGACCATCCAGATATTCACTTGCTTCAAGGACTGGCGCTGAATTCAGACCATATTGAAGGCCTAACGCAATCATTTCTTGCCTTGCGCTGGCAATTTTCTCTGCAAGAGTGGATATATCCATTAGACCCCTCCCCATCTCTTGATACTCCTCATAATAAATTATATACTTTAAAAAAACAACCAAGAAGATTGCCTGAAGCCAACTAAATAAATATAACGAATATGGAACCTTATGACCGGTAGAGCCGTATTATAGGTACCGCATACTGAGCGGAGGATAGACATGGATTCAATGATAAAAGATAAAATTATTCAAGTGAAAAAAGGGGATCAAACTGCTTTTGAGGATGTGGTATCGTATTTCCAGCACAGGATTTATTATCATTGTTACCGGATGCTGGGAAATGCACATGAAGCGGAGGATATTGCACAGGAAACGTTTATACGTGCCTATGTTAACATTCATTCATTTGATGAGCACCGCAAATTCTCTACCTGGCTGTACCGAATCGCAACAAATTTGACCATCGACAGACTTCGGAAACGAAAACCCGATTTCTATTTGGATGCAGAAATTAAAGGTGCAGAAGGCCTCGATATGTATTCACAGCTGGCAAGCGATGATCCGCTGCCTCAGAAAGAAGTTGAGAATATAGAGCTTCAGGATGAAATCCAGTTCGCCATAAGAGAACTGCCCCCGCATTACCGCAGTACCATTACTTTAAGGTATCTGGAGGAATTTTCATTGAATGAGATCAGTGAAATACTTGATGTGCCACTTGGTACAGTTAAAACCAGAATACATCGGGGCAGAGAAATATTGCGGGAGAAACTTCGTCATGTGTAAAGGAGTGTGGTCCAGATGAGTTGCAATAATGAAGCAAAAAAGCTGATGCATAAATATTTGGATGGAGACCTGTCCCATAATGAACAAAATGAATTACGTACGCATCTGGAAACTTGTGAAGCCTGTCAAGCACACTTTCATGAATTAAAGCGTACCATTACCTTAATTCAAGGGCAGAAGTCGGAACAAATCAAAGCCCCGTCCGGGTTTGCTGCGGGTGTTATGGACCAATTGCCCGCAGAGAAAAAACGGTACAAATATATGCGCTGGTTCAGGATGCACCCCGTGCTTACAGCGGCTGCGATCTTTCTCGTGTTGATGTTTGGCGGCATGTTTTCAGAATGGAATAAAGACCAAGAGCTTGTCGTTTCCAAGCAGGAGAATCTCTTAATTGAAGGGGATACAGTGATTGTTCCGGAAGGCGTGACTGTAGAAGGGGATCTTGTGATCAAAAACGGCAATTTAGAAATAAAAGGCAAAATTGACGGTGATGTCACCCTGATTAACGGGTCTCTGATTAAACAAAACGAGCCATTAAACGGTGATGGGCTAATGGCTTCAGTTGGTGAAATCAATGGGGAGTTTAAAGAGATTGACCAGGTTTTTGAATGGATGTGGTATCACATCAAGAACATTGCAGTAGGCGTGACCTCCATTGGGGACCCTCTAATTAAGCGCACACCCGGCTGGCATCAACTGAATCGGCTATAGCTGATTCAGTTGATGTTACATTTTTGTGGGCCATAAATCGTTCATTTTTCACGAGCAAATATGTTATACTAAACGAATGACATCCAATTTATTAAAGGAAATCAGGAGTTAAAAGGACGTGGGAACATGCTTGATGGGGGAATTGACCTGCTCACTGTTATACGTATCGCTGTAGATATTACTCTCGTCTGGTATGTTTTATATAAACTTATCATGCTGATCAGAGGGACTAAAGCGATCCAGCTGCTCAAGGGTATTGTGGTTGTGTTCGCAGTCAGGCTGCTTAGCTTGCTGTTTGACTTACCGACGATTAAATATTTTACTGCTGAAGCGATATCGTGGGGGTTTATCGTCATTGTTATTCTCTTCCAGCCGGAGTTAAGAAGAGCGCTGGAACAACTGGGACGAGGGAATATTTTCGCGAGGAGCTCCAAATCAGAAGAAGAAATGCTTGAAGAAGTCATTGCAGCTATTGTTGAGTCATGCAATTACATGGCCAAACGCCGTATAGGTGCGTTGATCACCATTGAACGGGAAACTGGAGTTGGGGACTATGCCGAGACAGGTATAGCAATCGACGGAAAGCTGACCCATCAATTATTAACCAACATATTCACACCGAACACCCCACTTCATGACGGTGCAGTCATCATCAAACGTGATGAGATTATAGCTGCAGCCTGTTATCTGCCACTGTCCGAAAGCCCCTTTATTTCTAAAGAGCTCGGTACTCGGCACAGAGCTGCAATGGGCATTAGTGAAGTCACGGATGCTTTGACAGTTGTTGTATCAGAAGAAACCGGGAGCATTTCCTGTACTAAAAATGGCGAACTGCATAGAGACATGGACCTTGAAGCCTTCAGACAATTTTTGCAAGAGAACCTGTCCTTAAAAGTCACCGATACACGGACATGGAACTGGAGGGGAAAGAAGAATGGATAAGTGGTTTAAAAGCAAATGGTTCGTTCGTGCCTTGTCACTGGCATTTGCAATTTCCCTGTATATATTCGTGAGTGTTGAAGAAAATCCAGCACAGGAAGACCTGCGTTTTTTCGGAAGTTCCACTGAGACAGAGACATTGACAGATGTGCCTGTTGATATAAAAGTTGACGATGACAATTATGTTGTCAGCGGGGTTCCGGAGACCATCAATGCGACTTTGGAAGGCTCAAAGAGTGCCCTGACCAAAGCTGTCCGGCAGCGTAACTTTACTGTTTTTGTTGATCTGCGTGGATTAGGAGAAGGAGAACATACGGTAGATATAGAATATGAGAATGTACCGAGTGATTTAACCATCTACATTGAGCCGAAGACAATTGACGTCACGGTTGAAGAACGGGCCTCACAGGAGTTCTCAGTCAGTGTGGACTATCTGAATGAGGACAAGCTTCCTGACGGGTATGAGTTAGGTGATGTGTCTGTAGACCCTGGAACAGTAACGGTGACAAGTTCCAAAACAGTTATTGAACAAATTGCGATTGTAAAGGTGTTTATAGATGTTGGCGGTATTGACCAGGCGATTACTAACCGTGAAGTGCCGGTTAACGTATACGATAGTCAAGGCAATGAATTAAGGGTGAACGTAGAACCCGAGAATGTTAAAGTTTCAGTTGATGTAGATAACCCAAGTAAAACAGTCCCACTGTCAGTTGAAACAACCGGTGATCTGCCGGAAGGTCTTGAAATGGACAACCTGTCTACAGATACGAATGAAGTAACCATTTACGCCAAAAAAGCAATACTTGCTGATATAGATACGATTAAAACTGAACCCATCGATCTCAGTAAAGTCGAGGAGTCAGGGACAATGGAGGTCAAAATGGACCTTCCTGACGGGGTCAAAGTCTCAGGGGGTTCCAAAGTAAATGTTAAAGTGGACCTCAATGAGACCAAATTGATTGAAGATATTTCAATTGATACAGAGAACTTGCCCTCGGATCAGAGCCTTACCATTATAGAGCCTGAGACGGGTACTGCAGCTGTTCAAGTAAGCGGTACTCAGCAGTCACTTGCAGACTTGACAAAAAGTGACTTTGAAATTGTTGTTGATGCAGATGGCTTGGAAGAAGGTGAACACGTTTTGCCGGTTTCGATTAGAGGCCCGGAAAACGTTACATACACGAGTGAGTTGACAGAAGTGACGGTAGAAATATCAGAATCAGAAGCGTAAATTGTCCATAGGGACATGAACACCCAAAGTTAAAAATTTCATGGGGTGAAAAGGAGAGATCCAATAATGGGAAAGTATTTTGGAACCGATGGTGTAAGAGGAATAGCAAATAAAGGCTTGACGCCCGAATTGGCGTTCAAACTGGGGAGATGCGGCGGATACGTTCTGACCAATGGAACACAGAAGCCTAAAATCCTGATTGGCAGAGATACGCGTATCTCTGGGCGTATGCTTGAAAGTGCCTTAATTGCCGGTTTACTTTCAATTGGTGCCGAAGTTATGAGACTCGGCGTAATTTCCACCCCGGGTGTGGCATATTTAACGAGAGCCACAAGTTCAAACGCAGGCATTATGATTTCGGCCTCACATAACCCAGTAGAAGATAATGGGATTAAGTTTTTTGGGGCAGATGGATTTAAGTTAAATGATGAACAGGAAAAGGAAATAGAACGTTTGATTGATTCAGAAGATGAATTGCCACGCCCGATCGGAGCTGATGTCGGGACAGTGAATGATTATTTCGAAGGCGGACAAAAATACTTGTCTTTCTTGAAGGATTCAATCGATAATGATTTCGGTGGCATGAGAATCGCTTTGGATTGTGCACACGGTGCGACTTCAAGTCTGGCCACACACCTGTTTGCTGACCTTGAAGCAGATATCTTCACAATCGGTTCATCTCCAGATGGATTGAATATCAATGATGGGTTTGGCTCAACGCACCCTGAAACATTGCGGGCGTTTGTTCACGAAAAGAAAGCGGATATTGGTCTGGCTTTCGATGGGGATGGCGATCGTTTGATTGCTGTTGACGAGAAAGGTCAGATTGTTGATGGTGACCAGATTATGTATATTTGTGCTAAATATATGAACGAAAAAGGGTTCCTCCGTCACAACACCGTTGTTTCAACAGTGATGAGCAATCTCGGCTTTTATAAAGCGCTCGAGGAGAACGGCATGCGCAGCGACAAAACCTCTGTCGGCGACCGGTATGTCATGGAAGAAATGCGCCGGGGTGGCTATAACCTGGGCGGTGAGCAATCAGGACATGTAATTTTCCTGGATTACAACACAACAGGCGATGGGATGCTGACAGCGCTGCAATTGGTTAACGTTTTGAGAGAAACAGATAAAACGCTGTCTGAGTTGGCAGGAGAAATGACGATTTATCCCCAAGTCCTTAAAAACATTAAAGTGATCGATAAACAGCAGGCAATGAGTAACAGACGTATTCTTGAAGAAATTGAGCAGGTTGAAGAAGAACTGGGCGATCAAGGCAGAGTCCTTGTACGACCATCAGGAACAGAGGCACTTGTCAGAGTGATGGTAGAAGCCCCTACAGCAGAACAATGTGAAACCTACGCAGAGCGGGTTGTCAAGGTCATTGACGAACTCCTCGGAATGCGAGATGAATAATATAACTTACAAAAACCGCTTCCTTTGAGGGAGCGGTTTTTTTCCCTTAAACTTTTATTTGATTAGTGAATAGACACGGAAATGTACATAATCGTCGCTATAATGACCATAATCAGCAAACCATATTGCTTTGATATACTAAAGTCATTAAAATGAGTATTAAATTATTAATTATTTAGAAAACTTTAAATCATGGTGGACATGGTTGGAAATAGGAGGGTCATGAATGACTAAGATCGCATCAATTACAAAAGACCAATTTCAAGAAGAAGTGTTAAATCAAAAGGTACCGGTGCTCGTGGATTTCTCAACAGATGGATGTGGCCCGTGCGAAGGTATTGTTCCTATGCTGGAAGAGCTTCAGGATGAACTTGATGGTAAACTACAGATTAAAAACCTGAATGTTGCTTACGAAGAATTAGAACAGGACTCAAACGAGGTTCTAAAACAATATGATGTCATGGCGTTTCCAACATTGCTTGTGTTTAAAGACGGCGAACCGGTTGAGACCTTGATCGGAATGGTCGACAGAGGAACGGTTCTCGAGAAGTTAGATGGAGTTATTTAATTCAGGACACAATTAACAATATCATACAGGCGTACGTTAAGTGTTTGACGTACGCCTCGATTTATAAAAGTATGTTCTGAAAATTTACACAGCAAGGAGTGTGACCCATGGCTGACAGTGCAGAAAAAAAAGAGTTCAGGAGATTGAGAAAGGAAAGTGAAAAAGGGATTTGGAAGAAATACACCAGACTGGTCTTCAAAGCAAAACTTCCATGGAAATGGCTGGCCTTTCTCGTTGTAATTAACATCGGATCCATGCAGTTGTCACTGATGTTTCCCCAATACGCTCAAAAAATTTCATCTGGTGTCCTGACAAACACAGTCATTTTCGGAGCTATTGCGGTCATTATGGGGGCGTTTTATCTTCGGGGATTGTAAGGTACTTCTCAAAACTGGTGATGTATAAAGTGGATATCAGTTACCGCAGCTTAATTTGGCAACGCCTGATGCATTCTCCTCTCAGTTTGTTTGATAAAGTGAAACCAAATGAGATGGTGAGCCGGACGGCAAATGACACTTCCACAATCAGTTCAGTCGTAGCAGGATTGCTCCCCACCCTAGTGGGAATGGTTTATTCAGCATATTATATCATCGATCAATTGATCGGTTATGATTGGGAACTGGGCTTGGGTTTACTTGCATATACCCCCGTCTATGTTGCAGCTCTTATCTGGTACGGAAAATGGAATTACCGGACATTGAAACATACGCATAACAGACTGGCATCACTCACACAGTTTTTGTCTGAGCTGCTTGTCAGCATTCCGTTGATCAAATCTTTTGCAACAGAGCATAAAGAAGAAAAAAGAGGTAAAGAAAGTCTTCAAAAGTATTATAAAGCATCTATGAAACAGACGATTGTTAACTGGATTAACACTCCAATGATTAGTCTCTTGACCTTGGTGATGGATTTATTTGTGATCGTATTTGGTATTTATCTCGTATCTCAAGGAACGATCACAATAGATATTTGGATTGCCTTTTTTATGTATGTGGGGATGTACTTCGGGATACTGGAAACATTCGGTCATATGTTTATTCAAATGAAAGAAAGCCAGGGCGCTTCGTCCCGTATCGCATTGTTGCTGGAGAATGATCTTGAAGAATATGAAAGAAATCGTTCTGTGGAAGATGCAAACAGAGACCTTGAATTCAATCAGGTGAGTTTTGGTTATGGGGATAAAAAAGTGCTTGAAGATGTGACCTTTACTGTGAAAAATGGGTCGAAAACAGCTATTGTCGGACCAAGCGGAGGCGGCAAATCGACAATCCTCGCGCTTGTTCAGCAATTGTATGACCCTGATAAAGGCTCAATCACATATGGTGGTATTCCGATTGAAGAATACCATCTGACAGATTGGCGCAAGTTATTCAGTTTTGTGGCTCAGGACAGTCCGCTTCTTAATGGGACGATTCGCGATAATATTGTTTATGGGGTCGATCGTGACGTAAGTGAAACGGAAATTAATGAAGCTGCCCGTGCTGCAAATGCCCTGCAATTTATTAAAGAATCGCCTCAAGGCTTCGAGACCTATGTTGGTGAAACAGGAGCAAATCTTTCGGGGGGACAGCGTCAGCGTATCGCCATTGCCAGAGCGCTGCTGCGGAATGCGAAATTCTTGTTACTGGATGAAGCGATGGCCAGCCTGGACGGTCAGTCTAAGAAAGCTGTTCAAAAGGCAATGGAGAAATTGATGGAAGGCAAGACGTCGATCGTGGTTGCCCATGATTTGTCTACCATTTTAAATTCAGATCAGATTATTTTAATTAATGAAGGTACAGTTGAAGCGATCGGAACACATAAGGAGTTGTATCAGCGCAGTCCGCTGTATAAAGGGTTTGTAGAGTATCTGAGTCAATCATCTGTCGGCTAGAACAGGCAGTTTGTTAGGAGGGAAATTACCGTGAAAGAAGTCACCGAAGCATATCGGCAATATGGGTGGAAGAAATTTTTCCAGCTTATGTTCAAATCCAAATTGCCGTGGACCTTTTACATCATAAGCATTATTACGGCATTTATGACCACAACCATCACGCTGGGTCTGCCAGTCGTAACTCAGAAGATCATGGAAGGGAAGATTTTTGATAACGAATTAGTCATGCAGTATGTGTGGCTGAGTATAGCGTCGGCCGTTATGTCTAGTATTGCAGCTTTTTTCGCTTATATTACTGGTCCGATTACCCGCCGGAATATTCAGCAGACCATCTGGCCAAAAATGATTCGTATGCCCATGCGAAAATATGCCGGCAGTAATTCTTTACAGCAGATCAGCCGTGTAACCATTGACCCATCGTTCGTCGACAACGCGATTTCCGATTTGCGGATGATGCTGACCGCTACCTACAGTTTGATTGGATCGTTCGTCATTATGTATGGCATGAACGTTAAATTAACTTTGGCGCTACTGCCAATTATCCCGTATATTCTAATCGTATCTGCCATTGTTGGTCATTTTACCCAGAAGACACAATACGGGGTTCAGGAAAAGTTATCAGGTCTAACCGCCTTCTTTGCTGAACGCCTTCCTAAAATCAGACTGATTAAAACGTTTGGCAAAGAACAAGAAGAAATCAAACAAGGTCATGAAGTGATCTATGATCAATATGGCGCCGAAAAGAAACGAGCGTTGGTTGACTTGTTTGCCGAACCTCTTATGCATAGCGTGCGTGCTATTGTGGTAGGGATTGTCCTGATCTATGGCTCAATTCTTGTCAGCAGGGGTGAACTGAAGGTCAGTGAAGTTATTGCTTTTTATCTGTATGTGCAGTTCATCCACAATGATGTACTGAAATACGGCATTTTTTGGCAAAGTGTTAAGCAGGCGCGCGGTGCAGCAGAGAAGATTTCAGGAATCAGGGATTCTAAGGAAGAACAACTTGAGCGTAAACACACTTTTGATACAGTTTACAATAAAACTGGAGCGGACATCACCTTTGAAAATGTGTCATTCGGCTATTCGAATAAAAATGTCCTCTCCCATATTAATTTTAAAATACCTGAAGGCAAAACAACGGCAATTGTTGGGCCGAGCGGCAGTGGTAAAACAACGATTTTCTCATTGATTGAGCGCCTGTACGAACCGAACGTTGGACGTGTTCTGATGGGTGATACACCAGCAGAGGAGATTCACCTTGACGATTGGCGGCAATCAATTGCATACGTCTCTCAGAGTGCGCCACTCTTATCAGGGACGATCAGGGATAACATTACGTATGGTGTCCGTGAAGAAATCAGTGATGAGGAAATCAGAAAGGCAGCGGAACTGGCGGCGGCTCTCGAGTTTATAGAAGCGTTTCAGGATGGCTTTGATACAGAAGTAGGAGAATTCGGCAGCAGGCTTTCCGGCGGTCAAAGGCAGCGGCTGGCTATTGCAAGAGCATTCATAATGAATCCGGATTATTTGCTTCTGGATGAAGCCACATCAAATCTTGATGCTCGTAGCGAACATTTAATCAATAAGGCTCTGAAAGTGTTAATGAGAGGACGGACAACAGTCATGATCAGTCACGACTTGAAAGATATTGCCCAGGTTGACCAGGTTATTCTTGTAGACCAAGGTGAACTGGCGGGGTCTGGCACACATGAAGAAATGATGGAGAAAAGTGATCTATATAGACATTTAATCGATATTCAAAATGAAAAAGCTGAGAAATTGGCTGCAACAATGTAAGGGAATAAACCTGGTTCATTCAGGAATAAAAACATAAAAAAACTTCCAGGAGGGTATATGATGAAAAAACTACTTTATGCAATGTTGATGATGGTGCTGATCGCAGGTCTTGCCGCATGTGGAGATGCAGAGGCAGACGGTAAAGCAAATGATAATGAGAATAATGCGCAAGATGAAGTAGCAGACGAAGCAACAAATGACAATGCCGCCGAAGAAGCAAATGACAATAGCGCTTCTGAAGACGCTGACGACCCTTTGGAAAATGAAAACTTTGCTCAAGTCGTCGATATTCTGAAAGAAAACGACTATGAAGTAACAGATGTACAGTCCGGATTTGATGATGTTGTAGGTTCAGAGGACAGTGTTACAATGGTAGTCAATGGGGAAGACATGCTAACGTTGCAGGTATTCAAAGTTGAGGATGGTCACGAAAATCTTAATAAAATCAATGAAACAGGTGAAGCAACACTCGAGTTTGATGGGCAGCAGGGTGATGTAGCGGGCTTTTACGCCATTGGCAATTACGCATTTTTCCTTGGCGAAGGCCACCCCGATAGTGAAGAAGTTGAAACACTAATCAAAGACAACTTCTCACCACAATAATAGAATAAATGATAGAATCGAAATAACCCCAAAAAAAATCGGCGTAACTCAGCCGATTTTTTAGGGTGGTCCGTATGTTTTCGAATGAAGAAGGAGGATATAGTGATGACACGCACACTTGAACAGACTGTTAAACATGACAGTTTAAATACACACCTGATTCCAAGCAAGAAATTTAAAACCATTACCTTGGAATTGAAATTCAGAGAGACGCTGGACAGAAATACCATAACAAAACGAGCCCTGCTGCCGTTTGTTCTAAAAAAAGGCTCAAAAAACTATCCAGAGGACTCTAAAATCCAAGAAAAACTCGATGATCTGTATGGTGCTTCACTTAATATCGGCGGTCAAAAGATGGGAGACCATCATGTCATGACCGTTCATATGGAAATTGCCAATGATAAATTTATTGGTGAAGAATCTTCCCTTGTATCAGAGGCCTTGAGCTTCTTGAAAGAGGTAGCTTTCAATCCAAATGTGAACGAAGGGTCTTTTGATAAAACGATTGTCCAGCAAGTTAAAGATACGCTGAGAAAACACTATCAGTCTATTAAAGACGAGAAAATGACATATGCAAATATCCGCCTGGTTGACGAAATGGCTGAAGGAGAAACCTATCAGATTCATTCCCATGGTTATGAAGAAGATCTGGAAGGAATTGATGGCAGCAATTTATATGCCTACTTCAAAGATATGATTGAACGTGATGTGGTGGATTTATATGTTATAGGAGATTTTAATGTGGAGGAAATGGAAGCTGCCATTTCTGAACATGTCGATGGTTTTCGCTTAACCCAGCCGGCCTCACCTCATCACGAGAGCAAGAAGCTTCAAGTTAATGATTCTCCAAAAGAAGTGATTGAAGAAGATGATCTTCAGCAAGCTAAGCTGCATATCGGTTACAGGACTCAGACAGTGTTTAAAGACAAAGACTTTCCCGGCATGCTTGTCTATAGCGTGATGCTCGGTGGCCACCCTGGGTCCAAGTTGTTCCTGAATGTCAGAGAAGAGAACAGTTTGGCTTATTACGTTGCAGCACAATTAGACTTTTTCACTGATAAACTGTTTGTTTTCAGTGGTATTGCGCCGACAGATTACGAGAAGGCACATGACATTATCGATGTTCAAGTGGCCGCTATGCAGAACGGGGATTTTACACAGGCTGAACTAGATGAAGCAAAATCCATGATTGCCAGTCAGCTCAGATCAGCTCTTGACCAGGCTGGCGGCATGATTGACTTGGAATATCAAGCTGCAGTTGGTGACAGTGACCGTTCAGCTGAACAGCTGATTGCTGAAATTGAACAGATTACAAAGGAAGATATCGTCAGAAACGCTGCCAAGGTACAGAAGGATACGATTTATTTACTGACGAGCAAGGAGGGGAACTCAAATGCTTAGTACAACATATGAAAATGTCGATGAAACGATTTATACCGAGGTCCTTGATAATGGATTGACGGTTTGTTTATTGCCGCGCCAAGGATTGTCTAAAACGTATGGCATATTCACGACTGCGTTTGGGGCAACGGATATGACGTTTGTTCCGATCGGTCAATCGAAGAAAACAACCGTTCCTCTTGGTGTTGCGCATTTTCTTGAGCATAAGATGTTTGATAAAGGTGACCATGATGCCTTTGCAGACTTCTCAAAGCTCGGTTCGGCCGCCAATGCTTATACGAATTCGACTGAGACAGCATATTTATTCTCGGCAACAGAGAAAGTAAAAGAAAACGTCGAGTTATTGCTTGATTTTGTGCAAGATCCTTATTTTACAGAGGAAACAGTAGAAAAAGAGAAAGGCATCATTACACAGGAAGCACAGATGTATGCTGACAATCCAGATCAGAGATTATATATGAGTACGCTGGAAGCTTTGTTTGAGCATCATCCTGTCAGATATGAGGTGCTTGGTACGCTTGAATCGATCAACAACATAACGAAAGATGATCTATACACGTGCTATCATACATTCTATCATCCGTCGAATATGACCTTATGCATAGCAGGTCAAATGGATGTTGAAGAGATGATGGATTTCATTCGAGCTAACCAAAACGAAAAAGAATTCGCTCCAGCCGATGATATTCAGCGTTTTACACCTGAAGAGCCAAAGGCAGTTTATGAAAGTAAAAAGACAATCTCCATGCCAGTATCCACGCCGAAATGCATGGTCGGTATAAAAGAGTACAGTGAGACCATCAGTGAAGACGAACTTCGGAACAGAACGCTTTTAACCAGCATGATGCTCAGTTATTTCTTCGGAAGCAGCGGTCCATTTTATAAAGAATTGTACGATGAAGGGATTATTGACTTTTCATTTGGAGCCGAAACGCTTTCTGAACAAGACTATGGGTATTCTTTGCTCTCGAGCAATGCACAAGATCCTGAGATGTTTGCCCAGAGAGTTAAGTCTTTGCTGTTATCGACGAAAACATATCAACTTGATGAAGTTTCTTTTGAACGGATGAAAAAACGTAAGATCGGCAGTTTACTCCGCGGCATGAACTCTATTGAAAATGTCGCCGAGAACATTATCTGGCACAATAACCGCGGTCTTGATTATTTCAAACTCATCCCGGCCATCGAAGCTTTGACATTGGAAGAGGCTAATAACTTCCTGGACAGCTGGATTGAAGAGGACCGGATCAGCATTGTGACCATGCTTCCAGAGCAAGACTAAGCAAAACAAAAAGATGACACTTGAATTTCAGGTGTCGTCTTTTTTGCGTCCTGCTTCAACGCCTACCCCCTCGAGTCATGAGCAATAACCTTCGTGGCAAAGACCGCTACTACACGTTCTTGCTTATGATTTTCGGAGGTGACCAAGGCGTTTCCACTTTTGTTCATGTGCTTGAAGCAGGTCAGGGTTGGAATGGTATGATATAATTTCATATAAATGATAATACAGGTGGTTCTATGGACTGGAGCAGTCTTCCGGTATTAAATGTAGCGGTGCTTATTGCTGCAAGTTTGATGATCGGTTTATCACTCGTGGGCGTCCGCCCGCGTTTTTATATTATAAAAGTTATCTTGGTCAGTTTGGGAACATCTATTGTCTGGGAAGTTCTTAATTTCATGCATGACATATCGTTTTTGCTGCCGGTTGTGTATATTGCCTTGATTCCAATCTTGGCGGTTTATTTGAAGTTGTCATGGCTTCAAAGTACCATAGCTGCACTTCTCGGGGTGGTATATGACCTGGGTTTTGTGGAGCTGCTGCAATACAACCTGTTTGATCTGATCTTGTCTGTAAGCGGGATTGAAGAAGACGGAATGATTCAGCTTGTTTTGACATTGTTCGTCATGCTGAACAATATATTTGTTTCTTATATCGTTTATCAGAATGAGCCCCGCTTAATTCAGGGTGATTTGTTTTATCTGGAAAAAGATGAAGAAAGTCAAATAACCGCCTATCGGCTTCACTTTGTATTCAGTATTGTGATTCTGGTGTCAATTAATGTCTTTTTATATTTTTCAAATGTTGAACGGGACATGTTTCCGCCGATTTATCGTGTATTCGTCACATTCTGGAGCTTGTTCATGTGCGGGCTGATTTTATTCTTCTTGCGTGCGATGATTCAACACAAGATGGAACAGGTGCAGCTGTATATGGACAAACAGTATCAGCAGGATATGCTGTCCTTTTTTGCTATAATCCGCTCACAGCGCCACGACTTCAATTTTCATTTGAATTCGATTTATGGGTTAATTACCCGTCAGGAATATGGCGCATGTTTAGACTATATTGATGAGGTTGTTTCGACAGCCCAACAGGTGAATGAACTTCTGCCGCTGAAGCACCCCGCCATCAGTGCCATGTTGAATACGCAAAGTGGAAATGCAGAAGGTAAAGGGATTAAGATGCATTTCCGAATTATGGATGACTTAAAAGACATGCCCTGCACGGTTTATGACATGAATAAAGTGCTGGGCAATCTGATTCAAAAAGCAATTGAAGAAGTGGACGAACATATTAAAGAGGGGCGCTGGGTCGACGTTGAGATTACTCAGGAGTATGGTCAGATCTCCCTTAAAATAGCCAATCCTACGACATTAGAGGAACATCAACTGGGCCAAATGTTCACGTCTGGTTTTTCGACAAAAAATACACATGAGGGCATTGGTCTTGTTGGCATTGAGAAAATTGTAACACGATATAACGGTATCATTTTCCCTGAATTGACCGATCGTGTACTCACAATGATTGTAAGAATTCCACTGACACAAACATAACTCGAATGGAGAAGGTGATGGATGTTGGAAATCAGAACACTAATTGTCGACGATGATCAAAATGCAATTAACACGTTAATAATGCATCTTACATCTTTTCCGTTCATTCATGTGGAAGGGGATGTAAACGACGGGAAATCCGCGATGCGTTTTCTGAGAACTGAACAGATTGATTTGATATTCCTGGATATTGAAATGGATGACATCGATGGTCTGCAACTCGCTGGGCATATTCAATCACTGAACCCGGCCATTATGATTATTTTTGTGACAGGGCATGCCGGATTTGCTCTTGAGGGATATGAGCATCACCCTTTGGATTTTCTAACGAAGCCAGTCGACTTTTTTCGTCTGGAAAAATCGATGCAGCTTGTCGAAAAACAGAAAACCAAACACGAAAATCCATCAGAACCAAATCAGAAAATTGGCATGAAAGTCGCCGGTGGAATCCGGATCGTGAATGTGAAAGACATTGTTTTTATTGAAAAAAAAGGCCGAAAGATTCACATTAACTGTAAAAAAGAGGACTCTTTTCAATCCAGTGACTCCATGAAGAATCTTGAGAATATCTTTGCGCCGTATGGATTTTATAGATGTCATCAGTCATTTATTGTGCCCATACATCAAATTAAGGCCATTATGCCGGATGCCTACACCCGCTCACATGCAATTCAGCTGAAAGACAATACTGAGTTGCCTTTGAGTCGGAATAAGTACCATGAGCTCACAAGCTTGCTGAGCGAAAGAGGGATCACCATATATTAGCCTTTGATAATGGAGAGGAGATGCAACGTGCTGAGCATATTAATCGTGGACGATGATCCTCATATTAGAGAGCTGTTAAGATTTTATCTGCATAAAGAAGGTTATAGGACGGTAGAAGCGGGTGATGGTCAAGAGGCGCTCGACGTGCTCGAGGAGACACAGTGCCACTTGGCTATCGTTGACGTCATGATGCCCCATGTTGACGGATATGAGCTTTGCAAAGAAATCAGGACAGATTATGATATCCCTGTGCTCATGCTGACGGCTAAAGGGGAAATGGCCGATAAAGAAAAAGGCTTTATAGCTGGAACGGATGATTATGTCGTGAAGCCTTTTGAACCAAAAGAAGTCCTGTTTCGAGTCCAGGCTCTGCTCAGGCGGTATCAAATGGTGAACGAACAGGCCATTCACGTTGGCCAGACGACGATTAATCGAAAAAGCTATGAAGTGGAATCAAATGGCAAGACACTGATTTTGCCACTAAAGGAATTTGAACTTTTGGCGCAGCTTGCCAGTTATCCGGAGCAAATCTTCTCCCGAGAGCAACTGCTCGAGCTTGTGTGGGGCAGGGATTATGAAGGCAGTGACCGAACAATTGATGTACACATTAAAAGGCTTCGTGAGAGGTTTGCAAATGAAGGCAGCGGTTTTGAAATTGAGACGGTGAGAGGGCTCGGCTATAAACTGACCATGCACGGGAGGTCATAATGAAAACACTCTATATCCGAATTATTGTCACGACTATGGTCATTATGATCACAAGTGCGATTATTGCTTTTGTGGTGACCAACGTGTATTACCACTATGAACTCAAACCTCAGAACGATGAAAAAATCACCGGTATTGCTGAACGGGTTGCAGGAATGATTGAAAGCGATGCCGTTGATGAAAACAATTATCTGCGTGACTTGTCACATCTGGGATATCAATTTTATCTTGTGAAGCCCGATGGCGACAGCAAAATGTTTGGGGATCGCTTTAGGTCATATGAGTTGGAAGACGGGATTATTGAAGAGGTCCTTGCAGGGAAAACATATCACGGCGTAGCAAACTACCCATGGCAACTATTTGTTACGGGGTTTTTTGATAATGAGTTAAGAAATACGATTGGGGTCCTTGTAGAACTTGAGGGCGAAAAGCGGGCATTATTTGTCAGGCCCAATGCTGCCCGTCAGTTTGGAGAAATGCGCTTTTTCCTAGCTGTTATCCTGGTTGCGACTTTATTGCTCAGTTTCTTGTTTATCTTGACGAGTACCACGTTCATCGTTCATCCGATAAAGAAACTGACGGCTGCAACAAAGAAAATCGCGGCCGGAAATTATCATATTAAGCTTGATGAAAAGCGGCGTGATGAGATCGGGAGGCTGGCCCGTGACTTTTCACGGATGAGTGACAGTCTGCAGCAGACAGAGGCACAGCGCCAGACATTTGTCTCAAACGTATCACATGAAATCCAGTCCCCCTTGACATCCATCCAAGGCTTTTCAAGAGCAATCCGTGAAGAGGATATGACAGATGAAGAGCGGGCGCATTATCTGGGTATTATTGAAAAAGAAAGCAAACGGTTGTCGAATTTGAGCCGGCAACTTCTGACATTGTCATTTCTAGATCGGGATAATACGACAGGGAACATGAAGCAGTTTGATTTGGCAAAGCAGCTGCGTGACGTTGTTTCAGTAACTGAGTGGCAGTGGCGTGAAAAGGAATTATCAGTTGAGGTGGATCTGGCTCCTGCGATGATGACGGGCGATCCGGAGATGCTGCAGCAAGTGTGGACGAACTTGTTGACCAATGCCATTCGGTACACCGATAAAGGGGGCAGCATCAAGGTCAGGACAAGTGAGGACCGGACGCTGGTGTATGTGACTGTTGAAGATACAGGCATCGGGATTCGTGATGAAGAACTGACACATGTGTTTGAGCGGTTTTATAAAGTGGATAAGGCTCGGACGCGGACAGAGAACTCAACCGGGCTCGGTCTGTCGATTGTGAAAAAGATTATTGAAGTGCACGATGGCACTATTACAGTCACAAGTGAGCTTGGAAAAGGCTCCACCTTCCATGTAACCTTGCCAAAATCACAGCCTTAAGATAGCGCAGGGACATGACTTTTGGTGTGATCCATTTACCCTTTATAAGTAGACTGCGAACTAACTAGTTAGATTTAATTTGGGATTTTATGACTGCCACTGGCAACCGCTCGGGGAAAACACTCCGCGTCCAGTGGGCGCTGCTGAGCCTCCTCGGTCTATCGACCTCCGGGGTCTCACCGAGGCTTATCCTCCCACTGGAGTCTCCGTGTTTTCCCCGAGCTTGGTGAGAAGTGTTCACCTTCCTTCTTGCTTTCGTGGGTAGCCCAAGAAGTGTTCACGTTCACACTTAATTTCTTGTGCAGGGCCGTCCAAGCCCTTGAATTACATAGAGTGATTGGAGCGGAGGGAAGTCGACTCCTGTGGGAACAGCACGAGTCCGAAGACCCCACAGCGAGTACATTAAGGATGGTCGACTAAGACCGTCCTTTGCGGACAACGTCGACATACCCCTTGCCGGGGCAAGGAGGCGTTAGGGGATGTTCGATTAAAACCGGCGCGTCCTGCGTCAACATCGAACGACCTGCGTCCTGCAGGCCCCTTGGCTAGAAGGCACTGTGAAAGTGGTTTTCTTGAACAGATGTCGCACTTGAGCTGTGATAAAGTTAAAGCGACTTCCCGGAGCGCAAATCACGATACTCTCATTATGGTTAGAACCAGTCTTTCAAGTTTTCTCGGATCGTAGTTTGTGTCGATTGTTCATTATGGTTTATAAATGAAAAATATAATTTTTTAGAGAAATATTAGAAAAAACTCTAATGTTATATTATCATTAAAATTAGATCTAATTTGAGGAGGATGATGTATGATTGAATTTCCGAAGCCGAGGGTGGAGCAGTTTTTCCGGACGTATGCGATTACAAATTTTGCGTTGAGTCGTGATGAAGAGCGACTGGTTTTTAATACGAATTTAAATGGGAAGATGAATTTGTGGGCGATGGATTTGCCGGATACGTTTCCATATCAATTTGCCCAAAAAGACGAATCCTGTAACTTCATTAAATTTGATCCGAAAGATCGTTATGTTTTAGCGGGCTTTGACAATGACGGGGACGAAAATTATCAAATTTATGCCTTGCCATATGATGGTGGACTGCCTGAGGCGCTTGTAACAGGGTCTTCGGAAGAGAAATATTTTTTCGCGGAATTGTCAGAAGATGGCGAACGCGTTTATTACTGCACATCAGAAGGCAATTCGTCATTTCTGAATACACGTGTCCGGAAATTGCAGGACGGCGCGGATGAGTTGCTGCATGAAGGTGAAACAGCTCCGACAATACTGGCTGCCGTCTCCAGTGATGAAAAAGCATTTGTTTTCAATCAGCAATTTGCCAATACATATGTAACGGCTTTTGTGAAGACAGAAGAAGGCACTTTCAACCTGACACCTGACCAGGAGGTTGTCCATGTAGCCGGTAACCCGATTTTCACCGACGACCAAACAATCTACTTTTTGACCGACTATGACTCTGAACACAGTTACCTTGCTAAGTTTGATCTGAACACGAAAACATACACAATTGAACTTGAAATAGAGGACGAAAGCATCCAAGAGATGAAATGGAATAAAGATCACAACACCTTACATCTTGTCACAGAACACGGCGTAACAGATGGTCTCTACCGTTATAACCTGGACAGTGGAGATGTTGACGTGGTGGAAATGCCCGTAGATGTTGTCGACCAGTTTCATGTCGCCAAATCCGGCACAGTGTATGTCTTGGGGCGCGGCGCTACACAACCACCTAATATTTATCAGTTGAAAGATGGGAAAGACTGGGTGGCGTTGACGAATAACCGCGTACTCGGACTGGATTCGTCACATATGGTTGAACCGGAAGTTGTGTCATATGCGTCTTTTGACGGTATGGAAATGGAAGCACTTCTATTCCGCGCCAAGCCGGAGAATGACAATGGTCACACGATTTTCTGGCCACATGGTGGACCACAGGCAGCTGAACGGAAAATGTTCCGTTCCATGTTCCAATGCTTCCTGAATAGAGGATATACGATATTCGCACCGAATTTCCGCGGCAGTACCGGGTACGGCTCGACTTTCGTGAAATTGGTCGAACAGGATTGGGGGCATGGACCACGCCTTGACTGTATTGCAGGCATTGAATGGCTGTTTGAACAAGGTATTACCGATCGTGAGAAACTGTTCCTCGTTGGGGGCAGTTATGGTGGCTATATGGCACTGCTTCTGCATGGACGTCATTCCGAATACTTCAAAGCCGTTGTCGACATCTTCGGCCCGTCTGATTTATTCACATTTGTGAACTCAGTTCCTCCACATTGGAAGCCAATCATGGAACGTTGGCTCGGTGATCCAGAACGGGATAAAGAGCGGTTCGAGAAAGACTCACCGGTAACTTATCTTGAAGGCATGACAAAACCAATGCTCGTCATTCAGGGCGCTAAAGATCCCCGTGTTGTCAAAGAAGAATCTGATCAGATTGTTGCAAAGCTAAAAGATGAAGGCCGTGACGTTGAATACCTTGTCCTTGACGATGAAGGCCACGGGTTTTCCAAGAAAGAAAATGAGATAAAAGTATACAAAAGAATGCTCGAGTTTTTAGGAGAGCATCAAGGATAGAAACCACAAAACCCCCTGCATGAAACACCGTGCAGGGGATTTTTGTAAGAGAAGTGCCTGTCACTTCCCGAATTTTGTCGTATGATGTCGATTTGAGAAAGTGACGGAGAGGGTCTCTCTCTTTAGTGTTATTTAAGAGAATAACTTAGGTTTTCTCTCCAATAGTTATTAGCAGCTGCGACTGTTTGGTAATTAACAGCGATAACATGGGAAGCTGCTATAAGACTATCTGGATCCTTTGCGTATTTCGGACGCAGTTTTTTTCTGATTGCTTCAGATGGCTGTGTATATTTTATGCCTTGTTGCGAAAGTGTTATAGCCAGCTCAAACCCCTCTTGTGGCGTTTTGGTTTTTAAGCTCTTGAGCCATTTTTCCATCGGCTTCATCTCCTTTATACTAATCTCATATAATATATGCCTAGATAAAAAGGACGTTCATTAAAACCAATCTGTCTCCGTATTCTTTTTAACGGTGGTTAATTGTAGAGGGATGCCAGGCAGGCGAGCGATGTATCGCCTGGTTCATTCACCTCTTACCTTCCAAAAGAATATAATCCTTTATCAGCCATTTCCCTCACTATGATCAAACACTCTCAAAAAAACAATTGACCGCAGCATTATTCGTGCTTTAAAATAAAACCCTGCCGCATTCCCAAAAACGGCATACTCAAATACAGAAAGGAGCATTGACGACGAGCAACACCCTAAAGCGCCAGAACTATTTTCAGAGACGATACGGAAAATAGTCGACGAGGTGGAGGTTGATCGAGTGATCGGCGGGTACCTCCCAATTGCCGCATCCCAATTGAAGGGCTTGTTCTTAAAACAGTGAGGCGACTCATTGGCCAAAGGAGCAGGTCAGGATGCAGACTAATTCACACGAGAAGGGGCAGCTGCGAGCGCCCCGCTAACAACAATCAGCAGGGCGTTTGGCTGTCCTTTTTCCGAGGAGGCAAAAGTTATGTGCGGAATTGTAGGCTATATTGGAGAGCATCAAGCGACAGATGTGTTACTGAACGGGCTGGAAAAGTTGGAGTACAGAGGATATGATTCGGCTGGGATTGCCCTTGTTACTGGGCGGGGCACCGAACAGTTCAAAGTGAAAGGGCGGATTGATGCGCTACGGCAGCGCGTCGATGGCCAATCTCAATCCACAATGGGTATTGGACATACGCGATGGGCAACGCACGGGGCGCCCAATGAGACAAATGCGCACCCGCATCAGAGTGAGTCAGGCCGGTTTACGCTCGTTCACAATGGTGTTATTGAAAATTATCAGGCACTCAAGGAAGATTATTTGCAAGATGTGGATTTAGTGAGTAGTACAGATACGGAAATTATTGTGCAGCTTGTAGAGCAAATAAGCAAAAAGCATGAGCAAACGGCAGCGGCTTTTCGGGAAGCTATCAGCATTTTAGAAGGATCCTATGCAATCGCGATGATTGATCAGGAAGACTCGGGTACGCTATACGTGGCCAAAAACAAAAGTCCACTCTTGATCGGAATCGGTGATGGATTTAACGTGGTCGCGAGTGATGCCATGGCGACGCTTAAGGAAACGGATCAATATGTTGAGATCGAGGACCAAGAGATTGTGTTTGTGCAGCGGCATCATGTTACGATCGAAAAGCTTGATGGAACGCTGGTTAATCGCATCCCCTATACAGCTGAAATTGATATGACTGACATTGAAAAAGGGACTTATCCTCACTTTATGCTGAAGGAGATCGACGAGCAGCCGATTGTGATGCGTAATATTATCAATGCCTATCAAAATGAGCATGATGAACTGCGTCTTGAGCCAGAAATTCGTGAGGCCATGACGCAATGTGACCGCATTTATATCATTGCGTGCGGCACAAGCTACCATGCCGGCTTGGTTGGAAAGACATTTTTGGAAAAACTGGCCCGAATCCCGATAGAAGTTCATGTGGCCAGTGAATTTTCCTACAATATGCCTTTGCTATCCGAGAAGCCATTATTCATATTCATCTCTCAGAGCGGCGAAACAGCCGACAGCAGAGCAGTTCTGGTCAAGGTGAAAGAAATGGGACATCAGGCCTTGACGATAACCAACGTCTCGGGTTCTACCCTTTCTCGTGAGGCAGATTATACCCTCCACCTGCATGCAGGACCGGAGATTGCCGTGGCTTCGACGAAAGCATACACGGCACAGATAGCTGTTTTGGCCATCTTGGCAGTTGATACAGCGACCAAAAAAGATATCACACTCGGTTTTAATCCGCTTCAAGAACTGGCTATTGCCGCCAATGCCATGGAAATGCTGACAGATCAAAAAGCGGTATTTGAAGATCTGGCTGAAGCGTATCTAGACGTCAGCCGCAATGCATTCTTCATCGGCCGGGGTACAGACTACTATGTCGCACTTGAGGCAGCATTAAAGCTGAAGGAGATCTCCTATATTCAGGCAGGAGGCTTTGCTGGAGGAGAATTAAAACATGGCACGATTGCGTTAATAGAGGAAGGCACGCCTGTCATCGCGCTCTCAACCCAGAAGCATGTGAATTACGCCATACGTGGGAACGTCCAGGAAGTTGCGGCTCGCGGAGCCAATACGATGGTGATTTCCACGAAAGGCCTTGATGAAGAAACAGATGCATTTGTCCTCCCTGAAGTTCATGAACTGTTGACACCGCTCGTTTCTGTTGTGACGATGCAGCTTATCGCCTACTATGCAGCCCTTTATCGTGGATGTGACGTTGATAAACCACGAAATTTGGCTAAGTCGGTTACTGTGGAATAGCTAAATGATTACGTCGTTTAGCAGTACGTAACTTAAACCCTTGGGATCTTATCTCCCCAAGGGTTTTTTGTGAATTTATGGTAAGTCTCGGGGCTTAGACTGGAATACAACTTAGGTACATTGCCAGAATTACCCTTCTACAGTACGATGGAGTAAAGTACAGATAGTGAAGAGGGGATAACAATGTTTAAGCGTTTTTTGATGGTTGTGTTAACCTTGATTGCGGCAGTTGGATCGGTATTGCTGGCAGCAAAGCACCCAACAGGGCCTAACTCAGTATCGTATGATGAGCCTATTGGTTTATCGCTGTCTATCGGTATGATCGTGGTGCTTTTTTTACCGCCGCTGATCTTGTCTTTGTTCGGTCATCGTGTCGTACGGATTATTTCAGCGGTATATCAGTTTTTCATAGTGATTTCATTTATGGGAACGATCCCTATCAGTTTTCTTTTAGTTAGCTCTATAGGGATGACAGCTGTTGCGGTCATAGGGACTTTGCTCAGTATCGTGAGTGTTGTGATCACTTTGAAAACAACTTGCAGAAGAGAAATAAAAGTGTAGTGTAATGCCGTATGAAAAAGGACTTAGCAATCTGCTAAGCCCTTAAGCCGCGGTTCTTACTACATATACGTCTTAACCAATTCATAGCATCGCTCTTCTGTGACATTTGCCAGAACGATAACGTATTCCAAGTGTTCTTGTGTGCCACCTTTGTATTTTAGAGAGGCCTCTTTAGCGGCATCATCTCTATGTGTGATCCATTTACGCTGTTCAATTTTAAGCTGCTCCATATCTTTTTCCGACAGCTGTTCTTTCAGTACGCTATAAATCTCATTAAGCATGGCGTCCCACTCATCGTATCGATCGCCTTGCACTTTTTTCAAGGCATATGTCGTGGAACTGTCTTCATTCTCCTGCATAGTTGTCATGTCTCTTTTGAGGTTATCTAATTTTTTGAGATACACATCTTTTTGACTTGCTTGAGAGCTGTCATTGACGGAACTTTCATGAGTGACGTTGTTGTCAGTGGACGCTTTATTAGAATTTGCATCTTCTTCAGCCGTTTCATTATCTTCGTGTGCAGGGGCACTTTCGACTGTGTTTTCAACAGAAGAAGCTTCCGCTGTATTTGTCTGCTTATCTTGTGCTCCTGAGTCTTCAGCCTTGTTCTGGCAAGCTGCCGAAATAGCACATGCAGCGGTTATTATAATTATCAATATGAGGCGTTTGTTGATCATTTTCCTGAACTCCTTTAAATTAATCTAGTTAAATTGAACGGCAATCATTAAAGCAATGTTTGGTTCGGTTGTTTGATCGATTGTATATACTGTATCTTCCTTTTGCCATTTGATTTGCGTGTTATTATTACCCAGGTCAAGGTGCGCATAGCCATGTTGTTTTGGTATGGGCAGTGCTTTTTTAGTAAGATAATCTACGGTATCTTTAGCATATCTCAAGCCGGTATCGGCCTCCTGACTGCGAGCCTTCACGGCCAGTGACCAGCGTCCGACGTTCCAGCTTGTGAAGACACTGCCGGCAGCGCCATCCTGATATCCTGTTGTTTCCGAACCAAGTTCAATTGCCTTGCCGCCGGATTCGGTGAAATCTTCATAGCCAATTTCCTCATCGGACTCTGCTTGTGTAGCATATTGCTGCACATTTAAGCGGGCAATTACCTTGGCAGGATTATCATCACTGTACAATAACTTATTATTAATGGGGATGGGCTCTGTATGTTCGAAAAAAGTAACCGTATAGCTTGTGGCGTCAGTGCTCGTCGTTGCTGTTAAATGATAGCCATCTTGCAAAGGCATTTCTGTAGGAAGAAGAATATTCAAATTCGTATTCATCTGCCCTTTGATGACTTGCATGATTTCTTCTTGTGTTAAGGTGACTTCTTGTTTTTCATTAGCTTCTGCCTCAATCGGCCCGGTGTCATTCGGTTCGTTTGTTGGGGAGCTGTTTTCGGTGCTGTTTTCGGCTTGATCCTGGTCTTGTTGAGCCTGTTTTGGGCGATCTGTTTGTTCAGTGTCGCTTTCGACGGTATCTTCATCTTCTGCTGTGGAAGGTGCAGAGTGATTTCCATGGCTGTTGATCACACGCCCTTCATCAGCGACTTCCTGACTGCTAAACTCGCTCAACGCCAGTGTCGTTACAATACCAACGAGCAGAAACAGTGAAAAAGCCGGGAGCATCCATCGTTTTAAAACCAGCGGAAATATTTTGTTGTCCCTATTCATCTTGTTAATAACTTTGCGCCTGATGCGTTGCTGCCTTCTGGGACTCCACTGAATATCTTCATTCAGTTGCTGCAGTTTCTCATCGAGGTTGTTATTGCGTTTCATTCATGACACCCCCTTTTTGGAGTTCTTCTTCTAATTTTTGCAGGCCGCGAAATAGTGTTGATTTCACTTTGCTTTCTGACCAGTCCAGAATCTCCGCAGTTTCCTTAACTGAAAACACCTCAATACGGCGTAAAATAATAACTTGGCGGTAGTTTGGCTTCAGTCTCGATAAGGCTGAGAAAAGTTCTTGAGATGATTCCCGTATTTCCACCAGTTTTTCCACAGATGGTCCAGGATCTTCTCTGTTGCTGAAGAAGTCCTTAATCATCTGGATGGGCTTGTGTTTGCGGATGTGATCAATGGTCAAGTTATGGGCAGTCCGATATAAAAACGTCTTTGGATACGTGACTTCTTTACCTTTCATCACATATGTATAGGCTTTAATGAATGTATCGTGCGTCAAATCCTCAGCCTGTTGGGCATCATGAATCATTTTCAATATGTATTTGAACAGTGATAAGCTGTAATCGTCATACCACTCAGTAATTTGGTGTTTGGCATTCTCCCCCAATTGCTTAAGCCCCTGTAAAAATGAACATACTCTCTCTTTATTTTAGCGCTGTTGTATAGACGGTCAAATAAAAATTTGGTTGCGGAATAAATAAAATGATGCAGGTTGGTTATCCTATGCAATGAATAAGACACAATTTCAGGAGGATGTTCAAATGGGTATGTTTAGCAGTAATCCAAAAGAAGAGCCGATGCATTATGGTGAGGTATTCGGTGTCTGGTCAGCATTGTCAGTTGCAAAAGGTCAACTGGCCGCTTATCAAGTATATTACAACCATGCGGGTGATGAAGATTTGAAAAAGTTCATCCAAGACATGGTGGATAATGTCATCAAGCCTGGTATAAAGGAGAACGAAGACTTACTTAAACGAAATAGTGTGGGTTTGCCTGCAGCCCCGCCCGAACGTTCTGAAGCCAACCGAGAGGATATTCCGGTTGGTGCAAGGGTAATGGATCCCGAGATTTCAGCCACCATTTCAAAAGATATTTCCCAAGGGTTAGTGGCAGATAGTATGCTTATGGGACAGTGCATCAGAGAGGATATTGCCATGATGTACGGTGAGTTTCACATGAAGAAAGCTCAGATGGGTGCAAAGCTGTTGAAAATGAACAAGGAAAAAGGTTGGTTGATTCCGCCACCACTTCATAAGCAAAGCAAAACAAATCAGTATGAATAAAAAATCAAGCTCTCCTGTTTTAGGGGAGCTTGATTTTTGGTTTAAACGCTCGGTTTTTCGATCAGACCGCTGCCGTTTTTGAGATATTGGTCCATTCCTTCTGAAGCCCGGTAAGCAAATGCCCCAATGGTTTCAGTAGGGTTATAATTGCTGAAGTGAGGGAAGGAGGACGATCCTACTACAAAGAGATTGTCCATATCCCACATTTGTGAATAGGTGTTTACAGCTGACGTTTTGGGATCTGTCCCCATAATGGCACCACCACCGTTATGGGAATTGGGATAGGAGTTATTGAACTGTGTATCATCAGGTAATTCATCCTCGTCTACAATATCAGCACCCATTTTCTCCATTATTTCGGCCGCCCTTTTAATCGCATACTGCCCCAGTTTAATGTCCTGCTTGGAGTATTTATACGTGACACGCAGAAGAGGGTTACCGGCGAAATCTTTATAGGTCGGGTCTAGGTCCAGATAGTTATGAGCCCAAGGTAAAGCTGCTGCCTGGGCGTCGACGTATAAATTACGGTTTGTATAATAAAGAGATTTCTCTTTAAACTCTCTGCCCCATGACGGGGTCCCTTTAGGAACATGATTATTTCCAATGGGCCTGTCTCCCATAACCCGAATGTGCGGCTCAAAGCCATGCAGGAAATCGAGGTCCGAATGATCGATGTTATCGCCGCTGAAGTCGTCTAAGGTCGAGGCAAGGGCCCCAGCACCGGCGAAACTATTGAACTTCTTGTCCTTAAAATATCCTCTTGCACCCAGGTAAGTCACATTACTGAAGTGCCCGGTGAAGTTTTTTCCAATCACACCTGTTCCTGTTTTGGGATCATAAGGCTTGCCGATTTTTGATGTCAGCAATAACTTGGTATTTGTAAACACAAACCCTGCCAGAACGACGATGTCTGCCGGTTGTTCAAATTCCTCACCGGTTCGAATGTCCATATATAAAACCCCAGTCGCTTTTTCACCATCATGAATCACTTTTGTGGCATATGCGTCGTTACGCAGTTCATAGTTTCCGGTTTTTTTAGCGGTGGCAAGCACCGTGATAATAGGGTCTGCTTTGGCACCGAAGTCACAGCCGTACGTTTCACAAAATGCACAGTAAACACAGGCATTTATGGTTTCGCCGTCTGGGTTCTCATATTGCTGTGTGACGTTGGCGGATGGAATCTGGTAGGGGTGATAACCCAGCTCTTTTGCTGCTTGTTTGAATAGTTTTATCGATGGTGTGTCTTTCATTGGCGGATTAGGGAACTTGTCAGAACGGTATGGCCCAATCGGATTTTCCTCTCCTGATATGCCTGCCATTTTTTCATATTTATCATAGTATTTCTCCATATCATCATAGGTGACACCCCAGTCCTGCAGCGTCATACCTTTTGGGATCTTATTTTTCCCGTAACGCTCAACCGTTTTACTGTAAATCTCAAAGTCATACGGCAGGTAACGGAAATTGTGACCATTCCAGTGAACGCCGGCCCCGCCAGTGTCTGTTCCGAGAAAGGCATTCTCGTTCGTTCTGACAGGCAGTGCTGTTTGATCAGCCCCGTTTCTTGAGGTGATCGTTTCTTTTGTTAGGTCCTGCATCATTTCGTACCGCATTGAAAAACGAAGCTCATCCTTGGTGCCTATGTAATCTTCGCTTTTCTTATCTGCCCCGCGTTCCAACCCAACCACCTTATATCCTTTTTTAGAAAGCTCGGCTGCCACAATGCCGCCGGCCCACCCTGAACCTACAATAACCGCATCGACCTTGTCGAGTTTTGTTGCCATTTTGAGTGTGCCTCCTTTTTATTAGTGTCCCTGGTAATTCGTCAGACTGACCGGTTTCATCTTTACAAATTCATCTTTTTCGATAATATTGGCGTAGGATGCCTGTGCCCCCGGAAACTCTTTCATTTTCCAACCCGCCAGATTTCGATTACCGCCATATAATGGGTCAGAAAAAGCGCCTTCCAAAGTCATGCGCCTGAGCAGAATAAAGAAATTCTCTGCAGCGACACCCTTTAATTTGATGTTTCCGCTCTCCATGTCTTTTAATATCTCAATCTGCTGTTCTTCTTCGGCTTCATAAAAAGGCGCGCTAAACCTTTTTTGGCTCTCTTGATTGAGCTTTCTAAGCCCTTCAATAAATATTTCTCCTCTGGTCAGCCTTGCCTGATGCCGTTGCAGCTCTGTTTCAGAATGTTTAACAACATAAGGCGGGTTGGTCGGGCTTTGTTCTTCTGATTTTCCTTTCATACTTTCAACCTGTTGAAATTTTATAAAGGGCGCATGACGGTAATCTCGTGCGTTCGTGCCCCATGAGCCTGCCATCTGTTTATCAATAAAATAGGGAACTCCGAGCTCAACGGCTCCGGGTCCATTGTCATCTTTCGGGTAAATGCACTCAGTTGCTGCGCTTAATGCATTAAAGTCCTCATTACGTGTGAAAAATTGCCGTGCTTCTTGGAAATCAGCTGCTTTTTCAGTATCTGTCTGCTTCTCATCTGCATTATCTGTTGTGAATTGGTTTGTCAGCAAACTGCCAAGCAGAGAACCCCGACAACTCCACCAGCTACCATCCCAGTATTTTTGATAAATTGCCGGCGCCCTTTATCAACACCATCTTTTTCATTTGTTGGTTTATTTTTATCGTCTGCCACATTTATGACCTCCTTGATGATCTCATGCCTTGTCACTATCCTTTCCAAAAAGGGTGAAGGGTATTACAGAAGGTTCACAAATACATCAGGTTTGGCGTTTTGTTAGTGAATAATGAAGGTAAAGAGTTAAGAGAAAGTGAGTTGATAAACATGGAGATCTACACGATTGGTCATTATTCGCACTCGGAAGCACAATTTATGAATCTATTGGAATTAGCGCAGATTAAGATGGTAGTGGACATAAGAGCTTTCCCGGGAAGTAGGAAGTTCCCCCAATTTTCAAAGGACGTGATGGGTGATTGGCTTGCTGAGTCTGGAGTTGGGTACATGCATATACCAGAGCTTGGCGGTAGGAGAAAGACCACTGAGCCCGTTTCGCCTGTTTTAAATGCCGGCTGGAATAATCAGTCCTTTCATAATTACGCTGACTATACGCTCTCTGCTGACTTCCAGCGGGGAGTTGCACAATTAATGAAGATCGCCGGAGAGCATCCAACAGTGATGTGTTGTGCTGAACGCCATCCGGCCCGCTGTCATCGCTTAATTATCAGCAACTGGCTTGTGGCCCACGACTGGGTCGTCAAACATATTATCCCTCACGAGAAAGGTACCGGCGAACTGGTCCCCACAAACTCGGCAAATGGGGCGCCCTGCCCATCATAGAAAACGACCAAACCGTCGTCTACCCCAAAACCCCCCCTTCCAACAAGTAAATTGACAAGTGCCAGTCGACAAGTGCCTGTCACTTCCCGAATTATGTCGAATGCTCTTGAGTTCTTTCTTTGGATTGTATAGGATGAATAGATAGGGGGAGGGTGCATGATGGAGCCTTTTAAGGTGCGATTTAAATTTACACAGATGTTAAAAATATTTTGGTATGGGAGCATGCTCACTGTCGTCTGTACGATTCTTTTTTCCATAGGTTTTGTTGAAGACGGCGGGGGTGTAATTATATTTCAGTTGATCGGAGCGCTGGGGCTGCTATTCTTCATCCCATTGCTGATTTTCTTGTTCTTCGCTTGGGTTTTGAGAAGAGCTGCTTTCATCATTTCAGAAGAAGGTATTACGGATAAAACTCAACTGTATAGCTCGGGCCTTGTTAAGTGGAACGAAATTGAAAGAATGACAATCGGTTGTCGTCATGAAGTAACTTTTCTAACAGTGGAATTATATCATTCAGATGTATTCAGGGAAAAAGCCAATCCAACCAAACGCTTGTACTTTTCTCTTACGGAGACGCTTTCTTCAGAGCAAATACAAATTGATGTTTCACGCCTTGCAATAAGCGAAGAAGACCTCATCAGCCAATTTGAAAAGTACAGCAAAGGGAGATTTAATAGAGAGAACATCACTGAGAATACTGGGTGGACATATGATGTTATTTAGAAGCAGGCTCTGATTGCTGCCATCTATGATAGGCATAGATCACAAATGAGAGGGCGTATATGACTAAGAAATATTGCCATGCTGATATGTTTCTATATTCAGCAATCCCTAAAACACCTAACAAAGGGAGTACCCCAAAAGCCATTACAGCATCCATAGCAAGGTTAACGATTGTATATAAAAGAAACCTATGAGAGGTTAAGGCGAATATCCAAAAAGTTCCAATTAAAAAAAGTCCATATACAAAACTTGCATCAATCATGTAGCCCCAAGGCACAATCTGCTTATGAATCACCCACCATTTGTAGGTATATGCAATTTGAAAAATGATGGTCATAAGCAGCGTCGTAAACACCGTGACTGGCATATACGTTTTTCGGGTTTTGGAATCAGAGAGCAATAAAGTAAACCACGGCAAAATAAGTAGAGAAAACATAAGCACCTTAGTCCACATAAAAACAACACTCCAAACTGTAAGGCTATAAAAGTATTATGCATCCCCAAAGTGAAAATATTCACCTAGAAGGGTGCCTGTCACTTCCCGGTTTTTGTCATTTTTTGTCGTATTTTAAATGGGTTGAACATAGGGGGATATAATGGATATCAGAGAACTATATATGAATGAGGAGGCGCCATTAGATTTATTGCTGTTGGCCGATCCTTCTCGTAAACTGATAGATGAGTACTTAAATCGTGGCAAATGTTTTGTCGCCGAAAATAATCATAAGCTAATCGGGGTCTATGTCCTGCTTCCCACGAGGCCAGCGACAGTGGAGCTCGTCAATATAGCCGTTGCCGAAAGTGAACAGGGTAAAGGAATCGGGAAACAACTGCTTTTAGATGCTATACAAAGATCAAAGACAAAAGGCTACCAAACGATTGAAGTCGGTACGGGTAACTCGAGTATAGGACAGCTAGCATTGTATCAAAAATATGGTTTCAGGATAACCGGCATCGACCCAGACTTCTTCACAAGACATTACGATGGTAAAATTTTTGAAAACGGAATCTGGTGCAGGGATATGATCCGACTTTCCAGAGATCATTTTTAATTTCCGGTGGCGGGGGTGATGATGTGAATGACAAGGTGTATTTTAGACATGAGTCATGCTTCAGAGAGGATGCAGCGATGGTGGTTCTAAAGCATCGGAGTAATATTAAGGACAATATGCCATATGCAGAAGTCCTGCACGTCGGGAGCACAGCTGTTGCAGGGGCATTGACGAAAGGTGACGTTGATCTGCAAGTGCGTGTTCCTCAAAACAAATTCGAAGGGGCGAAAGAAGTTTTGAAGCAGTGGTATTCTGTTAACAAAGGCAGTTATCAATCTCACTATTTTTGTGCGTTTGAACAGCCAGATGAAGTCCTGCCACTCGGGATCCAACTGACCGCGATTGGATCAGACCTGGACCATTTTTGGAAACTCACATATTTTTTCAAAGAGCACCCCGACTACATAAAGGCATATAACGCCATAAAAGAGAAACATAACAGGCAATCCATGGAAAAATACCGAGAAGCCAAAAGTGCATTTATCGAAAACATCTTCTCTTCACCAGAATATAAGGCTTTTGGGCAAGCCCTATTTTAAAAAATGACGCACATAAAGTTAAAACGTTAATGAATAGTCGACACAAACTGCGAACCAGTGAAAACTTGGAATGACTGCTTCTGGCAACTGACCATAATGAGAGTATCGTGATTTGCGCTGCGGGAAGTTGCTTTCCGCGGGCACGGCCTCAGCCTCCTCGAGGAAGACCACCTCTGCGGGGTCTTCGGACTCGTGCTGTTCCCGCAGGAGTCGACTTCCCTCCGCTCCAATCACTCTATGTTATTAAGTGGCATGAACGGTTTTACTCACATAAGAATTAGAGAATAACCTCTCATATCTAGCTCGGGGAAAACACGGAGACTCCTGTGGGAGCAAAAGCCTAGATGAGACCCCGGAGCGCGCAGCGCGAGGAGGCTCATCAGCGCCCACTGGACGCGGAGTGTTTTCCCCGAGCGGTTGCCAGTGGCAGTCATAAAATCCCAAATTAAATCTAACTAATTAGTTCGCAGTTTACAGATACTACGAAATAGCAATAACTATATGAACCCACTTTGTGTAATGTCAATTGCTACCTCGAAAGCCAGAATAGTCAGTTGCCGTTTTGAAGAAAAACATGAGCGGAGTGATATGTATGGAAAAGACGGAGAAAAAGCTTTGTGTGTCATTGGTGCCGATTTTTAATCATCTAGATTATGGAGAACAGGAGAAAATTGCTGGCGCCAGCAAAAGCAGGACGTTCAACTCAAAAGAACTGGTTTTTAGAGCAGGAGATCCTTCTGAACATTTGTATATTGTCCACCGTGGCAAGGTGAAAATTTATAACCTATCAGAAGATGGAAAAGAGCATCTGATTCGTATTTTAGAGCCGGGTGACTTCATGGGAGAGTTGGCTATTTTTACAGATGAATGGCTAACAAGCTATGCCGAAACAATGGAAAAAACAGAGATTTGCTCGATTCACAAAGCTGACTTGAAAAAGTTGTTGGAAGCAAATCCTGCTATTTCATTCAAACTTCTTGCAGAAAACAGCAAACGGCTGATGCAAGCTGAACGAACGATCGAGCAGTTTGGCTCCCAGGATGTTGAGAAACGTCTGGCTTCTTATCTTATTGAGCTTGCAGATGAACAACCCGCCGTTTCAAAAAGTAGCATTATTACGCTTCCAATGAGCAAAAAAGATCTGGCATCCTACCTCGGCAGCACCAGCGAAACCATCAGCAGGCGCCTTGCCTCATTTGAAGCCCGACAATTAATTGAGCAGACGGGACAGCGAAAGATTAAGATTCTGCAACTTGATGCGCTTGAGCGATTAGTGGACTGAAGCATATAACCTGTTACAAACGAAAATCACCACCCCTTGTGCCAGCAGCGCAAAGGATGGTGATTTTTAATTTTTTATAAGCAGCAGCGGCTTTGCGTTCCTATCTCCCTAAACGTTTAACGCCGCGCGTTCTTGTTCTGTAAAAACGCGTGATCGGGTTAAGAAACGTTTTCCTTCAGGCCCTTCCAGAGAAAACATACCTCCCCGTCCATCCACCACGTCAATAATGAGTTGCGTGTGCTTCCAGTACTCATACTGATCCCTAGACATATAGAAAGGCGTATCTCCTATTTCACCGAGCAGCACATCCGAGTCGCCTGTCCGGAACTCATCCCTCTCATAACACATAGGTGAGCTTCCGTCACAGCAGCCTCCAGATTGATGAAACATAAGTGGGCCATGCGTGTCTTTTAACGTGTTGATTAACGACAGCGCTTCTTCTGTAGCAACGACACGTTCGACCATAGTACTCATCCTTTCTGCCAGAATTCTGATTTAGAACAAGCCAGCTGGATCATCGCTATAACTAACGAGCAGGTTCTTCGTTTGCTGATAGTGGCCAAGCATCATGAGATGGTTTTCACGGCCGATACCGGATTTCTTATATCCGCCAAAAGCAGCGTGTGCCGGATACTGGTGGTAGCAGTTTGTCCAGACACGTCCTGCCTGAATGCCGCGTCCAAAGCGATAGGCCTTGTTAATATTTCTTGTCCAGATACCTGCGCCAAGTCCGTATAAGGTATCATTGGCGACTTTCATGGCTTCTTCATCATCTTTAAATGTCGTGACAGAGAGAACAGGACCGAATATTTCTTCCTGGAAAATCCGCATATCGTTTTGCCCTTTAAAAATAGTCGGCTCCACATAGTAGCCACTTTCCAGTTCTCCATCAAGCTTCTTCACGTTACCGCCTACAAGGACTTCTGCATCTTCCTGTTTACCGATATCTAGGTAAGATTCAATCTTTTCCATTTGTTCCTTGGACGCCTGAGCCCCCATCATAGTTTCCGTATCCAGTGGATGTCCCATTTTAATTTCTTTGACACGCTTGATTGCGCGTTCCATGAACTTGTCATAAATGTCTTCGTGAACCAACGCACGTGATGGGCATGTACACACTTCACCCTGGTTAAGGGCGAACATGACCAAGCCTTCTACAGCCTTGTCGAGGAAACTGTCATCCTCATCCATGACATCTTTAAAGAAGATATTTGGTGACTTGCCGCCGAGTTCGACCGTGCTGGGTATGATATTCTCTGAAGCGTATTGCATAATTAAACGGCCGGTTGTGGTTTCACCGGTAAAGGCAATTTTGGAAATCCGGCTGCTTGAAGCGAGTGGTTTCCCAGCTTCAACCCCGAAACCGTTTACAATATTCAGTACACCAGCTGGAAGCAAATCAGAAATGAGTTCCAGTAGCACATGGATGGATGCTGGTGTTTGCTCAGCTGGCTTCAAAATGACACAGTTTCCGGTTGCAAGGGCCGGAGCCAATTTCCATGTTGCCATCAAGATCGGGAAGTTCCACGGTATAATCTGCCCAACAACGCCCAGTGGTTCATGAAAATGATAGGCGACAGTGTCATCATCAATTTGGCTGATGCCACCTTCCTGAGCACGAATGGCGCCTGCGAAATAACGGTAGTGATCAACTGCGAGAGGAAGATCCGCAGCCAATGTTTCACGAACAGACTTGCCATTATCCCATGTTTCTGCCACCGCGAGCATCTCTAGATTGTCTTCAATACGATCAGCAATCTTGTTTAAAATATTGGCCCGTTCAGCAACGGATGTTTTTCCCCACGATTCTTTAGCAGATTCAGCCGCATCAAGCGCAGCCTCCACATCTTCTTTCGTAGATCTGGCCACCTCGCAAAAAACTTTGCCAGTCACGGGACTTATGTTTTCAAAATACTTGCCTTTTGCAGGGGCACGGTATTCCCCACCAATGTAATTGTCATATTTCTCCTTAAAATTCACCAGTGCATCAGCTGTGTTCGGATCAGCATATCTCATACAATATTCCTCCCCTATTTTGTAATCGCTTCCAAAAAGGTTTTAAAATCATCCAAAAACCTTAAACATCAGTATATCAATAAATTTGTAAAATTCCAACCCTAATGGTGCCTGTCACTTCCCGGTTTGTGTCGAATTTTATTTCTTGGCTGTTAGTTGTTTCTTTTTGATATAATGTGAGGTAATGACAATAGAAGGTAGCGTTTTGTTTATGGAGAAAACATCTCAGGCTCAAACACATAATCCTCAAGTAAAAGCTGCTCCCATTATGGCTGCGCTCCTCATCAGCGGTTTCATGGGGATGTTCAGCGAAACAGCTTTAAATATGGCGATTAATGATTTAATCAAGGCATTTTCCATCTCACCTTCGACAGCTCAATGGTTAACAACGGGCTATCTTCTTGTGCTTGGGATTGTGATTCCTGTTTCTGGATTGTTGATTAAGCGATTTCCCACAAGGAAGTTATTCGTGACCAGTTTGAGCTTTTCAATTCTTGGTGTGCTTGTTGCAGGTATTTCCCCGAATTTCTGGATTCTATTAAGCGGACGGATCATCCAGGCTATCGGAACGGGCTTATTGTTGCCACTGTTATTTCATACAGTGCTGATTATCTTTCCTCCATGGAAAAGAGGAACGGCAATGGGGATTGTAGGCCTCGTTATGATGTTTGCACCGGCAACTGGGCCTATCTCAGCCGGTCTTATCATCGAATACTTTAACTGGCATATGATTTTTTGGATCATTACCCCGTTTCTTATTTTCGCTCTTGTGTTTGGTATCATTTTTTTACCCAATTTAACCAAAGTGCAAAAACACAAAATCGACCTCTTGTCCATTATCCTTTCGACAGTTGGCTTTGGTGGAATCGTATTCGGATTTAGTTTCGCAGGAGAGAGTGAGGGGTGGAGCAGTCCGATCGTCATCTCTGCGCTGATCACAGGCACTGTAGCACTGGTTCTCTACGTGTTCAGACAGCTTTCTATTGATGAGCCTGTTCTTTATTTAAAGGTGTTCAGACATCCCATGTTTATACTGGGGATTGTGGCGACGCTTTTCGCCAATATCATTATTTTTTCAGGGAACATTCTACTGCCTTTATTTATGCGCGCCGGGCTTGGGCTAACTGCTTCAGCTGCCGGACTGCTCTTGCTTCCTGGAGGGATTGTCAATGGCATTATGTCGATGGTAAACGGGCGGATTTTCGACAAACATGGCCCTAAAGCATTGGTGATTGGGGGTTTTGCGCTTAGTACAGTGACCGTCTGGTTCTTCTCAAAGGTCACGTCTTCAACAAGCCCTTATCTGATTATCATCTTCTTCATGTTGCTTATGGTCAGTATGTCGATGGTGACCACACCCTCCCAAACAAACGGGATCAATCAGCTGGAGCCGGAACTTTACCCTGATGGAACCGCCGTTGTAAACTCAATGATCCAAACATCCGGCGCAATCGGTACGGCACTTGCTGTGAGTATCCTTAACATGACCCAGCGTTCTCTTTTAGCTGAAGCTGCTAATCCTGCCGACACTCAAGTCAAAGCTGAGGCGCTGATCTCTGGTGTGCAGAATGCCTTCACGTTCGCTATGATCATATCCATTCTCGGATTAATCACGTCACTATTCATTAAAAGGATCAGGGTTTAAGGTGTACTGGTCTCTAGTTCTAGCTCGTCCATTCTTCTCATAACCTAATGATGGGGAGGATGATTATATGGGCCTGTTTAAGGAATTTCGCCAATTTGCCATAAGAGGCAGCGCGGTGGATATGGGGGTCGGGATCGTCTTAGGAGCGGCATTCAGCGGATTAATTGATTCTCTGGTCAGAGATCTCCTGTTGCCGCCGCTTGGTCTCTTATATTCAAAAATAAATGTGCAGGATATGTACATCAGCCTGAGCGGTGGCGTGTTTCCTTCACTCGAAAAAGCCAAGGAAGCAGGTGCGGTCACCATTAATTATGGGTTATTCATGATGGCGGCGGTCCGGTTTATCATCATCCTTTTCGCGGTTTTCGTCGTCGTCCGGCAGATCAACCGTTGGAAAAATCCACATCAAACACCGATAGATTCTATGACAAAAAAACAATGTCCCTATTGTTGTACACCGATCCCTTCAAAAGCTGTCATATGCCCAAACTGTTCATCTGAACTGCAAAAAGAAGAGCCTCGATATAATTCAGCGCCAAAGTGGCGGATTAAATAGAATAATAATAGAGATGGCTCATTTTTTTCTTTCTAGTTAAAGGAAATGGTGATGTCTTATGACAGTTTTTGAAGCGTTGGTCATAACATTCCCTCAGAACGAAAATAACCACCCCTGAGCCTGGTAAGCAAATAGGGTGATTATTTTCAGCTGAAATGCGAGCTTCCCGCTCTTTAAGGGCTATCACGTTAGACCGTTCATGTTCACTGATGGATGGTCCTTTTATTTATATGGCTTTACATATTTGGGATACCCTATTTACAGCAAATTTAAAATGAAAGTGATATGTTTATAATGATTTAATAAAAGGAAAATAAGCTTCAATTGATATAGCCGGCTTAGAAAGGATGAGACCGTGCCAGAAACAAGGGACGAAATCATATTAAGAGGACTCAAAGAAAATAACCTAAAAAATATAGATTTAAATATAGGTAAGGGGGAAATCACTGTATTTACAGGGCTTTCTGGATCAGGGAAGAGCTCTGTTATTTTCGATACGTTGGCGACAGAGAGCAGGAGACAGATGACATTGAACTATCCGCTTTATGTCAGAAATCAAATGCCAAGATACGAAAGGCCTCAAGCTGATCTCATGCAAAACCTGAGCCCAGTAGTAGTGGTAGAGCAACGTACTGCGGGGGGAAACTCGCGTTCAACAGTTGGGACATATATGGATATCGATCCATTGATCAGGCTGTTATTTTCAAGAATAGGAACTCCACCTATAGGCACTGCCACTGACTTTACCACTCAGAGTACCTTTGGCAGATGCCCCCAGTGCGACGGGTTTGGAGAAGTCGTCGCACCGGATGTCAATAAAATGGTCGATTTCGACAAATCGCTCCGAGAATATGCAGTACAATTTAAGCCTTTATCCCCTGCAGGCTGGCAAGGACAATGGATGATGACTTGCGGACTGTTTGATCCGGATAAACCGATCAAAGATTACTCAAAAAAGGACCGCGAGCTTTTGCTGTATGGCCCTCCAGGCGGCGGAACTGTCTATGCGCCATTTCATACCAAGTATGGTCCGCAAAATGCACAGTGGGACGGGCTTTTGCCTAGATTTATCCGCTTGTATATTAATAGAGATGTCTCTAAGCTCAAACAAATATCTCAAGATGATGTCTTAGCAGTTTCCACACATTCTCAATGTCCAACCTGTGAGGGTTCAGGACTTAATCCAAAAGTTCTGGAATGCCGGATCAATGGCTTCAATATCCTGGAGTACGAACAACTGGAGATGACAGACATACTAGAGGAACTGATTAAAATAAAAGATTCCCTTGGCGCGTCCATCGCACGCCAGGCCATTCCGCATATTAAGCAACTGATCGACATGGGATTGGGATATCTGAGCCTGTCCAGAAAAATGGGAACCTTGTCCGGTGGTGAAGCTCAAAGGGTTAAGATCGCGCGTCATTTGGGCAGCAGTCTCAACAATATGACCTATATTTTTGATGAGCCAAGCGCAGGGCTGCACCCAGAAGAGGTCCATCTGCTCATACAGATGCTCAACAGTATAAAAAACCAGCATAATACGGTCATTGTGATCGAACACGATCTGTCTGTCATAAAAGCAGCTGATGAGATCGTCGAGATGGGACCTGGAGCCGGTGCTGGTGGAGGAGAAATCATCTATCAAGGATACTCAACCGGGTTAGAAAGCTCTTCCGCCGCTACAAACCTCAACCATCAACTGGAAATCAATCAACATCCAAGGGACATTAAGCATTGGTTGACGATAGAAAACGCCAATACGAACAATCTTAAAAATGTCAGCCTCGATATTCCTAAAAATGTTCTAGTCTCTGTATGTGGTGTGTCAGGATCTGGAAAAAGCTCGTTAATGCTGGACGCATTTACGGAAAAGTATCCTGAGACAATTGCAGTCGGGCAAAGCAGTATAGGGGTTTCCAGCCGATCAACGCTGGCGACCTACATGGGAATTATGGATGATGTTCGGGCGATATTTTCCAAGGCGACAGGTCAGCCACCTGGATTATTCAGCTTTAACTCTATAGGTGCTTGCCCTGTGTGTAAGGGGAAGGGCGTTACCACGCCAGACGTGGCATTTGCTGATCCGGTGACCATTCGTTGTGAAGCTTGTGGCGGCACCAAGTATTCAGATGAGGCGTTGTCCTATCGCTATGAGGGTAAAAATATCGTTGAGATTCTCGATTTGACCATCGATGAAGCTGTGCAATATTTTACAATGCCAAAGATCATTAAGAAAGTAAACACCCTGAAAGATGTCGGTTTAGGCTACTTAACGTTAGGTCAGACGACAAGCTCATTGAGTGGAGGGGAAGTCCAGCGTCTCAAATTAGCAAGCCATTTGAAAAAAGAAGGTCAAATCTATCTATTGGACGAGCCATCTCGTGGTTTGCACATGGATGATAACGCAAAGCTACTGGATGTGTTCCAAAATCTTGTCAACAAAGGCAATTCAGTTGTGATCATCGAACATAATCTCGACTTCATCGCAGCAAGTGACTGGGTTATCGAACTCGGACCAGAAGGCGGCAAAAAAGGCGGGCACATCCTATTCCAAGGCACACCAAACCAAATGCACAACACCAACACCCCAACCGCCAAATGGCTCAAGTAACAATTCAAGTGACAGGCACCTTTATCCCCAAAAGGTGCCTGTCACTTCCCGGTTTTTGTTGGTTTTTGTCGAATGTTTTTTGAGGGATACAGCCTCTTATTATTGTGTTTCCGTATTGTATTAAAACCCTATAACAACTGCTATAATAGAAGTAAAAGTAGGAGGAATGGCAATGGATTCTAAATTAATAGACACGATTAATGAATGTTTAGTACCCTTGCTAAATCCTGAGTTTATGATTGTGTTCGGTTCTTTTGCAAGTGGCAGTGAAACATTAAAAAGCGATCTAGATATAGCATTTTACCGAGAGGGAGAATCTTTGTCTAAATATGAACGGTTCATGATATCGCAAAAACTGGCTGAGTTGATTAACAGAGATGTTGATTTGATTGACTTGAAAGAGGCCAGCACGGTATTCCGCGCGCAGATATTTGGCTATGGCCAGACCATTTATTCTAGAAATGATATAGAAAGGGATCGACAGCACATGACTGCCTTGAGCATGTATGTCAAATTAAACGAAGAACGTCAAGTTGTCTTTGATGCGATTCGCGAGCGGGGGAGAATCTATGAATAAGGACGTAATAGTTAATAAAATTGAAGTGATTGAACGTTGCTTAGATCGTATTCGGGAGGTGCACGGCGGGGAGGATGCAAATTTGGAAGACATGACAAAACAGGATAGCATAATCCTTAATTTTCAACGAGCGTGTGAAGCCTCCATAGATTTGACCATGCATTTGGTTGGAACAAGGGGAGCGGGGGTGCCTCAGACAAGCAGGGAAGCTTTTGAAATTTTGTTCAAAGAGGCGATTATTGATAATACGCTGGCATCAAGAATGAAAGCAATGGTCGGTTTTCGAAATATTGCCATCCACGATTATCAAGAAATTGATATCGACATTCTTCAAAAGATTATAGCAGAGCACCTACAAGATTTTGAACAATTTACAGAGGCTGTTTTAAAGCGATTGTAAAATTTTTGTAAGAAAGTGTAGAATGGTCTTACAAAAGCTCTCGAAAGACGGAAAAGTAATCAAATAAACTGGGGAGGTAGGTTATGCTAGAACATCTCATTCAATACTTTAATCTGCATGTATTATCAATCGATGAGGTTGAAGACTCCCACAGTTCCACAGTCTATAAATGCCATTTGCATAAAGGTGAAAGTGTTTTCCTGAAAATCCCATATACAAGATTAAAGTGGCAGCGAGAGCTCGAAGCCTACCAAATTTTAAAAGGACATGTTTCCACTCCTGAAATGTTGGATTATTGGTCTGACGATGAAGCAAGTTCGGGGGCTTTTTTGTTGTCAGAATTAAAAGGAATCCCATTAACAACTAATGTTTCACCCAAAGTGGCGTATGAAGTTGGAGTCCTACAAGCCACAATGCACGACATCCACCTTCCTTACACCCATGATTTAACGGGCATAAAAAATGAATTTCCGAGCTGGTCTCATTTTGTTGAACGCCAATTCTATAGTTTTGCTGAAGATGTCATAGAGGTTTTGGATGAACGATTGTACACCTAAGCCATTGAAAAATTTGAGCATATGAAGCAACAACTACCTCGACCAGACGGGCCGAGCTTTGTACATATGGATTTTCGGCCAGCTAATATTATAGTCGATGATCATAAAGTTTCAGGTGTGATCGACTTTGAAAGTGTACGGTTCGGCTCAACAGATGTTGATTTCACCAAACTGTATCGGGATTTTCTAAGGTTCGATAACAATCTGTATCAGGCTTTTCAAGACGGCTATAATAGTATAAGACCATTGGTTAATTTAGAGGCTGTATTGCCTTTTTATCAATTCACAGATGCCTTTAATAGTATCGGATGGTGCCAACGTCGTGGAATTGAGAAGAACGCTGGGTTCTTTGAAGAGAGTTTAGCGATTCTAAGAAAGCTTTTGCATTAGGGGTTTCTCAGAAAATGTTATAAACTCATTATTATCATTCTAGAAAAAATCAAGGAGGAACTCGCATGGACAACGATGCAGCATATTGGATTGAAAAACTTAAACTTGAACCCCACCCGGAAGGCGGTTATTACCGGAGCACATTCCAATCTGATACATTAATAACGACAGAGACAAATGAAAAACGCCATTTGTATACAAGTATTTATTTTCTGTTGCGAGAAGGGGATCTTTCACACTTCCACCGCCTAAAGTCTGACGAATTGTGGTATTACCATGCGGGAAGTCCTTTGGAGATACATATGATTCATCAGGATGGTTCCTATCAATGTGTGAAATTAGGGGTGAATCTGGATAACGGAGAGGTGCCGCAGCTGATGGTGCCAAAGCATACCATTTTTGGCTCAGTGGCTGAGGAGAATGCCCCATTTTCTTTGGTTGGATGCATGGTCTCACCAGGATTCGACTTCAAGGATTTTGAGTTATTTGATCAAGCAGAGCTCTTGGACCTATATCCCCAGCACGAAGCAATTATCCGGAAGCTGGCTTACGCGAAAAAACCTAATTAATAAAGCTATATACAAAAAAAGAGAGCGTCATGGCTCTCTTTTTCTTCATTCTTTTATAACTGAGTCAGCGAGCAATATTATTGCTGCAGTTTTCCTGCCACATACCCGCCATCAACAGGAATGGTGACACCGCTGATCTGTCTAGCAAGATCAGAGCATAGGAACATGACTGCATTACCTTGATCTTCGGGTGTGGACATTTCTCCGGCAGGAAGAGAATCCAAAACACCTTGATATTGTTCAGGAGCTTTTTTGGCCCAGCCTTCAATCGCTGGGGTGATGGTTGCACCGGGTGCAATTGAATTAATCCGAATGCCTTGCTTCCCGTATTCCAATGCTACAGATTTTGTCAGGCCGACAATACCATGCTTTGAGGCCGTATAAGGTGTCATATTCGGTGAACCTTCCACACCAGCACCAGATGCTGTGTTCACAATGGCACCTCCGCCCGTTTTAATCATCGCATTGACCTCGTGTTTAATGCTATAGAACGTGCCATACAGTGTTACTTTCACTGTTTTGTCCCAATCGCTGGAATCCAGTTCACCAATCTTCTTCTGACCGACATTGATCCCAGCATTATTATGGGCAAAATCCAATTTGCCAAAAGCAGAAACAGTTTCATCTACAAGAGCTTTCACCTGTTCTTCATCACTCACATCACATTTGAAAAATCTTGCCTCTCCGCCATTATCCGTTATAATTTTCACGGTCTCATGACCAGCCTCTTCATTCACATCGGAAATCATCACTTTAGCACCGGCTTTTGCCAGCGCTACAGCACTTGCTCTGCCAATACCAGAACCTGATGCTGTTACCAAACCAGCCTTGCCTTCTAATAATTGTGTCACGAAAAACACTCCTTTATAAATTTAGCCTTAATTTAATTGTACGCCTTAGTGTGCCATTATCAACCGAAAATACTTGTGAGAACCGTTTTTCTGTTAATAGTCACTTTTTATGGGGTAAACTTAGTAGACGATGCTTGAGAATATACTTATAAGAAGGGATTATATTGGATCTATCCATTCTACAGTGGGTCCTGTTAGTTGTCGCCGCAGTACTGACTGGATTTAATAAGACAGGCGTGCCGACCACAGGCATCCTGATTATCGCGATCATGACGATGATTTTTCCAGCCAAAGAAGCCGTGGGGATTATGCTGCCGTTACTTTTGACAGCTGATATATTTGCCGTTATTTATTATCGGCGAGATGCGAATAAACGCATCTTGCTCTCGCTTATGCCATGGGTGCTTCTTGGATTGGGTGGAGGATATGTGATACTCAGATTCATTGATAATGATTTTCTTCGAGTGATGATCGGGGTTATTGTACTTGGGTTAATTGCTTTAGATGTGCTGCGCGGCAGAATGGGCGATCAATTTAATCGTGTTCTTCCTGATTCGATGCTGTTTTCATCTTCAATGGGCGTTCTGGGAGGGTTTACCACCATGGTCGGGAATGCAGCTGGAGAAGTGATTAGTATCTATATGCTCGTGAAAGGTTTGGCCAAGAGGAACTTTATTGGGACTGTAGCCTGGTTCTTCTTTACGGTCAATATCATTAAAATGCCTCTGTTCATTCATTTGGACATGGTTACTTCGGAAAACCTTCTGACAGACCTGATGCTGGTACCGGCTGTTTTTGTTGGTGCGGTCCTCGGTGTCAAATTGCTTCCGATTATACCGCGGAAAATATTTCGCATGGTGATCTTGCTTCTAGCAGGTCTGGGTGGATTAAATCTGTTAATCATGGGCCTATGGTTTTAAAATTCACACTAATACCCCTGAAGACTTCTGTGACAGTTTGTTTTCAGGGGTTTTTTGTATACTCATAGACATGCCACTTTTTTCTAATCGAATTCTAATCTTGTTCACATTGGTATTTAATTTGAGGGGGCTATGATAAGAGTAACTTAAAACAAAGGAGAGATTACACATGAAAACACTCGTACTCACAACAGCAGGTACACTACTATTAACCAGCGGAGGTTTGGGCTACGCGGTACACGCAAATGCAGATACAACACCAGTTGTTAACCACAGCTCAGCTTCTCACCATCAAAAAGTTCAAGTTGAAGCAGAAGACATTGAGGATCTCCTTGAATATGACACACTTGACGATGCCGTCGATGCAGATGACTTCAATGCAGAAGTCGTTGAGAACAACGCACACAAACGTGTGATTCTCCTGTCTGATGACAATGGTCAGCCACAATTCAAGAGCATCCTTGTAAAAGATACAAACAGATTAAAAGTGATTGATTTTCAAGGTGGTCTCGTGTTCAACCAGATCCTAGGTGAAACAGAAGAAGATGGAGACGCAGATGATAACACTTCTGAAGACAGTGACAATGAAGCAGTAGAAGAAGGTGCAGAGATTGATGAACTGCCAGAATACGACACACTTGACGATGTTGTTGACGCAGATGACTTCAATGCACAAGTTGTTGAAAACAATGCCCACAAGCGTGTGATCTTGCTAAAAGACGAAAATGGTCAGCCACAATTCAAAAGCATCTATGTAAAAGACACCAATAGACTAAAAGTGATTGATTTCCAAGGTGGCCTTGTATTCAACCAGATCCTTGGTGAAAGCGAAGAAGATACAGACGCAGACGATAACACTTCTGAAGACAGTGACAATGAAGCAGTAGAAGAAGGTGCAGAGATTGATGAACTGCCAGAATACGACACACTTGACGATGTTGTTGACGCAGATGACTTCAATGCACAAGTTGTCGAAAACAATGCCCACAAGCGTGTGATCTTGTTGAAAGATGACAATGGTCAGCCACAATTCAAAAGCATCTATGTAAAAGATACCAATAGACTAAAAGTGATTGATTTCCAAGGTGGCCTCGTATTCAACCAGATCCTAGGTGAAAGCGAAGAAGATGCAGACGCAGACGATAACGCTTCTGAAGACAGTGACAATGAAGCAGTAGAGGAAGATCAGAACAGTGATTCCTCAGAACAAGGTACTGAATTAGAAGGCCTAACAGAATATGAAACACTTAATTCTTATGTTGATGTAGATGACTTTAATGCACAAGTTGTCGAAAACAATGTGCATAAACGTGTGATTGTTCTTAAAGGTGACTATGGTCAGCCACTTTACAAAAGCATCTTTGTAAAAGACACAAACAGACTTAAAATCATCAACCTTCGCGGCGGTCTTGTCTTTAACGGCGTCGTAAAATAAGAATAAATCAAACACCCTCGAAAACAAGCAAATGTTTTCGAGGGTGTTTTTTATTTAGATTGTAAAAGAATGTATTTATTTTAGTGACGCAATTTAAGTAAACTGCGAACTAACTTAGGACTGCCGCTGGCAACCGCTCGGGGAAAACACTCCGCGTCCAGCGGGCGCTGATGAGCCTCCTCGGTCTAACGACCGAGGCCACTGAAAAAGTCCTCTAAATATCTAGGTAGGAGGTGATTTATAATCTGCGATTGCTTATAATGAAAATAATAAAAAAGAAAGTGGGAGATCGTAAATGTTAGCAAGTCAACAATCCTTAAACATTAGCTCCTATACGGATCTCTACGAGATCATTATTCCTAATGATAATTTTCTCCGTCGCATCAATGAGCTAGTTGATTTTAGTTTTATTATAGAGGAATTAAAAAATAAGTATTCTCATAATAATGGACGAAATGCGGTCTCCCCTATTCGAATGTTCAAATACCTACTGTTGAAACGTATTTATGATCTATCAGATAGTGACGTTGTAGAACGCTCAAGATATGATATGTCCTTTAAATATTTTTTGGAAATGGCTCCTGAGGACCCAGTCATTGATTCGAGTTCCTTAACAAAGTTTCGCAAATTGCGTCTCGAGGATAAAAATATGTTAGATTTACTTATTAATAAAACCGTTGAAATCGGGATAGAACAAGGTGTACTCGAGAGTAATATATTAATTGTGGATGCCACACATACCGCTTCTCGACACAATTCTAAATCAGCCAATGACTTTTTAAAAGAGAAAGCGAAGCTGGTGCGTAAAGCTGTATATGGGTTTGATGAATCTATGAAAGAAAAATTTCCAGTCAAACCTTCTTACGATGATATTAATGAAACAACTGAGTATTGTGAGTCTCTAATCAAGACGATTGAACAAGAACCGGAAATCAGCAACATGCCGACTGTGAAGGAAAGAATAAATCTATTAAAAGAAGTCTTGGATGACTGCGAACATCAAACAGTTCTTTCGGATGACCAGGATGCCCGCACAGGGCACAAGACATCAGATAGTTCATTTTTTGGTTACAAAACACATTTGGCTATTTCAAGGGAGAGAATTATTACAGCTGCATCAGTTACTACAGGAGAGAAAAGTGATGGTAAGTATTTAAAAGAACTCGTACAAAAAAGCAAAGATGCTGGCATGAAAGTAGATACAGTTATTGGAGATACTGCATACTCTGGAACGAATAACTTAAAGTTAGCAAAAGAAGAATCGTTTCAATTAGTGTCCAAACTGCATCCGGTTATTACAAATGGAAAAAGACACGATACTGGGTTTGAATTTAATAAGGATGCAGATATGTTTGTATGTCCGGCAGGACATTTAGCAACAAAAAAGTTATACAAGAATAGAAAAAATCGAAATGCCCAATTAAAGTTTTACTTTGATGTGGATAAGTGTAAAACTTGTCCTTTACGGGACGGATGCTATAAAGATGGAGCCAAAACCAAAACGTATTCTGTTTCAGTGAAGTCAACGGAACATAAAGATCAGGAGGCTTTCCAGCAAAGTGAAGCTTTTAAAGAAATAGCAAAAGATCGATACATGATTGAGGCTAAGAATAGTGAATTGAAAAATAGGCACGGATACGACAGAGCCGCATATTCGGGTTTATTTGGCATGGAATTGCAAAGTGCGGCGACGATATTTGTAGTTAATTTAAAAAGAATAATGAAGCTGATAGACAAAAAAGAGCAAGCTTCTGAGTAATAGAGGAGCTTTTTTTCTTTTTACTGCGAAAAAAAGCTCCGTTTTTTTGTTTTATTTTTCTTGTTTCGCTCTTCCTAAAAAAAGAGGGTGATTTTCAGTGGCCTCCTAACGACCTCCGGGGTCTCACCGAGGCTTTGCATCCCGCAGGAGTCTCCGCGTTTCCCCCGAGCTAGATATGAGAGGTTATTCTCTAACTCTTATGTGAGTAAAACCGTCCTTTGCGGGCAACGTCGACATACCCCTTGCCGGGGCAAGGAGGCTAAGGCCGTGCCCGCGGCTAGAAGACACTGTGAAAGTGTTCTTCTTGAACAGATGTCGCACTTGAGCTGTGATAAAGTTAAAGCGACTTCCCGCAGCGGAAATCACGATACTCTAACAAACATATATGGTTCAATTTGGATATATCGGAAATTTTGCATGCGATATCGGAAATTCTGAGGGTTATATCGGAATTTTTGAAGTGTATATCGGCGTTTTCAACTCATATATCGGAAAATCACATGAAATTGCCATATAAGTCGTAACTTAAAACTTCCCCGAGAATTTTTGCTTCCTCGCTATTTAATGTTGAGTCTAAAGTTTCATAACACTGTCTATACTGGGTAAAAACTATAAAATTACCCAGGAGATGATTCGTTATGCAAGATTTTCAAGAGCGGTATGATGTGTTTCAGTCAGCACTGGAAATACCTGAACCATGGTACGTATTTCATCATGAACTGGCCAAAGAAGAAAACACGTTGCACATTTATATTGAATATAGGTCAGGGGCCGAATTTTCCTGCCCCAACTGCGGTAAATCTGGATGTAAAGTTCATGATACCCTGGATCAAGATCGGACATGGAGACACCTTGATTTCTGGCAGTATCAAACCCTGCTTCGGGCAAGAATGCCACGAGTAAAGTGCGATGCTTGTGGTAAAATACGGACAGTGCACATTGAATGGGCACGCTCTGGTGCGGGATTTTCCTTTCTTTTTGAACAACATCTTTTATCGTTAATGATTGAGATGCCTGTTGCCGCAGTCGCTCGTAAAGTTGGTGAACATGATACTCGCCTTTGGCGTGTGTTTAATTATTATGTCAATAAAGCAATGGAAGACATGGATATATCGGAATTAAAACGCGTTGCCATGGATGAAACGTCTCGCGCCAAAGGGCATAAATATATCACGCTTTTTATTGATATGGATACAAAACGCTTGATATTTGCCACCAAAGGAAAAGGCGCGGACGTTCTACAGGATTTCTGCCTCCATCTTGATCATAAAGGGGTCTCACGCTCCCAAATTGAGGATATCTGTTGTGATATGTCTCCATCATTTATATCAGGTATTGAAAAGAACTTCTCAAATGCTTCAATTACTTTCGATAAATTTCATGTAATGAAATTGGTCAATGAAGCGTTGGATCAAGTACGTAGAGAAGAACAAGCAACACAACCGGAACTCAAAAATTCACGCTACGTATGGTTGAAAAACCAGGGAAATCTAACTAAAAAGCAGGAAGCTCAATTTCAAAAACTCAAGGACATGGACTTAAAAACAGGACGCGCATACCGCATGAAGTTATCGCTTCAAAACATGTGGACACGGTCTTACATTATTTCCAAACTCTACTTTAACGAATGGTACAATTGGGCAACACGTTCCCAACTTAAACCAATGATTGATGCCGCCAAATCTTTAAAGAGGCACCAGGATGGTATCTTAAGGTGGTTCGAAAGTAAGATGACCAACGGTCTGATTGAAGGGACTAACAGTCTGATTCAAGCGGTCAAAAGAAAAGCCCGAGGTTATCGTACAGCCGAGAATTTTATTGCCATGGCATATGCGACAGTCAATAAGCTGGATTTGATCAAACAATCATGACTGCAGTTATTCCTTTGTTTGCTTGACGACCACTACCTTGTATGCATTAGAGCTTGTCAAGTGGGTTCCTTGACTAGCTCTAATGCATACAAGACAATGCAAGCCGCAAACAAGGAATGATAGGTTAGCAGTATTACTACTATTTTGTTTTTTCAATACTAAATAGCGAAGAGCCGAATTTTTATGTAGGTTTATAAAGTTTTCACTGGTTCGCAGTTTGTGTCTACTGTTCGCATAGAGTTATGATTCTATGTGATGTTTCTACGGGTTCATTGGTCGTCCAGATTGAATAACTCGTTTTCAGGGTAGAGTGTAAAGGTGGGTTTTTAAACAAGAAATGCTTTATTAATAGAAAGGATGAGAGCATGAAGATCCTAGTTGTTGGAGCGAACGGACAGATTGGAAGGCATTTGGTTCAGTCCATTCAAAATAGTGGAGAGCACGTTGCCAGGGCAATGGTGCGTAAAGAAGAGCAAGTGTCTCATTTTAAAGAATTGGGTGCTGAGACAGCAGTTGTCGATTTAGAAGGCGAAATAGAAGAGATTGCAAAAGCAGCGGATGGTGTGGATGCGGTTGTATTTACAGCTGGATCCGGACCGAAAACTGGAAAAGATAAGACAATCATGGTTGACCTAGACGGTGCAGTTAAAACGATTGAAGCGACGAAAAAAGCTGGTGTGAAACGGTTTGTCATTATTAGCTCATACGACACCACCCGTGAGGCCATTCAGAATGCAGGCGAATCCATGGCACCGTATGTAGTGGCTAAGCATTATGCTGATGAATGGTTAAGGGGTGCAGGTCTTGACTACACGATGATCCACCCTGGTTTGCTAACAAACGATGCCGGCACTGGAAAAGTAGATGTGGGACCATCTGTTAAAGCAGATAACGTGGCCCGTGAAGATATCGCCAATGTCATTTTTGAGTCGCTAAAAAATGATGCAACAATTGGCAAGGAATTCAAAGTGATTAACGGTCAGACACCGATCCAAGAAGCTTTGGGAAATCTTTAAACGCTATTTTTAGAGGAAAGTTGTAAGGAGGCTAATCATGACACAACAACAATTAATTTTGAATGAGCGGCCAAACGGAATGCCGGATGACAATACCTTTCAATTCAAACAAGTAGATGTTGGGAATCCGGCAGCCAATGAGGTTTTGTTGAAAACACTTTACGTGTCAGTCGATCCCTATATGCGTGGACGGATGTCTGACAGAGACTCATATGTCGCACCCTTTCAAGTCGGTGAACCTCTGGCTGGCGGAGTAGTTGCAGAAGTCGTCGAGTCAAAAAGTGACCAGCTTGCAACAGGAGATATTGTGAGAGGAAATTTGCCTTTTCAGGAATACAATGTATGCAAAGCGGACGAGGTGAGTAAAGTCGAGACAAACGGACTTAGCCCGAGTGCCGCGTTGAGTGTTCTTGGTATGCCGGGCTTAACGGCTTACTTTGGCATGATGCATATCGGTGAACCAAAAGCAGGCGAAACAGTGGTTGTGTCCGGTGCGGCTGGTGCTGTCGGTCAGGTTGCAGGGCAGCTCGCAAAACAAGCCGGTGCCCGCGTTGTCGGCATCGTTGGTTCAGAGGAAAAAGCTGCTTATATCACGAACGAACTCGGCTATGATTCTGCTGTGGAATATAAAAAAGGCAATGTGCAGCAACAACTGAAAGACGCTTGCCCAGATGGCATAGACGTCTATTACGAAAATGTCGGCGGTGACATCGGGGATGCTGTTCTACCTCTGCTGAACACATTTGCCAGGGTCCCGGTCTGCGGTGCCATCTCGTCTTACAATCTGAAAGACGATGAAAAAGACATCGGTCTGCGTGTTCAGCCGTTCCTAATCAAATCTCGGGTAAAGATGCAAGGTCTGCTAGTCGGCGATTTCAGTGACCGATTCAGTGAAGCATACACCCACCTCGCCAAAGCCGTTGCTAATGGTGAGCTGAAGTATGAAGAAACCATTAAAGAAGGATTCGACAATATACCGAATGCTTTTCTGGGATTATTTACCGGGGAAAACATCGGTAAACAGCTCGTTAAAGTCGCCGATCCTTCCTAAGCGAAAAATGTTAAACACTCAGCTGTTTATGGAGCGCCATAAGCAGCTGAGTTTTTTGCGTGGAGCACGCTTTTGACAAAAATCTGGATAAAAGGAAGCATTTTATGGATAAGTACTTAGAAAACCTGGATATATGGTAATATTTTTTTGGATAAGCCTATAAAAAACCTGGATAACGCACCTTTTTTCTGGATAAATGTGTTGGAAATCTGGATAAACAACTATGCGTCATAGTAAAATTTTCCGTAATGTGCTTTCTTATCTGAAATCATTGCTATAAATTTGTAAAATATGAAACAAATGATAAGGAACCTATCGTTACATAAATGAAGGATGCTTTAGGGGGAAGGTACTTGGATGAGGAAGAAATCATTTCCAGGGTTAAGGGTGACGATGAACACGCTTTTGCTCAGTTGGTCGATGAATATAAACCTGTGATCGAGCGGTTTGCATTTCAATTCGGTATTGATTTTGGATCTGTTGCTGATGTCGTTCAGGAAACTTTTATCAAAATCCACCGGCATATCCATCGGTTTAAAAAAGGAAAGTTCTCAACTTGGGTTTACAAAATAACATTGAACGTGGCGCGTGATCATCACCGCAAGAATAAAAGACAGCAGCGATTATGGGAAAGAGTCAAAAAGAATTACCCGCAGAAGACAAGCACAACCTTTTTTGAAAAAGCGGAACATGTTCGGCTTCATGAGTGTCTGCAACAACTGGATGAGAAATATAAAACGCCGCTTATTCTTTATTATTTTCACGATCAATCGTATGAGGATATTGCATTCATATTAAAAATTAAGTTGAGCGTTGTTAAGACAAGACTGCATCGCGGGAAGGGGCAGCTTAGACATTTATATACCGATTTAAACGGGGAGGTGGAATCCCATGGCCAATAAAGATTTTGACGAACTGCTCGAGGACGTGAAGCAGGATTACAAAAACATGCCTGAATCCATCGATCAGCAATCTATTATGGCGAAAGTCTTTCTAGGAAAAAAGCATAATAGATGGAAGAAATTTGCTCCAACTGCAGCGGCACTCGCTGGTCTGGCCATATTTATGATCATGGTTTTTTCTGTTACGGATTCTGAGCAGCCGGCGGATGATGAACAAGAAAAGGCCCCAGTGAATTACAAACGTATTTTCTGGATAGAAAAGCAGCATTCAAACAATCTTTGGGTATGGAGAATGTGGATGACTTTCCAAGAGTGAAAGAAGCTGAGGATGTGATTGAGTACTATGAGTCTGAAGGTGACATTGCGACAGGAAAAGAAGCCATCAATGAACTTCTGAAGACGCCGGATATGGCTAAAGAAGAATATGAGTCTCGGAATTTCTCGGAGGAGTTCCCGCGTTTTTTTGTGATGCGTGAATTAAGGGGCGTGTTGAGAGGCTTTCAGGCGGACTTTCAAAGTGTGCTAATTAAACGTATGAAAGAACAGGAGCTATACCCTGATGGACAGCAAGACATCATTGATTATCAAGATCATATAGAAGTTTATGATGGACCTGAAACAATCAAGGATGTATTGCGGGGGTTAAACAAACAGGGATTAGACATTGGCCGTGATCAGAGTGATAAACTTGTGATTGTAACGGATTATATGTCGCTCTTTAACGATATGGATGTCGAACTGTTCGGGATCCATTCAGATTATTTAACACTTTTGGGGTCCGCGATTGATCCAGATCGCCCTGGGATTGGTAATGATTATGGAATTCCTTGGTATGATTTTGACATTGTTTTGACGATGACAGAAGGATATTTCCAGGAGTATGAGGATGATCCTCGACTAGAATATGTTGCATATGAACTGGCTCAATACGCAGCGATCTATCTTAGAGATTATGTCTCTGGAGGTGTTGAAGTGGAGGAAAAGCTTCCGAAAAAAGCTCAAAATGAACTGACCGCTTTTGTTGATAACTATCCTGAATCAGGTTTTGTAAGCGTGATTGAAGACGCAATTAGTCAGTATGAAGCGAATAACTGGAAACGAGTGGATATCGCCGTTACGCAAGATATGATGCTGAAGGCATTGGGGTTTGATGACCCGCCCCAAGACTAATATAAATAAAACAACACCCTCACAGTCACAGACAGGTGAGGGTGTTTTCTGCTTTTCCCTACAAAGGTAAGTTCCGCTTCCTAAAAATCAACACCGCAGCAATACACGTGACCACCCCAATAGCAGCCAAAATCACTGATGAGGTCCATACGTCTGCATCGTTGCTGGCAATTTTCCCCGGTTCGTACAAAGAAAAAGGGGTAAAATGACGGATCCAGTCGATTTCGGTGACGATTTTCCCCATCATGTCCATTCCGTAGAACACAAATGTTAACCCACCAGCTAGGGCAAAAGCGTTCTTCTCATCATTCATTAGAGAAGAAAAGAGCAAGGAATATCCTCCAACAGCAAAGAAAAGCAGCAATCCGACAAAGTTAATTTGGAAAAATTCATTAAAAGCGATGGTGCTATCCGTTTCAATTAAAAATTCAGCTGCAAGGAATCCGCCGCCGAATGTCAACGCATGAATAATGATCAAACCGCTGAGCAAGACCATGACTTGAGTGGTGGCAACTTGAACGCGTGAGACATGGGTGGAAAGCAAATAAGCCATGGAACCGCGGTCGACTAACCGAGCGATGAGCTGCACAGCGATAATGACCGAAAATACGCCTAGAATCAGTAAGTAAAACAAACCGTAATATTCCGCTGAGATAAATTGTCCGTAGCTGCTGAATGATTCCAATCCGATGGCACGAAGCAAGGCGTCGGGAAATAAATCAATCAGGTTTTCAATTTGTTCCATGTTTTCATCCATCATGGGATAAAGAGACGTCATAAGTGTCACATATGCAGCAGAAACAACACCAAAGCCGAGAAACAACTTCAGATGTGTTTTCATCATTTGGCTATAAAGAGACCCATTCATGATGTCGCCTCCTTCACATGGTAGTAATCCATGAAAATCTGTTCTAGACTTTGATCAGCTGCACTGATGTTTTTGACGTGATAATCGGATAAGGTATTGATGAAGGCATCATAATTCCCTTGAACTTCAATACGCAGCACGTAGTCGTCAATTTTTTCGAGGTTAAGGTCGGAAGCCATCAGCGCGTCGACGGCAGCTTTTTCCGTAAGCGTCACATCGAATGCTTTCCGCTGCATGGTCTGAAGTTCATGAATGTTTCTGACTGTCACGATCTCACCTTCGCGAATGATCGCTGCCCTATCACACGTCCGTTCAATTTCAGAAAAGCTGTGGGAAGACATGAGAAAGGTCTTGCCTTTTTCTTTCTCCTCAAGCACAAGATCGATAAAGACTTTTTGCATGAGTGGGTCAAGTCCTGACGTTGGTTCATCGAGTATATAGATGTCTGGATCATGCATGAAGGTTGCCACAATGCCCACCTTTTGCTTCATGCCTTTGGACATCTTGCGGATCGGTGTTTTTGGGTTGAATTGCAGCTTCTCGATCAACTCGTTACGTCTGTTTTTGCTGTTAATGCCTTGCATGCCAGCAAGCATATTCAGAAAGTCGCTCCCAGTTAACCCATCGAGAAAAGCAATCTCACCAGGCAGATATCCAATATGACTTCGTGCACGTGCCTGCTCGGTCCATGCATCAAGCCCTTTAATAGTAGCGCCGCCTTTCTGTGGTTTCATATAGCCCATTAAATGACGGATTGTCGTTGATTTTCCACTGCCATTTGGCCCGAGGAATCCGAACACTTCCCCTTTTTCCACCTGAAAAGAAACGTCGAAAATACCCCGACCATTTGGAAACTGCTGGGTCAATTTATCGATTTCGATCATCATCTCTCCCCCTTATTTTTGAAATCTGTTACATGTTTCATTACATTAATTCTATGCTTTAAGAAAATGGAAGTCAATGGTATAATGAAATAAATATATGTAAAAATTTCATAATTTATACTTGAGGTGCGGATGATATGAACGGCTTTAAAAAAAGAACTGAAAAAATAAAACAACGCATTAAAGATGCAACGCTAGAGTTGCTAACAACCATGGAACCACGTGCCATTAGAATAGCCGATATTGTCGAGCAAGCGAACGTTTCACAGGTTACAATCTATAATCATTTCGGCAGCAAAGACAATCTGATCCGTGAAGCCCTTCAAGATTGGTATATGGAGATTGTCCAAGAAACGCGTCAGTATTTGCAGGATGATACGAAAAGTTTTCAAGATAAAGTGGCTTTCACTATTTTTAATAAAAAAGCTTATTTGCAGAAGCTCAGCATCAGCAAATTGGAGAAGCTAATCTGGCAGGATTCTGAGATGAAGACGTTTGTGGAAAAAATCTATCAAGATCATTCACTGCCGCTTATGATGGACCTGATTGAACAGGGAAGGAAAGAAGGTGCCATCCACTATTCATTTCCTTCATCTCTTATTATATTTTATTTGAATATCTTTATGGAAAAAGCGGAAGATCTCACAGCATATGCACAAACATACGATAACGAGGAAGCCTTTATAGAAGATATGATGCAACTGTTCTTTTATGGTATTGCAGGGAAGCGGTAGAGGCATGATGAGTGTCAAAAAGCTTCAAACCCCTTGTTATAACAAGGATGCAACTTCAGGTTGACACATTGTAACGCTGCAGATATAGAAAATGCCCTTATGTTTTCGTAGGATAGAGTTATCAAAAAGCAAGGGGTTGAGTTCCATGAGATTTGGAGAGAAATTGTTTAAGCTTAGAAAGGAAAAAGGCTTGTCCCAGGAAGCGTTGGCAGAAGACCTTAATACAACAAGACAAGCGATTAGTAAGTGGGAAAATGGACAAGGATTCCCAGAGACAGAAAAGCTGCTAAAAATGAGTTATATCTTTGAAGTGTCGACTGATTATTTACTGAAGGACACGACCGAGAAAACGCAGGCGCATGACAAAGGCTATTATGTGAGTAAAGAGATGGCGGAGGGATATTTAATGAACCAGAAAAAGTTGGCCAGATTCATGCCTTTTGGGGTCAGCTTGTTCATCCTATTTGCCTTTTTTGCAAGAGTACCTTACAAAGCTATAACGGAAGATGCCCAGAGTATGGAAATATACTCATTTTTAATTATTATCTTTGGCGCCTTGGGGATTGGCCTCCTTGCGACCAGTGAATTCTTCCGTGAAGATCAATACAAGGTACTGAAGCAAGAAGTTTTGCTGCTGGATGAGAATTATCATAAAGAATTACAGGCAAGATATAGCGATCTGAAGAAAAAATATCACCCGATTATGGCAGTGGGGATTGGCCTTGTTTTAATTGGCATGATCGCTTTTTTCCTGCAACGGAAAGATATTAATCCGAAGATATTTCAAGATTATTATCCTGTCTTTGTTGCCTTAATAGCCATTGGCGGTTATATTTTGACGCGGGCATCCACAGTTCTTGAAGCCTATAAATTGCTGGTTCATAATGCTGACCATACCAACAAATTAAGCTTTAAGTTTATGAGAGGCGTCAAGAAAAGAGTAGACAAATTTTAGCGCTCTGGTTTAGTTTGAGCCCTGTCTTCTCTTGATGCCAGCACGTCTTTTATCATTTCAATATGAAAGGCGGCCCATGCTTTTTCTTTAAAATGGAAAAAGGCGAACGCTGTCAAAAGAACGAGATAAATGATGACAAAGATAAGCCATAAAATGTTGCCGTTTGTAAATAAAACTTCCTCTATCTTATTGGAAAATAAAAACAGCAGCCATGGGATTGAAGTCACGTAGATCGGGATGATACCGAGCCCGTTTTGCTCTTTAATCATACGATAATGGATGAGACGAAGGGTTTCTGAGTCGATTGATTCATAAAAGGCCTTTATCGATGCCGTTTCTTTAAGATCATGATGTTTAGCAGGATCAGTTTCCTTTTTTAATTGTAAATAGACTTTATGGGCATCCCCGCGAAAAGTAAACAAGGTAGGTCCTCTCCTTTCACAAACAGAATCCGCCTGCTTGCTGTAAACATTCAGGCGGATCAGGTCTTCCTATGAAACGAACAGATCGTTAATACGGTCAACAATATAGTCAATCGCTTGCTCGCCTTCTGTTTCCCATCGGCTCTTGTCTCTGATTTGACCGTCGCGATCGAGCGGTTCCTGGAATTGGCTGAGGCCTCCAGCGGCGGTCAAAAGCGCATTGCCATCACGGTCAAGCCCTGTATTGACCACATGCTTAATAACGTAGGGCTTATTAAACTGAATAAGCGCTCCACCATCATCCAAGAGCCCTGAGACAACGTGAAACGGCAGTCTTATGTAAATGGTTTCGCCGCCCTCACGCCAAAGCATCCCGTCAAAATAAGCGCGATCGTATTCCCAGTTGCCGCAAAGAGAATAACCATTGGCTTTAAACATGGAAAAAGCGGGACCAAAAAAGGCTTGCTTGCCTTCCAGGTCTGTGTTGAGTTCCAGCATATTTAAACCTCCTTCTCAAAAGGTGCTGTACTTAGTATGGTCGTTAGAAAGTGTTAACATACATTTTTTAGAGAAACCTGAAACTTAGGCATGGGGTCAATCGTATGTTAGACTGGAGTAAGGTGTTTTCACATTAGGAAAGTATGTTAACAAGAAAGATAAATTGGGGGAGACGTTGTGGATTTTAATCAATCTTTTAGTAAACAGGAAATGGAAAAGTGGACCAAGCGCCTGAAGCGCATTGGTATAGCTGTTGCCATCCTGTTGTTTATTGTAATCGTAGGCATGATGTCGATGAATCTATTTGTCGATTATATTTGGATGGACACGATTGGGTTTGCGGGCGTGTTTAAAACAGTGCTTAGCAGCAAAGTGATTCTTGGTTTGTCCGGATTTGTGATTTACGGTTTGACAACTTATTTGACCTTATTTTGGATCTATCGTACATATATGAGTCATTTTGACCGTGTACAACTCCATCCTTTGCTCTTAAAACGTAAGTTGGTAACGGCTGTGCTTCTTCTGGCGTCAGTCGTTGTTGGTCTTGTCGGAAGCAGCATTGCACAAGGCATCGGCTGGGAACGTGTTCTGAAGTTCATGAACTATGAGCAGTTCGGTGTGACCGATCCTCATTTCAATCTAGACATATCATTTTATATGTTTGTACTGCCGCTTTTAAACTTTGCAGTCTATCTTTTGATGGGTTTGGCTGTGTTCTTCTTAATAGTGGAAATTGGGGCGTACTCCGTATTCAACATGTGGCGTTTGAACCGTTCAGCACAACTCCACTTAGGTGTAACTCTAGGTGTCATTGGTGTGCTGTTAGCAGCGACACACGCACTCGCACCTTATGAAACGCTCCTGACAAATCAGGTCAGTTTGTTTCAAGAAAGTGCAGTCTACGGGCTCAGTTACACAGATGACATTGTTAACATCCCGAAAGCCTATGTGCTGGCAGGAGCGGCTCTTCTCGGAACGATCTGGCTGATTGTGCTGCTCATCAGGGGCAAAATTCAATCAGCAATTGTTCCTATCGGTATTTATATCGCCCTCGTTATCGTTGGACAGGGTGCTTCAGTAGTCGTTCAGAATTTCGTTGTATCGCCGAACGAATTTTCCAAGGAAACGCCTTATCTGGAAGAAAACCTCGAATATACACGTGAGGCGTACCAACTGGCGGACATTAATGAAGTCGAACATCCTAGTGAATCAACTCTGAATCACGAGATGGTGGAGCGAAATGATGACACGATTGAGAACATCCGAGTAAATGACGTGCGGCCACTTCTCGAAGTGTATAATCAACTCCAGACCATTAGAACATACTACAATTTCCATGATGTTGACATTGATCGGTATGAAATTGATGGCCATTATGAACAGGTATTTATTGGCGCTAGAGAACTAAGCATGAAAGACTTACCCGATCAGGCCCAAACGTGGGTGAACCGCTACTTGCGTTATACACATGGTTACGGTGTGGCGATGAGTCATGTGAATGAAGTGACACCACAGGGTCAGCCGAAGTATATGGTAGACGACATTCCACCTACTGGGGTGATCGATATTGAGCGCCCGCAGATTTATTTTGGTGAAGAAGAGTATCCAAACGTGATTGTAAAAAGTAAGGTCGATGAATTTGACTATCCATCCGGTGGAGACAACAAGTCCAATCGTTTCGAAGCTGATTCAGGTATCCCGCTGAAAGGGCTCAACCGTTATTTGTTTGCTTTAAACGAAGGCTCATTCCGAATGATGGTTTCCGATCAGATTACGGATGAAAGTGAGCTTCTTGATACACGTAACATCGTCGATCGGGTCAATCGAATTGCGCCGTTCTTCGAGTATGACGAAGATCCGTATATATTTGTCAGAGATGACGGGACTTTGGCATGGATGATGGATGCCTATTTGACAGGTGAACGTTATCCATACGCTGAACCTTATAAACGCGGTGAGAATTATATCCGCAACTCGGTTAAAGTGACGATTGATGCATACACAGGAGAAGTGGATTTTTACGCCGTGGATACGGATGAGCCGCTAATGAAGGCTTATGACAACATGTTCCCAGAGCTTTTCACAAAAGATATTCCTGAAGATGTTCGGGCGCATTTCCGTTATCCGGAACGTTTGTTCAAAATTCAATCCGCGATGTATGGCACGTACCATATGTCCAATCTTGAGGTATTCTATAACCGTGAAGACTTCTGGCAGTTCCCGACTGAGAAGTACTTCAACGAAGACATCGAAATGGAACCATACTATATAACAATGCAAATGCCGGAAGCGGACGAGGAAGAATTTATACTCATGATGCCATACACGCCTAAAAAGCGTCAGAATATGATTGCTTGGATGGGTGTCCGGAACGATGGTGAGCATTATGGTGAAAAATTTGTCTACCGTTTTCCAAAGCAGAAGAATATTTATGGGCCGCAACAGATTGAAAATAGGATCAACCAGGACAGCACGATCTCTAAAGAGTTGAATCTGTGGTCCCAGGGCGGATCTAAAGTAATTCGCGGTAACCTGCTTGCGATTCCAATCGAGGATACCGTCTTCTATGTCGAGCCGGTTTACATTGAATCCTCAAATGAGACATCTCTGCCTGAAGTGAAACAGGTGATTATGGCGTATGATGATTACATTGTGATGGAACCGTCGTTCGACCAGGCGCTCGATGCGATTCTGGCAAAAGCCGATCCTGAAGGTACTGAGGATGAAGGTGAAAGTGAAGAAGCGCCGCCTGAAGATGAAGATACTGGTGAAGAAGCTGGAGAAGACGAAGGTGATGCAGCACCGCCTATTACTGGAGCGGAAGAACAGCTGCGTGAATTCGCTGAGCAGTTCGATGCTTATCAGAAAGCACTGTCTGAAGGCAACTGGGAAGAGGCTGCCAAGATTATGACAGAGCTGCAAGAGAAGCTAAAAGAGATTGAATAAAATAGGTACTATATAAAACACTCCTGCAAGTGTTCGGGCTCAGCCTGGACACTTGCAGTTTTTTAAAATGTGCGGTGAAGCTGGTATACTGGTGTTAATACCTATTGAAAGGAGAACAATCCTATGCCTAAAGCAAAACTTAACGGGATAGATTTATACTATGAAGATGAAGGTCAGGGACAACCAATTGTTCTGCTGCACGGTCTGACTGGAAGCCATCTCATGCTGCGTGCAGAACAAGCCCGCTTTCAATCAGAATATCGAGTGGTTGCACTGGATGCAAGGGGTCACGGGAAATCGGACAAGCCCGAATCCTATACACTAAACGATCATATTGAAGATGTGCTGGCCTTAATCAATTATCTCAAATTGGACAATGTCGTCCTGCTTGGCATGTCGATGGGGACGTATGTCGCACAAGGTGTGGCGATTCAAGCACCTGAAAAAGTCGATAAAATCATCCTTGTCTCAGGAGCGGCACACGGGGATACATCTTCTACAGAAGGTCTCATGGCCCGCCATGCCGATGAACTTGAAGGACTAACGTTTGAAGAGCAGATGGGGGAAATGGCCCCACATATCTTTCATGATTTGGATGCTGTTGGGGCATGGCTTGCCGATATGCCAAGCGGCTTGACGGCAAAACAGCAGGAAGCGGCTGCTGCAGCCCTATCGAAATATGATTTTAGGCCCGACTTGGCTACAGTCACAGTCCCTGTATTGGTGATCAGCGGAAGACACGATGGACTGAATCCGCCTGGACAAGGAAAAGAAATTGCCGATCACATACCAAATGCGAAATTCGTCGTATTCGAAAACTCAGGCCATGCCCCGAACGTCGAGGAGCCAGAAGCCTATTTTCAACTGGTGGATGACTTTTTGAAAAATGGATGAAGTGTTTTCGCACAAGTTGCTGATATTGATAAGGACACTTTATTCGTAAACTGGGAACTAACTGGGCAGAAATTATAACTGCCTCATGCGGCCGCACGGGGGAAACACTCCGCGTCCAGTGGGCGCTGCTGAGCCTCGGTTTCTCGCACTTGCGGTGTCTCATCGAGGCTTGTCCTCCCACTGGAGTCTCCATGTTGTCCCCGAGCTGGGTTCCAAAGAATACATCTCTAACTCTTAGGTGAGGGGAAGTCGACTCCAGCTGGAAAAAGCACCAGTCCGAAGCCCCCGGCGGAAATCACGACGTTCTCTTAGATATATCGGAAATTTCGCATGCGCTATCGGAAATTCTGAGAGTTATATCGGAAATTTTGAAGTGTATATCGGTGTTTTCAACTCATATATCGGAAAATAACATGAAATTGCCAAGTAAACCGTAATTTAAAACTTCCTAAGATCGTGCTAAGAAGGCTTATTAAATTTTCACTGGTTCGCAGTTTGTGTTTACTATTCGTTTGTGATTTATCTATAAAGTAAACTATCTTTTATAATAGAAATAAACGGAAAGAAAAAGCACGATGAAAGTCTACTGTGATGATGACTTCCTTCGTGCTTTTATTCAATTTACTTTTCTAATGTGTTATAAGCGCCGTGCATAACAGGTCCAACATAGTCATTAAGTTTCCAACCGTGCTTGATGGCAGCCGTCACGAAGGCTTTTGCGGAAATCACAGCGTCTTTAACAGTTGAGCCTTTCGCGAGGTTTGCGGTAATGGCAGCAGCAAATGTGCACCCTGCTCCATGGTTATAGCCGGTATCTATTTTCTCCTGTTCAAGCAGTTCAAATGCTTCACCATCGTAAAATAGATCCATCGCTTTATCATGATTCAGACCTTTTCCGCCTTTTATGACAACATTTTTTGCGCCGATTTCATGGATGAGGCGAGCCGCTTCTTTCATACCTTCAACAGTTTTAACTGTGCCAATTTGGGCAAGCTGGCCTGCTTCGAATAAATTGGGTGTAGCAATGGTTGCGTGCGGCAGAAGCAGCTCACGCATGGCGTCGGTGTTTTCCGGCTGCAGGGCCTCATCCTCACCTTTACATACCATGACTGGATCAAGCACAAATTGCCCGAGCTTATAGTCATCTATCTTTTTTGCACCAAGCTCAATAATGTCGACTGAACCAAGCATGCCGGTTTTCATAGCGTCCACTCCGACTGAAAGTATCGTATCGAGCTGTTTTTCGACGACCTCAACATCAATTGGGAAGACCTCATGCTTCCAATTTTGTTTCGGGTTCATCGCGACAATTGACGTCAGCGCATTCATGCCGTAAACCCCGTGTTCTTGAAATGTTTTTAAATCTGCCTGTATTCCCGCACCGCCACTTGAATCGGAGCCTGCGAGCGTTAATGCTTTCTTCATGCTCATGGTAATCCCCCTAGATTGATTCGGAATGTAAGTAACTTTTTTAGAATATAACAGGTGGCGGGAAAATAAAAGTGAGATGTTTTACGAAGTTTTTAGTAACAGGCTTGATTTTTTCTATTCTATTATACCATAGTGTAATTCCAATTTGCAGACTACTATGGTGTGCCAAGTTCATATAGAATGGGGTTACGCTGTATATGTGGGAGGTCTTTGTGAATGAAATTAGGATTGAAAAGAAATGAAGTGCGGCTCGAGGATTTTCATCCGGAATGGCAGGGCGAATTTGAGCGTGTCAAACAAGAAATTGAGCATTATACACAAATTGCTGGTGAGCGCATTGCTCATATAGGCAGCACGGCGATCAAAGGTATGAAAGCTAAGCCGATTATTGATATCCTCATTGGGGTAAATGATATAGAAGACGTAAATCAATCGCTCTTTCAAGGTTTGAAGAAAGCGGGATTTTTAAGATTGCGTGTGGAAAGACCGCAAGAAATCGTTTGCGCCAAGTTCACCGACAGTACGTATGAATCCAAAACCCATTTCATTCACCTTGTGGATTATCAGGGAGAGCTTTGGAAAAATTTGATTTTCTTTAAGGACTACCTTAATCATTATGAAAAAGTTAGAACAGAATATGCTCAACTCAAAGCAGATTATACGCACACTTCTAACACCGGAATTAAAGATTATACCGACCATAAAGAAGCATTTGTGAAGAACATTTTTGCTAAAAGGGAAAAGTGAAAGGAGCTTGATCATATGACACAAACCTTATTTCAGTACACTGTTTCTACAGATAAGAAACAAGCTCTTGTTAATATTGACGGATATGTTGAGGATGCGCTCTCTAAAAGCGGCGTAACGGAGGGCATTATGGTCGTATTTTGCCCGCATACAACGGGTGGCATTACGATCAATGAAAATGCTGACCCCGACGTCAAAACGGACCTGAAACTTGGGCTAGATGAAACGTTCCCAAACAAACCTGAGTACATCCATATGGAAGGCAATTCCGACGGGCACATGAAATCATCCGTAATAGGCGCGAGTGAAACCCTAATCATATCCGATGGACAACTCATCTTCGGCACATGGCAAAGTGTCTATTTTTGTGAATTTGACGGCCCAAGAACACGAAAAGTACACGTGAAAGTAATAGAAGGCTAAATATCGCCTATTCACTACACGTTTATGCAGATAACTTCCTTATGAACAGTCGACACAAACTGCGAACTAATGAAAACTTGAATGACTGCTTCTGGCAACCGCTCGGGGAAAACACTCCGCGTCCAGTGGGCGCTGCTGAGCCTCGGGCCCACAGGATGTGGGTCATGAAGGCGTTGCGACAGGACGTCGCGGTTTTAGCCTTCCTTCCCCTATATCGACCTCCGGGGTCTCACCGAGGCTTTTCCTCCCACAGGAGTCTCCGTGTTTTCCCCGAGCTTGGAGAGGTGTGTTTACCTTCTTTCTTGATTTTATAAGCAGAGGGATTGAAAGTTAAATGGACTGAGCATCAATCTGAAATCACCTCAAAGTTGAGTTAGCATTAGCTGCTCAAGAAAAGTTTACGTTCACTCTTAATTTCTTGAGCAAAACATCCAAGCACCTAATTAACATGAAGTGATTGGAGCGGAGGGAAGTCGACTCCTGCGGGAACAGCACGAGTCCGAAGACCCCACAGCGAGCGGTCCTTGCGAGCGAGGAGGCTGAGACCGTGCCCGCGGAAAGCGACTTCCCGCAGCGGAAATCACGGTGCTCGTTTAAACATATGGAGTGCTTAGTGGCAGTCATAAAATCGCCTAGTTAGTTCGCACTCTACTTAAAATGTGTCTTAATAAATTGGATGATGAGCTGTTTATAATAGTTTTGGAAATGAGGTGGGGATTTTGTTGAGTAATGGTTTGACTGAACGTTTGCACATTCAATATCCTGTGATCCAGGCTCCTATGGCTGGCGGGGTCACTACGACAGAATTAATCACTGAGGTTGTAAGATCTGGCGGGCTTGGGATGATCGGAGCGGGTTACATGGCACCGGAACAGATACGCAATCAGATTAAAGACATTAAGTCAGTTGTATCAGGCGGGTTTGGAATTAACCTTTTTGTCCCAAACGAATTCACTATTTCCGGTGAAGTAATCGACATCGCGCGAGATACGCTACAGCCATTTTATGATGAGCTAAATATGCCTGCTGACAACCAAGTGACTATACCAGATTATGAATCAGCAACACACACGTTTCTCGAGCAACTGAAGGTCACGATTGAGGAAAAGGTGCCTGTGTGTTCCTTTACATTCGGAATACCGGCAGAAAAGATAATTGCTGAACTGAAAGAACACGGAATCATAACGATGGGCACGGCCACTACTGTCAATGAAGCGATTGCCATTGAAAACAGCGGAATGGATGCAGTCGTCGTTCAGGGCAGTGAGGCTGGCGGCCATCGCGGCCATTTTTTAGAAGGACATGAAAAGAGTCAGATTGGTCTAATGTCGCTCATTCCGCAAGTTGTGGATCATGTAACCATTCCAGTCATTGCAGCGGGTGGTGTTATGGACGGAAGAGGATTAACGGCATCCATGTGCCTCGGTGCGCAAGCTGTGCAAATGGGGACGGCCTTTTTGACATGTGCGGAAAGCGGTGCTAAACCATTGCATAAAGAAGCGATTCTCCAAGCACAGGAAGATCAGACCGTTTTAACGCGTGCTTTTTCAGGAAAATGGGCACGAGGCATTCACAATGTATTTATTGAGAAAATGGCTGACCAGCAAGCCTGTCTGCCGGAATTTCCAGTGCAAAATGCGTTGACAAAACCTCTCAGAAAAGCATCGGCTCAGCAAGGAAAGTCTGATTTCATGTCTCTCTGGTCAGGACAAACGCCTAGACTAGCCCGGTCCCAGACAGTTGCTTCTCTCTTTGAAAAGTTAATTAAACAGACCCGGGATTTGTAAAAACATATGGTATAAAAGTCACCTCTTCACTTTAAAATTAGGACCTCCTCAAGTATGATAGTAGATGTTCTTATTCAGGGGGTACAACATATGACGTTATTGGTCATTTTAGGAATCATGTATATCATGACATTTATTGCATTTTTATTATTCGTGTATCGAGGGGAGAAAAAAGATCCGACAGATGGATCGTTCAGTTTAGGACGGGTGATACTCACTGCCGCCCTTTTAGCTCTAATTCCAACCATTGTGATTGGTTTGTTTCTATTTGCCATACTCGGATCAACCAATTTGGTGACGACCGTGTTTGATTTTGAAATCAGTGCTGGCAGGTTGATGATTCTTTCTGTCGCCTTTTTGATTTATTTATTTACCATTGATAGTATCGTTGAAGTTCTGGCTGAACACCTTTTCGGCAAAGAACGGATTGTGTGGCCGGGTATTTTTATGTTTTTGAGCCGTGCTGTGATTTTCTATGGAATTGGTGAACTTGTGGGGATTGCCTTATACCCAAGCCTCGTGATTGCTGTGGGTGTTGCGGCAATTGTTGTAATGCTTGAAGTCCTTTATTTAAAAAGCAAACAGAAAAAGAATGCAGACTCATAGTTCCAGTGAGGAGGACGTATTTTGAACATACCTGTTTTATTTGAAGATAACCATGTGCTTGTTGTGGAAAAGCCTGTAAATATACCTGTTCAAGAGGACCAGTCAGGAGACGCGGATATGCTTACCCTTTTAAAGGCGGATCTGAAAGAACGCTATCAAAAGCCTGGCAATGTGTTTCTCGGACTTGTGCATCGCCTTGATCGTCCTGTAGGCGGCGTCATGGTTTTTGCCAAAACGTCCAAAGCGGCTTCACGGTTGTCAGATGCCATCAGACGCGGTGCATTTGAGCGGACATATCTGGCTGTTGTTCGTGGAAAGCCAGTCCATAAACAAGCACAACTGGAGAACACTTTGTTAAAAGATCATGCTGAAAACAAGGTTCATGTTGTCTCAAGCGGACATGGAAAAGGAAAACGTGCCCGTCTTACATATGAAATGCTTGCTGCGCGGGAAGCGTTAAGTCTTTTGTCTGTACAATTGGAAACAGGGAGACCGCATCAGATCAGGGTTCAACTCTCACATGCAGGTATGCCGCTTTATGGTGATCAGAAATATGGTTTCAACGTCAACAAGCCTGGTCAGCAGATTGCTTTGTGGGCGCATAAACTGTCGTTTGAACATCCGACAAAAAAAGATATGATCACAGTGGAGTCGACACCGCCAGACACTGGGCCGTGGCAACAATTTTTTTGACAGAAAAGCAGGATTAAACAATTCGTGTGCCGAAGTATGTGGTATGATAAATAAAAAGGGGGAATTTTGCTAATGGGTCATCATGTACATATTGTATTTGAACAGGATCATGTGGTTACTGGAAATATCGGTTTAAAAATGTTTGTTAGCCAACAAGCAGGATCGTTTTGTATTGCTTTTTCAGGAGAAGATTCGCTCGTTGTTTTAAAAGAAAAAGAAGGTGTGTACACGGCTGAACAAGTCCGCATGACAGCAGGAGCGATCGCTCGTGAGCTTTCACAGCAAAAGGTTTCACAAGCCACGTTGCATACAGATGTTTTATCTCAGATGTATGGTTCCCTGAGTGAAGATGAGGTGTTAACAGCATTCGTGGAAGGCTGGCATTTGGGTACTTATGCCTTTATCAATTATCGGTCTGATGCGTCTGAACACAAAACAAATCTTGTAATCGAAGGCGATTTTAGTGAAGCAGCGGTCACTGCTGGCGAGATCCGTGCCGCAGCGATGAGCTTTTCCCGTGATTTGATGAATGACATACCAAGCGCATTAAACCCGGAAACTTTTCCAGAAAAGTTAAAAGACGCTTTTGCTAGCAGCCCAGTCGATGTGTCTGTGTTTGATAAAGCTGAAATTGAGAGGCGCGAGATGAACGGCGTCCTGACAGTTAATCAAGGGAGTCAATATGAGCCGGCTTTTGTTGAGCTCAGGTATGTGGGTGATGCTTCGAAACCACTCGTGGCACTTGTCGGAAAAGGTGTTACTTTCGATACGGGCGGCGTCAGCCTGAAGCGCGGCCGGGATCTGAGTGACATGCGGATGGATATGGGCGGTGCTGCAGCGGTTTCAGGTGCGATGAAGCAGCTAGCTGATTCCGGTGCTCAAGTGAATGTAATTGCGCTCATTCCGATTGTTGAAAATGCGATTGACCGGAGAGCGGTTCTGCCGGGTGATATTATTCGTTATAAAGATGGGCAAACCGTGCAGATTGGCAACACGGATGCTGAAGGTAGATTGATCCTCGCTGACGCACTGATTCACGCGGGCGAACACGGTGCTGAGTATGTGGTTGATATTGCGACGCTCACAGGCGCGATCGGCAATGCCCTCGGCTCAAAAATGGCCGGCGTTTTTGGCGATGATGAGCTTTCAGTTGCGATGAAAAGATTAGGTGCTGATAACGGGGATGCTGTATGGCCGATGCCGCTGGTTGACGCGTATGACGATTATTTGAGAAGTGATTACGCAGATTTCTGTAATATCAGTTCCAAAGGTGAAGCTGGTGCGATAACGGCAGCGTTATTTTTAAGACGATTCGTGCCTGAATCATGCAAATGGCTTCACGTTGATATGGCCGGCCGTATGCAAGGGGACGGCAAGGGGTATTATCCGAAGACAGCAACGGGATTCGGTGCGCGGTTACTTGCAGATTACGCTGTTTATGTATCAGGAGAATAGAAGGGTTGTCTGGAAGGCCTCGTTCGCTTTTTAAAAATGCGGGCGGGGCTTTGTTGTGTTTAGAATAGGGATGGGGTATAATATCTGAAAATAATTAAATAAAGGAGTTTTTGAACTTGATTTTTCTTCCCCTCGTCAAACCCTCATCATTGCTCCAATCAGAAAGCTTGCTTCCTCGTATGCAGACGGATGAGCTTTACACCATATTAAATGATCAATTCCAACGCGAACTGTCGGGCTACATAGGTGAAAAATCAATGGACTATTATTATCAATTACTGGATTTGGCCGCCTTCCCTGTGTTACATGGGCTGCGCATAAAAACAGGACGGAAATACTTTCAAATCGATACCCTCGTTCTATTCCCACAATTCATCCTGATCATCGAAACGAAAAACTTGACCGGCGTTGTTCATTATCAACTGGAAACAGGCCTCATGTATCGAGAAAAATTAGACGGACGTCTCGAACGCTTCCAAGATCCTATGATGCAAGCAAGTGTGCAGCGACACCATCTCCACAACTTTCTGCAAGTACACAACATTGCCCCCATACCCATTCATACACTAACTGTCTTCTCAAACCCGAATGTCATTTTAAAACATCCTGGCCACGAGGTAATTCCCGACCTTTTATTGGCTCAAAATCTATTAAAACGCGTTCCTGAACTGCGAAAACAGTACCAGAATGAGCATTTTTCATATGGTGAGCTGGAGCAAATTGCCCGAATGCTTGTAGCTGCGCATGAACCAAATGAGAAACGCCTCGTGGATAAGTTTGACATTCATGCTTCCCAGGTTAGAAAAGGTGTGTGGTGCCCACGCTGCAAACGGAATATGATGGACCGTATAGAAAGGAATTGGCTTTGCGGAACATGTGGTTTAAAAGATCCAAACGCACATATGACAGCAATACACGAATACTGCACTATTTTCGGACCGGAGTTTACTAATCTGGAAATGCGCGAGTTTTTGAGGATTAATTCAAAAGATGTAATGAGGCGATTGTTAGTAGGAGGTCCCTTCACTAAAATTGGAAAAAGTAAAGGGGCGAAGTATATGTATGAATCTGGAAGGAAGTAGATTTCCTCGAATAAGGGTCTGAGCGCGTCGAAAACGAAGGCGAGCGTGTCGAATAAGAGCATGAGCGCATCGAAAACGAAGGCGAGCGTGTCGAATAAGAGCCTGAGCGCATCGAAAACGAAGGCGAACGCGTCGAATAAGAGCATGAGCGCAACGAAAACGAAGGTGAGCGCGTCGAATAAGAGCACGAGCGCAACGAAAACCATGGCAAGCGCGTCAAATAAGAGTATGAGCGCTCTATAAACGAAGCTGAGCGCTTGATATATCAGTTAGAACTCCAAAAACTCGCTTGAACACAGTAGGAAGGGGGAAATGCATATATCACTAGAACCCCCTCCCTCCCCAAAAATCCAAAAACCACAGCCACCCACCCTTCAAGGCGGGGCTGTGGTTAATCTACACTTACTTTGGAGCTCGTGGAGAACTTTCAAATCCGATTTTTTTATGTGTACCGTCACAAAATGGTTTGTTGGATGATTCGCCGCAGCGGCATAGGGACACGGCTTTTTTTGTTTCGAACACGTTGCCTTTTGCATCAACCACTTCAAAGGACCCTGTCAGCAATAGGGATCCGTTGTCGTTCACTTTTATCTTTGCTTCTGACATGCTTTCACCCCTGTATATATGTTATATCATGCTTTTCCAGTTTCGACAAAATGAGGAACTTTTGGAAGCAAAATTTCACCAGATCTGAAGCAGGTGGGTTGAAAAATTCTCCCGATGGTATTATTATTTTTCTTGTGCTTAAAATATGCTGGTGTAGCTCAGTCGGTAGAGCGATTCACTCGTAATGAATAGGTCGGGGGTTCAATTCCTCTCACCAGCACTATAAAAAAGCGTCTCACCCTCACTAGAGGGGGAGACGCTTTTTTCGCACATTGCTCTAATCATTTCCTGTTCCAAAAACGCTGTTGCGCTACAGCAGCCACAAAATCTTTTGCGAAATCTGGATTATTTGCTGCGAATACGACGCCAGCTAAATTGTTTTGCTCTGATGTGTGTATATATTGCTGTCCTGTTGAGGCGACACCAATCGGCTTGTAGTGTTTGTAGCCCACCTGCACGTATTCTTTGATACTAGAATCGAAATGGCCCTGTCTGCTGCAACGCCCTCCCACCACATAAAAAGAGTCGAGCAAGTAAGGACTTGTAGTGAGAAATGTCTCATCAACTTCGATCCTGGTCCCATCAGCCCCGGTTACGCTCCCAAGTGTGTCGCTTACGATGACAACAAAAACGCCATACTGCTTTAATGTGCTAAGGACCTGGCTGACTTCACTACTGTCAAAACCATCCCCGATTAAGACCCCAACTTTTTGTGTATAAGCATAACTCGGCGTAAAAGCCTGGCTTAAGGATGGATACTTTGTAGAAACGGGAACCTGAGAACCGCTTGGGCGGTCAACACCAATATGATCTGCTACGATACAGGCCAGCTCTCGATCTACATTGACCAGCATATCCACGTTTTGCTGACGGACCGACCTGTTGTTCACACTTCCAAGCTGATAGTTAAGTGCCTCCAGCGTATGTTGCTTTTCTACTGTCGTTAAACTGTTCCAAAAGATCCTCGGTTGCGTGAAGAAATCGTTGAAGGATTCACTTCTGCCCCGGACGACGCGGCCGTCTACTTTTTTCGGATAATGCTCATAACCGCCTTTTTCCGGGGGTGTCGTGTAAGGGGTGTTATTTGCCAACGAATTCTTGTGATAGCTCACTTCATCAACATCAATGCGATACCTCATCACACCCTGCCTTTGATTGTTGTGAAATGGGCAGATCGGGCGGTTAATCGGCAAGTCTTGGAAGTTGCCACTTCCGAGTCGATGGTATTGTGCACTTTGATAAGCGATTAACCTTCCCTGCAGAACAGGGTCGTTGGAAAAATCAATTCCCGGAACGACATTGGCTGGGTTAAAAGCGACCTGTTCTAACTCTGCAAATTCATTGTCAACGTTCCTGTTCAAGGTCATTTTTCCAATAAGATGAACAGGAACCAACTCTTCTGGCCAAAACTTGGCAGGATCAAGAACGTCAAAATCAAATTTAAATTCATCTTCCAATGGGATCATCTGGACGCCCAGCTCATACTCTGGATAAGCGCCGCGGTCAATGGCTTCACGCAGGTCACGACGGTGATAATCGGGGTCAATTCCTCCGATTTTCTGAGCTTCGTCCTGAAGCAGTGAATGCACACCAAGCACAGGCTTCCAGACAAAACGCACGAAGGTAGCTACCCCTCGTCATTGACAAACAGATACGTGTTAATCGACCATGACTCCATCATACGGTAATTTTTCACCAGCCCACGATCTGACATGATCCACAACACCATATGCAGAGCTTCCTGATTATTGGCCACATAATCCCAGAATGTGTCATGGGCGCCGGCAGCGGTTGGCATTCCAGTTCGCGGCTCGGGCTGGTAGGCATGCATGGCATCGGGGAATTTCATCGGATCCTGATTAATTAATACTGGCATACCGATTGTGGTGAGGTCGTAATTTCCTTCGTCTGTATAAAATTTAACCCCTTTACAGCGTAGATCTCTGGCTGTGTCTTTAGATCCTCTGTCACCCTGAACCGTGGAGAACCGGACAAATACAGATGTTTTTTTGCCCGCTTCCTGCAAAAAACCAGCTTTAGTAAACTGTTTCATAGATTGATAACACTCAAATTCTCCGTGGGCCCCATACCCTCTTGCGTGAACCACCCTCGACGGTATGCGCTCCCGTACAAAATGTGTCATCTTCTCGAAAAAATGCCAATCCTCATGTAGCGAAGGGCCGTGCTCGCCTGCTTTCAAAGTCTGCTGATCGTTTGAAATTTTTCTCGATTGATTGGTCGTCATTGGGTTTCTGGTATTTTCTACTCGGAATTGATCGAGCTGCTCATTTTTCAGGTTTTTATCAACAGGCTTGTGGTGTCTTGATGACTTCTCATCCATGCAATCACCCATTCCATAATTTTTTAAACCTTTTTATGTATATGCAGGGCGTCTAGCAATATTCATCAACTGATTAGTAAAAAACCAATCAATCCCATTTACATAGAAAAAAAACTGTTATATAATTTCCTGTGTCGGAAAATCAAGTGGAGAAGTACCCAAGCCCGGCTGAAGGGGATGCACTCGAAATGCGTTAGGGCGTGCAAGCGCCGCGTGGGTTCGAATCCCACCTTCTCCGCCATACATAATAAAAAACCTGCCAACGTCATAGCGCGTGGCAGGTTTTTTTAGATTCTAAAGCTGTTTGTTCAGAAAAGCCAACACTTGTTTAAAAACGTCCTGAACATTCGGATCTTCCATCTTCTGGTCAAAAGAGTGTTCACCGCCGGGGATGGTAATGAGTTGATTGTCCACACCAAGCTGTGTCAGTTTTTCTTTCATCTTGAGCGATTCAGAATATGGAACATCTTGATCCGCATCACCGTGCAGAAGCAAGGTGGGCGGAAAATCTGTTTCTGCAAGGTGGACAGGACAATAGGCTTTCAGATCGTCTTCGCTCATTCCCTCGTTCAGTTCAGCGACATAATCCAGCCACTTACCTTGCTGACGGCAGTATAAGTAGATTGCATAACGCCGCTCAATTGGAGACTCAGCTATGGTTTCCGGTTGAATGAGCTGTTTTGCGAGAACTTCTGGTACTGAAGTCATTGTATTAAAGTGTGCGCTTGGCTCCTTGTACCAATCTCCGAGAATATCGCCATACCCATAGAAAGAAACGATCGCAGCAGGCTTAACGGGGAAAGTACCTGTCATCAATGCCAGATAAGCCCCCGCTGAGCTGCCGACGACTGCAACCTTTTGCTGATCAAAATTCATTTGTTTAAGTCCTTCTGTATAAACCCATTCGAGCGCATCTTGAATATCCGCAACAATGCCCGGGAGCTTTGTTTCTGGAGCCAGCCGGTATGCAAGGGATAACACATTGTACCCAGCTTCCTGATAAAGGGCGACCTGGTCCTTGTTAATGTCATTGCGTGTTCCCCACACAAGACCTCCCCATGAATATAAACGATCAACGGTGCTTCCGAAGTGCCTGCTGGAAATAATTCTGCTTTTATGGCACATGAGTCAACTTCTTTATAAACAAAGGTTGTCATGAATGTCATCCTCCAATTTGCTTGATGATTACAATGTAAGCATAATAACGCATGAAAAGGGAAAAAGACAAATAACATGTGTTGCTTTCTAAAGAATGCATGATTATCATCCTATTTTCCGGGGAAAACATATTAAGGAGCCGATGTTCCATTAACACCATCATAAAATTATTTAAAGTGGCTATACATGAATTATTTATTTGTCTAAATGGAACAATTACTTTCTGAATCTAATGCGCTATAATTGAAGCAGAGGAATATGTGACACGTGGATGACCTTTATGCATATTAGACATCCGGTGTCATATGTATATCCCTTTGAAGCAAGCAGCATTGGGAAATCTGGTCTTAAAGAAAGGCGGGTTTATATGAAAAAAGGAACGAATGCCTATTCAGGTGAACATGTCCAAGAGAAACTGGACTGGCTGGGAGCTTTTGGTAAAGATCCAAATGGAGGCGTTTCCAGAGTGCTGTACTCTGAAGAATGGGTCGAAGCTCAGAATGCACTAAAAGCATTGTTTGAAGACGCCGGACTAACGACGCACTTTGATGATATCGGCAACTTGTTCGGTCAATTAAAGGGCTCCACTTATCCGGATGAAACCATACTGACCGGCTCACACGTTGATACAGTGAAAAATGGCGGTTTATATGATGGTCAATATGGCATCATCGCGGGATTTCTGGCGCTAAAATACTTGAAGGAAACGTATGGGGAACCTCTTCGAAATATTGAAGTTGTTTCAATGGCAGAAGAAGAAGGCAGTCGCTTTCCGTTTTCTTTCTGGGGTTCTAAAAACATAGTTGGTGATCCAAGCACCAAAGAAGTCGTTAATATGAAAGATTTCGACGGAATTCCTTTCGAAGAAGCCATGCATAAGGCAGGTTTTGATTTCAAGCAAGACCCTGAAAATGTACGGAAAGACTTGAAAGCGTTTGTGGAAATCCACGTTGAGCAAGGCAATGTGCTTGAAAAAGAGCAAAAGTCTGTTGGTATTGTCAGTCATATTGCCGGTCAACGCCGCTATACCATTACATTGGATGGACAAGCTAACCATGCTGGGACCACACCCATGGGCTACCGGAAAGACACGATGAACGCTGCAGCCCGTATGATTACAACCCTTAACGACATGGCGCTGGAAGAAGGCGACCCACTTGTGGCCACCGTGGGCAAGATCATGCTTGAACCAAATACAGTGAACGTGGTGCCTGGTAAAGCAACTTTCACCATTGACATTCGTCATACGGAAAAGGCAAAACTTCACAGCTTTACAGAATCTGTAGAGGATATGCTTCGTAGAGTTGCAAAAGAAATTGACGTGGAAATCGACATTGATCGCTGGATGGACGCACCGCCTGTGCCAATGGACGAGGGCGTTGTGAATGCGATTAAAGCACAATGTGATGAAGATGGGCTGGACTATAAACTGATGCATAGTGGGGCAGGACATGATTCGCAAATTATGGCACCTGTTATTCCGACAGCTATGATCTTTGTACCGAGCAAAGATGGCATCAGTCATTCACCCCATGAATATACAACTCCGCATGATCTGGCGGCAGGGGTAGATGCGTTGATCAGTGCTTTATACAATCTGGGTTATAAAGAATAATTTATAAATTTTAGGAGGATGTTTAAATATGGGTTATCCAAACGATATTTTACAATCAAGAGCAGTGGTTAAGCACGGACTATATGCGATTATTCCACCGGAAGGTCTCGTCAACAACGTTATTCCGGGCTTTGAAAATGTATCTATGAGTATTTTATCTTCCCCAAGCATCGGCGCTAAATTTGTGGATTACATTGCTACCTTCCATGAAGGCGGCAAAAACGAAAAAGGTTTCGGCGGTCAAGATGATATCGAGACATTTGTTTACGTGCTCGAAGGTAAGATGGAAGCCGCTGCGGATGATGAAGAGCATGTTCTTGAAGAAGGGGGCTACTTGTATTGCCCGCCATCTGTGACGATGTACCTTAAAAATCTAGCTGACGGCGATTCCAAAGTGTTTCTTTATAAGCAAAAGCATACACCGCTTGAAGGTCATAAACCATGGGTATATGCAGGAAACTCCAACGATATTGACCAGGTGATCTATGACGATATGGAAAATGTTCATATCCAGGACTTGCTTCCGACAGATATTGCATTTGACATGAACTTTCACATTTTGACATTTGACCCGGCTGCAAGCCATCCATTTGTTGAAACACATTATCAGCAGCACGGTGCTTATCTTCTTTCTGGTGAAGGCATGTACAACCTCGACAATGAGTGGATTCCGGTCAAAAAAGACGACTACATCTTCATGGGACCTTATTGCCTTCAGGCTGCCTATGCTGTTGGACGGGAAAAGCTCTCCTACGTTTACTCTAAAGACTGTAACCGGGATGTGCCGCTATAAGCGGCACATTCCCCTTGCTCAAGAGCCCATACTGAATAAAGAACAGTATTTAAAAATTGGTCAAAAGGGGATAGTACGATGAGAGTAACAAAAGATAAGCTGAAGAATCTTATCCAAACTAAATTGGAACAGGCAGGCTTGACGGAGGAACATGCTGGAGTTGTCGCTGATGTTTTGGTTTTTGCGGATGCGAAAGGCATTCATTCTCACGGTGCCATGCGTGTTGAGTATTACGCAGAGCGGATTGCTAAAAATGGCATCACACATAATCCGGAATTTCGTCTTGAAAAAACCGGCCCAAGTTCAGCCATCTATCATGCCGACAATGGAAGCGGCCATGTGGCATGTAAATTTGCCATGGAAGAAGCGATTCAAATGGCAAAAGAAAACGGGGTAGCGGTTGTTGGAGTCAAGAAAATGAGCCATAGTGGCGCTTTATCATACTTTACAGAAATGGCTGCTCGAGAAGACCTGGTTGGTTTTGCGGTTTGCCAGTCAGATCCGATGGTCGTTCCATTTGGTGGGGCTGAGCCTTATTATGGGACGAATCCGCTGGCATTTGCAGCGCCAGGTAACGATGGAAAGATGATTAGTTTTGATATGGCGACCACCGTGCAGGCGTGGGGTAAGATCCTTCATGCCCGCTCAAAGAACGAAGAAATTCCTGATACATGGGCGGTAGATGAACATGGTGAGGCGACAACAGACCCACATAAGGTTAAGGCGCTGCTCCCTATCTCAGGTCCTAAAGGGTACGGTCTTGGAATGATGATTGATGTTCTGTCAGGCGTCTTGCTCGGCCTGCCATTTGGGAAAAAGGTTTCTTCCATGTATCATGATCTGAGTGAAGGCCGTGATTTGGGACAGCTTCATATTGTGATTAATCCGAACGCCTTTACGAGTGTCCAAACCTTTAAAGACAATATCACTCAAACCATGCAGGATTTGAATGCTGTTAAACCTGCGAAGGGCTTTGATCAGGTCTATTATCCTGGTCAGAATTACGAGGCCACGGAAAAGGATTATGAAGAAAACGGTATTGAGATCGTTGATGATATTTATGATTATTTGGTAAGCGACGTCGTTCATAATGATGCATATGATCATCAGGATCCATTTGCTGATTAAAACATTTTGGAGGGTTTAATCTTGGTGCATGTTTCGAAAGAGAAGCTACATGAATTAATACAAAGCAAATTGCATAAGGCAGGATTAACCTTGGAACATGCAGACGGTGTTGCAGAAGTGCTTGTACATGCAGATGCACGTGGAATTCATTCACATGGTGCTATGCGGGTAGAATACTACGCTGAACGTATTGCAAAAGGCGGCATAAACACTGACCCGCAATTTCACTTTAACCAGACAGGGCCAGCAAGTGCAACGTTCAACGCAGATAATGGTGCAGGTCATGTAGCAGCTAAAGAAGCCATGGATAAAGCTATTCAAATGGCTAAAGACAGCGGTGTTGGGGTTGTTGGGATCAAACACATGAGTCATAGTGGATCTCTCTCTTATTTTGTTAAACAAGCCTCTCAAGCTGATATGATTGGTATTTCTGTTTGTCAATCCGACCCCATGGTTGTACCATTTGGGGGAGCGGAGCCGTATTATGGCACCAATCCGATCGCATTCTCTGCTCCAGGTGAAAACGATGACCTGATCACTTTTGATATGGCCACCACCGTCCAGGCATGGGGCAAAATTTTACATGCCCGCTCAAAGAATGAAGCAATTCCTGAAGGATGGGCTGTAGATGGAAATGGAGAGCCGACAACCAACCCATTTGAAGTGAGCGCCCTATTGCCTATTGCCGGTCCAAAAGGGTATGGTCTGATGATGATGGTCGACATTTTATCTGGTGTTTTACTAGGCCTGCCCTTTGGCAAAAATGTCTCCTCTATGTATCATGACCTGGAAAAAGGACGGGACCTTGGACAATTGCATATTGTGATTAACCCGCTGTTTTTCACTGAAATCAATACGTTTAAACAACATATTTCTCAAACCATGAAAGACCTCAACGCTATCAAACCAGCTCCCGGTTTTGATCAAGTTTACTACCCGGGACAGCGAAGTGCTGAAAGAGAAGAAGCCTATTCCAGTGATGGCATTGAGATTGTTGATGATGTATATGATTATCTCACATCTGATGCGATTCATCACAATGCCTATGACCATAAAGATCCCTTTGCTAAGTGATCTGGAAGTCGCTCACTCTGGTGGGCGGCTTTTTCATGTTTAAAATTGGTCAAATATGTTAACGAGCATATAAAAGGATAGGGATTGAGGTAAAGGGGAAATTAAAACAGGATTAAGCTAACCCTTGTGCAAATTGAACATGCGACAGTGCATTAAGCTATAATGCGATTAAAAACTATGCAGCTTAAACAACGCGGGTTGTACATTTTGTATAATCAGTCTGAATACATAGCAGACAAATTATTATATAATGAAACCGTGGTCAATGAAAGCGTTTAATTGACTAAGCTGACATCACTTAGCAATAATACTTTAACTATAATGGAAGCTTGGGATAAACAATAAAGAGACCACATAAAAAAACAACAAAAAGGAGATGTGCATAATGGCTAATCTAGACGCAACAGAAATTGAAAAGACCGCTGGCGTCGACGGGTCCCTGAAAGCCAATGGTCCTGAAGATAGAACGGTTGGTAAGATCCCATATATGTTTATGTGGGTAGGCGACGGCGTTAATATGGGAAATATGACGCTTGGTGCCAGTGTTGTCGTGGCTGGAGTTGCCACGCTTAACATATGGCAGACAATTGCCGCAGCTGTTGTTGCAATTTTGATTATCTCGGGTATTTTTGCCTTGAATGACCGTGCAGGCTATAAGGAAGGTATTCCTTATGTTGTACAATTAAGAATGTCTTTTGGTTTTAAAGGAACAGTAATTTCATCCCTCATGAGAGGTGTACCGGCCATTATCTGGTATGGTATTCAAAGCTGGATTGGTGGTACAGCGCTGAACGAAATTCTGAAAATCTTCACAGATGGTGCCTTCGATAGTGTGGCCATTTGTTTCGTAGCGCTTCAGGTTGTTCAAATTGGTTTATCTTTATACGGGTTTACTGCTATTAAGTGGGTTGAGAGTCTTGCATCGATTGTGATCATGGCAGCAATGGTTTATGTATTTATTATCTTGATGAAAGATTACCGAGGCGACCTTTACGAAAACTGGGTACTTGCTGAAGGTTCATGGGGACTTCCGTTCTTTGGCTACATTATGGTCTTCTTAGGGAACTATGCTGCGATCTTCTTGAATGCGGCGGACTACTCTCGTGAATTAAAAACAGGTATCAGTGATACAAAACGGGGTTTAATGTACTTCTCACCTATAGTGATGGCTTATGGTGCTGTCCTGATTATAGGTACGATGGTGGCAACAGTAACCGGTGTTACAAATCCGCCGTCAGCTTTGGCGATTGTTATTGATAATCCATATGTAACAGTGGGTGTATCTGCGTTTATTGTAATGGCTACCATTGCAACAAACATGGTTGCCAATATCATCCCGCCAACTTATGTTATTACGATGTTAACGAAAGCAAGATATAAAGTAGCGGTAACCGTAACAGGTCTGCTCGCCATGGGTGCTTTCCCTTGGTTATTGGTTCAGGAGGACAACTCAAGAGGTCTTGACATGTTTATCCTGATTTACTCAGCGTTCTTGGGTCCAATTGTAGCTATCCTGCTTGTTGAATATTACATTTTAAGAAAGCAAAAAGTGAATTTAACAGATCTGTATAACACAGAGGGCACTTATGCCGGGTATAATCCTGCTGCTATGCTGGCACTCTTTATCGGTGCAGGTGCTGCCTTTATTAAAGTAGACCTTGCATGGATTATTGGATTCATAGTTGCTGGTATCACTTATATTCTGCTGTCCAAATATGCCTTCAAAGGATCAAAATTTAAACAGGGCACAATTTATGAGGATAAAGCCTAAGTTCAAATCTGCATTTTGAAAGGGGCAAATGATCATGTTTGATTTAATCATTAAAGGAGGTGACGTCGTCTTTCGAGACGGCGTACGCCGATGTGATGTTGGTGTAAAAGATGAAAAAATCACCTGTATTGCTGAGCATATTGAAGATGAAGCGAAAGAAACGGTGGATGCGACGGGGCAATATGTTATGCCGGGCATGGTGGACACGCACGTCCATATCAGTGAACCGGGTCGCACAGAATGGGAAGGATTTGAAACCGGATCGAAATCTTTGGCTGCCGGCGGGACGACAAGTTATGTTGAAATGCCGCTCAATGCCCTTCCGGCAACGACAAATACGGATGCTCTTGATTTGAAACTGGAAGCTGCTCCAGGCCAAAATTATGTGGATTACGGCTTCTACGGCGGACTTATTCCAGGAAATGTTGATGACCTTAAAGGGCTAAGTGACGCTGGTGTGCTGGCATTTAAATGTTTTATCTCAACGTGTGGAAGCGATATTCCCGGCGATTTCACAAATGTGGATGACTACACGTTGTATAAAGGTATGCAGAAGTTGGCTGAACTCGACCAGATCCTATGCATTCATGCTGAGAACCCGACTGTAACAGACAAACTGACAGAGGAACTGGTGGAAGCCGGTAAGACGACAGCGATGGATTACGTTGAATCACGTCCTGTATTTACAGAAGTAGAAGCTGTTCAGCGTGCCCTTTTATTTGCTAAAGAAACCGGCTGTAAATTGCATCTGGTCCATATCAGCACATCAGAAGCAGTCCAGGCAATATTGAAGGCACGCGCTGAAGGCGTGAATGTAACGGTCGAATCCTGTCCGCATTATTTTGCCATGACAGCAGAGGATGTTGAAGAAATAGGCGCATATGCTAAATGCATGCCGCCGCTCCGAAAGAAAGCAGATCAGGCGAAATTGTGGGACGAACTGATGGCAGGAAATATAGACTGGTTGACATCTGACCACTCACCATGCACAGAAGACTTGAAACAAGGCAATGTTTTTGAGGCGTGGGGTGGTATCAGCGGCGCTCAGAACAACGTTGATTTAATGTTTGACCTGGCCGTTAAACAACGCGGTCTTCCAGTAAACCGGTTTGTTGATTTAATTGCCACAACACCGTCTGAACGGTTTAATCTGCCAAACAAAGGTGAAATTGCAATTTCCAAAGATGCCGATATTATTTTAGTCGATCCAAACCAGTCCTACACTGTTAAACGAGAGGATCTTTATTACAAAAACAAACACAGTGCCTATGAAGGCCGAAAGATTGATTGCCGTGTCACCAAGACAATCGTACGTGGAAATGTTGTGTTTGATTTAGAAAAGGGAATTGTAGGAGAACCAATCGGGAAATTAATGTCCGCTAAATAAGTCAGTAAATATATGGAGGGACGATCATGGCTACGTATGATGTCATTATCAAGAACGGTACTGTTGTAACTGCGGAAAACACAATCGAAGCAGATGTCGCCATTAAGGACGGCAAAATCATTAAAGTTGCCAGCACCATTGAAGCAGATTCAAATGAAACAATAAATGCTGAAGGGTTGCATGTGTTCCCTGGTGTGATTGATTCACATGTTCACTTTAATGAACCTGGCCGAGCGGATTGGGAAGGGCTGGAAACGGGGAGCAAGAGTCTGGCAGCGGGTGGTGCAACGACATTTTTTGATATGCCGCTGAATAGTACACCTCCAGTCATAGATAAAGAGAACTTGCTTAAAAAGCGCGATATAGCTGCTGAGAAATCAGTCGTTAATCCAATGTTCTGGGGAGGGCTCGTTCCAGAAAACATTGAGAACCTCAAAGAGCTGCATGAAAACGGCGTAATTGGTTTTAAGGCATTTATGTCACCAAGCGGTATCGATGATTTCAATAATGCAGATGACGCCACTCTGTATAACGGTATGAAGCAAATCCAGTCACTTGGATCTTTACTGGCTGTGCATGCCGAGAGCACGGTGATTTGTGAACAGCTCGCTGCAGAGAAGCAAGCAAACGGTCAAACAAGTGCCCGTGACTTCGTAGAGTCCAGACCCATTATTTCTGAGATTGAAGCAGTGAGACGTGTGATTTCTTTCGCGGAGGCAACAGGATGTAAATTGCATATTGTCCATGCCAGCAGCCGCAAAGTGGTTCAAGTCATTGAAGCAGCCAAAAAACGCGGTGTTGATGTAACAGTTGAAACGTGTCCGCATTACTTGTCACTTACGGTCAAAGACCTTGAGGAACAAGGTGGTGTAGCTAAGTGCATGCCACCGCTTCGTGATCAAGATGAAGTGGGTGAGCTTTGGGAGGCACTGAAAAATGGTGAAATTAATACGGTGGGGTCGGATCACTCTCCAGCTCCTGCTGATATGAAAACCATCACCGACAACTATTTTGAAGGTTGGGGCGGTATCTCTGGGGCTCAGAGCCTGCTGAACATCCTTTTGACAGAAGGATATTTCAAACGTAGTGTACCACTTGAGAAAATTGCCGAAGTCACTGCAACCAACCCGGCAAAAATATTTAACTTGCCGGCCAAAGGCTCAATTGCAGCGGGTTATGATGCTGACATTGCCTTGGTTGATTTAAGTGAAAGTTTCACGTTGGAAAAAGACGATTTATTCTATCGTCATCAGCATTCACCTTATGTTGGAAGAACGTATCAAGGCAATGTAAAACAAACCATCGTGGGTGGCAAGGTCATCTTTGAAAATGGTAAGATCAAATAGTCATAAACAAAAACCCCGCCTTCAATCTACTTGAAGCGGGGTCATTTATCATATTTGGGAGGCATGTTAAAATGAGAAAAACTTTTAATGGCAAAGGCGTAACAGCATCAGGACCGTATTCACACGCAGTGGACACTGGGGATTACATTTATTTATCCGGTCAGACAGCTATGAATGCTGAAGACACAAGTATTGCCGAAAAAGTGGCAGGAGACATCACAGCTCAGACGAAACAATGCTTTAAACATTTGCATGCAGTGCTTGAGGAAATGAACCTTGATGAATCCAATGTCGTTAAAGTCAATGTCTACTTAACGTCCATGAAGCATTTTAAAGCTATGAATGCAGTCTATGAAACTCAATTTAAAAAGCCATACCCTGCAAGAACGTGTGTCGCTGTATTAGAACTGCCGCTCGAAGCAGATGTGGAAATTGAGTTTGTAGCCAAGCGCCATTAATTCTTAAAAGGAGTGAAAGAATGACCAAAAAAAGATCTTTTAAAATGCCCCACATTTACGTTATTTTATTTATTTTGATCGTTCTTTCGGCAATTGCTACATATATTGTGCCAGCAGGCGAATATGAGAGAGTCCCGGGTCCAGAGGGGCGCACAACGATCGATCCGACTTCATATACTTCGGTGGAGCAAACACCAGTTGGTATAACGGATTTTCTAACTGTGATACCACGGGATTAATTGATGCTGGCGAAGTTGTGTTCTTTACGTTTATTATTGGCGGAATGTTTATGGTACTTCGCCATACAGGGATCATAGAAATCGTGGTCGATAAACTGGCGCGAAAGTTTTCCGGGAGAAGCTTTTTGCTGATTCCAATTCTCATTACTGTGTTTGCAACCGTTGCAACGCTGATTGGAACGCCAGAATTATCGCTTGTGTATATTCCAGTAATTATGCCACTGATGATTGCCTTGGGGTATGACTCGATTGTTGCGGCGGCAATTGCGCTTTGTGGGACGGTAATTGGTTTTGCTGCAGGCGTACTCAATCCGATTAACACAGGACTTGCGCAAAAAGTGTCTGGCCTGCCCGTATTTTCAGGACTTGGCTTTAGACTGATTATCTTTATTGTTGTCGTCTCTGCTGCAATTGCTTATATTTTGCGTTACGCTAAAAAGGTTAAAGATGATGACACGCGGAGTCTTGTCTATGAAGATGACCAAGAAAAAAGAAAGATGTATCGTGACCAGGGAGAAGTGGAAGAAAAACACATGACCACGCGTCAAAAATACGCTGCAATTACGACGTTGATATTTTTTGGAATATTGGTGTATGGCGTTATTGGGCGCGGCTGGTTTATGATTGAAATGTCCGGCTTGTTCATCTTCATGGGTATTGTGGTCGGCTTGATCGCCGGTTTAAATACGAAAGAGATTTCTGAAGGGTTTAACCAGGGATTTCGAGACGTGCTTGTAGGTGCGATCATTGTGGGCATTGCCCGTGCTGTGGCAGTTGTAATGGAAGACGGTCATATCATGGATACCATTGTTTACAGTCTTGGCTCAGCAGTGAATGAGCTTCCTCCAGTACTGGGAGCGGGTGGAATGTATTTCATTCAGTTGATTATTAACTTTTTTATTCCATCAGGCAGCGGGCAAGCGCTTGTTACCATGCCAATCATGGCCCCATTATCCGACTTAATTGGGGTAACAAGGCAGACAGCGGTTTTAGCCTTCCAGCTTGGTGACGGATTTGCACATATCTTGTACCCAACTTCAGGATACTTTATGGCTGCCCTTACCATAGCAGGCGTTCCATATCAAAAATGGCTCAGGTTTTTCCTGCCGCTTTTCGTCATATTTGCGTTAATATCAATTGTTTCACTGGTCATTGCTCAGATGATTCAATGGAGCTAATCCAAAAAAGGCCCTTGTACAAGGGCCTTTTTTGGTGCTAAGGGAGTTATGATATATCTAAGCTGTTCATGACCATAGTCAGTGGCCATTTGGAGCTTCAGCGCCTCTCCTCGAGTCATAAGCAAGAACGTTTCTGGATGAAGACTGCCACGACACATTTTTGCTTATGCTTCTCGGAGGTGATCAAGGCGTTTCTGCTTGGATCGATTAGACAATTGTTTCTTCTTCATGTTGCTCATCTGATAATATATTTCCAATGACGAGTGCAACTCTGATGCGCAGGGAGTTGACAGGGTCGTGAAGTGTGCAATTCAATAGTTCCTCAACCTTTTTAATGCGATATTTAACGGTGTTTCGGTGTACATACAGTTTTCGTGAAGCTTCTGATATTTCACATTGACAATTCAGATAGACCTCAACAGTTTTTAACAATTCCTGGTCTTCTTTTGTTTTGGGATATGCTAAGTCTTTCAGCGTACTTGAATAAAGCGCCTTTAAGTCTTGTTTCGGGATGGTGGCAAGCAATTCTTTAATTTCTTTTGCTTTATAAAAATAGATAAACTCTTTCATATGCATATTTTGACCATATGAAATGGCTTCTGCAGCTTCATGATAGGCACTTGACATATTTGATAGCGGATGAAAAGGATAGCTGATTCCAAATGAAATTGTATGCGTCTGATCCATGTTGGTTTGAATGGTCTTGGCGAAATTCTCCACGAGTGCTATCTCTTTGTCTGTATATCGGGGGAATTGCAGGATCATAACGAAATAGGTTTCTTTTGTGAATAAGGTCGCCGATATGTTGCTATGTGCAATTTCATCTTCGAGCTGATCATAAATATAGTTGTGCAATTCACCAATTTTCTTTTCATATAGCTGCAGTGTTTCGTAGCTTTTTGTATCTTTGTCAACGGTACAGATCATACAGACACTATGCAGATTCTCTTGAAGACCATAATAATTTGCACGGCTGATGATCTCCTCTTCGGAATGAATCCGCTTTTCAATCAGGTCTGCAAAAAAATTATTCTTCAGAAGGCGTGCATTTTCATTAATTGCCTGCTCTTTTATCAAAGTAAATGAAATCACATTCCCAGCTTGTTCAATAGCCATCTGTGAGGATGGATACGGAAGTGTCAGGGAGTCAAGAATAACAAGAATGCTGGAATAACGCCGTTTTGTTTGAATCGGAAAGGTTGTAAACGGCGGATGTTCGTCCTCTTTAAACGTAAATGTCTGGCCAGCGCGGGCAGCAGATAGGTTGGATTGAATCATACCTATCATTTTTTCTTGCAGTTCAAGCATTTCTTTGGGCCGAAAATGATGGCTTTTTGCAATCGTCTCACCCCGATGATTTAACAACAGAGTCGGTCTGACAAGAAAGTGTCCTAAGTGCTCAACGAGAGCATTGGTGGTGTATTCTTTAAGCATCATATCGGAAAATTCCTTTTGAACGTGCAAAGCATAATAGAGCTGTTCAGATTCGTGATCGTTTAAATAGTTCAAGATATGGCGAGATAGATCGCCTAACGTCCGTGCTGTTGGCAAATCGATGATCGGGAAGGCAAGATCATCAGCCAGCAATTTCACTTCTTCAGGCAGTTGCTTAAGAAAACGATTCACTTTGATAATCAGCCCGGAGCAGTTCATATCGTGCATTTGTTGGATAAGGTCACACATTTTCTGTGGGTCATTTTGAAAAGCATAGCATGTGGAGAGCAACAGATGGTGCTCATCCAGAAAATGAATGACATCCGGCGTGTCAGATATATTGACAAATTGAACATTTCTATTCAAACCTCGGTGACCTGCAAGGACATCACATTCTTTCATACCCTCCAAGATGAATAAGTCATTTAATGTTTTCATTCTAGGGCAGCTCCTTTTCATAGATGAAAATGACAATTGATATGTTGATGCAGATAAATATATTCTATTCTATTATACATCAAAAGTGACCAATATTCAAAGTGTTATTTGGCCACTTTGAACAATGACGAAATCATCTATTTCACGTATAATTAAAGGTGTAAAAGATGATCGCAGCAAAGGTTCATCTGCTAGGTTTAGTCTCTTTTTTAGATAGCAATCATTAATGGGATCTCACCTGAAGAATATGATGTGATGTTTTGTATGTGATTGAATTCACATAAAGCTAAGAGAAAACCTTGTTATATGTATGACCACGAAGAAGAAGCTAACAATAATAAAGGTTCTTTTTAGATGCCACGCGAGCTGCTGATCTATCTGGCAGAATTTATTTGAAAACGCTTGCCACAATCCATTCAACGAAGAGGGGGACATCAGGATGAAAAAGGAATTATTGGATTCAAGCAATTGGCTAGGCGGTTTACAATGGCTCATGTACATTTTTGTAAACACAGTCGTTGTACCAATCACAATTGGTGCGGCATATGGTTTGTCCCAAGGAGAAGTTGTGAGTATCATGCAGTTCTCGTTTATGCTCGGCGGGATTGCCTGTGTGCTGCAGGCGGTATTTGGACATAAGCGGGCCATTATGTCCGGTCCATCAGGTCTATGGTGGGGTGTCATATTGGCTCTAACTTCTATTTCCGCTGCCCAAGGGGTTCCATTGGAAGTCGTAGGAGGCAGTCTCACAGTCGGAATTATCATTTCAGGTATTCTCACGGTTTTAGTCGGCGTAACAGGAATCGGATATTACTTGGAAAAACTCTTTAATCCGAGTGTCATGGGTGTTTTTATGTTCTTATTTGGAGTGGCTTTATGCATTAACTTCTTTGAAGGAATGCTCGGCATCTCCGGAGCAACAGGATCTGAGACGATAGATTTGAGTGTTGCAGGCTTATCTTTTTTGGTGGCGATATTTGTTCTCATTCTAACCATTAAGGCACCAAATAAAGTTGCCAAATATTCTATGCTGATTGGCATCGTTGTCGGGTGGCCGTTGTTTGCTTTGCTATTTGATCCGGAAAGTCAATTGGGCGGTGCAACTGGAGCGATTGAACTGCATCTGTTTCCACTAGGCGCACCGGCATGGAACATTGGTATCATCATTACAGCCGTTATTACCGGCATATTAAATCTCTCCAAGCAGTACGGGTCGATTAAAGGGAGTAACTTTTTATATAAAGGCCAGGAGCCGACTCGCAAAGATTATCGTAATTCATTTGTGATTACAGGAACATTTGGCGTCTTTTCTGGCATACTAGGGCTTGTCCCATTTTCACCATTTGTGTCATCCATCGGTTTTTTACAGCAAACTGGCGTCGTAAAGCGAATGCCGTTTATCTTCGGTGGGGTTATGTTTTTTGTGATGGGCGCGATTCCGTCTGTCGGATACTTTTTTACGCTGCTTCCACTTAGTATCGGGAGCGCGGTCCTGTTTATCTCTTATGTTCAGCTTTTTGGTTCCTCTTGGGAATGGTTCAAAAGTGTCAACATTAACACACTTAACCTTTATCGGGTTGGCATTCCGCTGTTTGTTGGTCTTATTCTGATGACATTGCCAGCAGTTGCATTTGAATCTTTGCCGGGGTATGTCAGACCGCTACTTTCAAACGGGCTGCTCATGGGAACAATACTGTCACTCATATTGGAAAATATGTTTAAGTGGGACAAGTACCGTGTAAAACATGAAGTAAAAGGGGTGATGTAAATCGCTTCTAATATATGGGTTTTAATGTTTTTTTAATGGAACCACTTTCAATTTTATTCGAATTTAATGGTCTGTCCGGTACAATAGTACTGTAAACAATTTTGTCAGGAATAACCCATTAGTTTCAACTGGTTTAAAGAAACCAAATACAATGATGAGGTGAGGATGAACATGATTCATACAATAATCAAGAAGAATTCATATCAGGATTCCATTAACTTGATGCTGTTGACGAATGAATTGTCCGCAGTAGAGGGTGTTAACAAAGTTCAAGTTATGATGGCTACACCTGCCAACAAAGATATTTTCAAAGGCGCCGGTCTACACACTGAGGAGCTTGAAGGCGCAGAATCAAATGACATGGCCATTGTGGTCGATGCAGAGAGCAAAGAGAAAGTCGATGAAGTGGTAGAAAGAGCTGAACAGTATTTGAAAGACCAGTCCATCAGTGGCGGACAGCAAAGCTTCGAAACTGTACGTACATGGGACAAGGCCGAAAAAACACTGCCTAACGCAAACATGGCACTCATTTCCGTACCTGGTCAATATGCAGCTGAAGAAGGGCATGCAGCACTTGATCGCGGACTGCATGTATTCATGTTCAGTGACAACGTTCCTATGGAAGATGAAGTAGCTCTTAAGAAAAAGGCTCATGAAAAAGGTTTGCTCGTAATGGGCCCTGACTGTGGTACTGGGATTATTGACGGTATCCCAATGGCCTTTGCCAACGTTGTTGATAAAGGACGCATAGGTATTGTTGGTGCTTCCGGAACAGGTATTCAGGAAGTGTCATCCATTATTGACCGTATGGGCGAAGGTGTCAGCCATGCCATCGGTACAGGCGGACGTGACCTCAAGGATCCAGTTGGTGCCATCACAATGATGGACGGTATCAAAGCCCTTGAAAATCACTCACAAACAGACGTGATTGCCATTATTTCCAAGCCACCAGCTAAGGAAGTTCGTGATGAAGTTGTCGAATTGCTGCACAGTGTGTCAAAACCTGTTGTAACAATTTTCTTAGGTGAGAAGCCTGAACAGCACGAAGGCAATGTCTATCAGGCATATACGCTTGCTGAAACAGCTCACATCGCCGTCGACTTGCTGAAAGGCAATGACATTAAAGAAGACTATAACGCTGGTGACTACAGTGTTGAGGGTGTCTCTCTCAAAGAAGGACAGAACGCTGTAAAAGGCCTATTCTCAGGCGGTACACTTGCGTCCGAAACAGCTGTACTTCTCTCAGATGCACTTGGCCTTGGCACACAGATTACGAACGAAGAAGGCTATGTGTTTAAGAAAGAAGGCCATGAGGTTGTTGACCTTGGTGATGACAAATATACACAAGGCAAACCACATCCGATGATTGATCCTGAGACACGTGCTAAGTTTATCGAACAGGCAGCCCAGGACGAAAAAACAGCAGTCATTGTACTTGATTTTGTCCTTGGCTATGGTTCACACGAAGATATGGCCAGTGCGCTCTTACCTGCAATTGAAAAAGGTGTTGCACATGCCAAATCAGAAGGCCGTGAATTGTATGTTGTTGCATCTGTATGTGGCACAACAAACGATCCACAGGACTATCAAGGTCATATCAAGCGCCTGCGTGAAGCCGGCATCATCGTTAAAGACAACAATAACGAAGCTGTCCGCACAGCCCTTTCCATCGTCGGTCTAGAAGTTGACGATGTGAAGAAAGCGCACGTGGATGCTCCTGCTACTAATAAAGACCTAAGCGTGTCTGAGCAGATTCAGTCATTTGTTAATGACCGTCCATCTGTCATTAACGTTGGTCTGAAGAGCTTTACAGATGCACTTGTCAATAACAATGCACAAGTTGTCCAATACGACTGGCGCCCAATTGCTGGCGGCAATGAAAAAATGCGTAAAATTTTGAGCTTGCTCAAATAGACTGATATCCGAGAAAGATTCCGCCAACCAGACGCCCCCCTCTTTTTGTCTGGTTGGCCCCAATTTATGATTGCGGACAAGAGTTTACTGGCCGCAAATTAACAAGGAGGATATACAATGAAATACAATTCAGTAGATGAAGCAAACAAAGCCGTTATTGATCAAATTGTTGGGTCTGCTCCTTTTTTGGTAGACGTTGTTCCTGCTAAATCCAAAATAAAAGAATTTAACGAAGGAAAAGTTCTGCTCCATGCCGGACCACCTATCAAATGGGATGACATGACAGGTCCTATGCAAGGCTCATGTATTGGTGCTTCTTTATATGAAGGCTGGGCTGAAACAGCAGAGGAAGCTGAAAAAATGCTTGCAGGTGGAGAAGTTACATTCATACCATGCCACCATGTAAAAGCAGTTGGTCCTATGGGTGGTATTACTTCACCTAATATGCCAGTGTTTGTCGTAGAAAATCGCACTACAGGCAATGAAGCTTATTGCATTATGAACGAGGGCATTGGTAAAGTACTTCGTTTTGGTGCTTATTCAGATGAAGTTGTCAATCGTTTGAAATGGATGCAGGACGTACTTGGACCAACCATTGCAAAAGCATTGAAACTGACTGAAGATGGCCTTAACTTGAACGTTATGATTGCTAAAGCAATTACAATGGGCGATGAGTTCCACCAGCGTAATATTGCAGCATCACTGATCTTCCTTAAAGAAATCAGCCCATATATTGTACAGGTTGATATGGACGAGAAAGAACGTCATGAAGTCATTCAGTTCCTTGCTGATACAGACCAGTTCTTCTTGAACGTCATGATGGCTACAGGTAAAGCTGTGTTTGACGGCGCAAGACAGATTGAAGAAGGTACTGTTGTTACAGCAATGTGCCGTAACGGTAAAGACTTCGGTATTCGCATCAGCGGTATGGGTGACGAATGGTTCACCGCACCAGTTAACACGCCACAGGGCCTGTTCTTCACTGGCTATTCCCAGGACGACGCCAATTCGGACATTGGTGACAGTGCCATTACAGAAACATTTGGTGTCGGCGGCTTTGCCATGATCGCAGCTCCAGGCGTTACGCGCTTTGTTGGTGCGGGCGGCTTCCAGGATGCCCTTTCTACAAGTAATGAAATGACTGAAATCTGTGTTGACCAAAACAGTAACTTTACAATTCCAACTTGGGATTTCCAGGGCACATGCCTCGGCATTGATGCACGTAAAGTTGTTGAAACCGGTATTGAACCAATCATCAACACTGGTATTGCTCATAAGAAGGCAGGACTCGGCCAGGTTGGTGCAGGTACTGTTCGTGCGCCAAAAGAGTGCTTTGAAAAGGCACTTGAAGCATATGCTAAAAAACTGGGTCTGATCTAATTTGAGCATTCCCCATAAAGATTTATTTAAGGTGGAGGAATATAACGAACATATTCCTCTTTCCTTTTCAGAGCGTCCTGAAGGTTTTGTGCATAGTGTCTTTGCAAATGGTCTGAATATCCAAATGGGCGAAGGTTTGTTTTTTATGGGTACAGATAAAAATGGACAGCTTCCATTTGGACTCCATCTACAAACAAGCGATGTCCATATACTGGTATCTCTCATCAGGGAGAATGATCAGGTATATTGGGATCATGTTAAACAGACATTAGAGTTTAAGCAGCACGGCATCACCATTACGCTTTCAAAGGGTCGATCGTTCATGAATAAATTGAAGCAGCAACCAGAGAAAACTGAAATCGTCACTCAGCATCTAGATGCTTTCTTGACTGTTCTGATCAGTAATGATGAACCGACTGGACTTGGGCTTGACGTTGAACAATTTATGCTAGACTATGTTGGTGAAATTCATTTAGAACAGGAATCAGTCAGACGGGTATATGATCTGATGGATGCTGCTGTTTCCGACGATCCCCGTCATATCGAATCGACACTTCGATATTTTCTGGGGAGAGGGAAAGGTTTAACCCCGTCAGGAGATGATCATGTTGTGGGTCTTCTCGCCCTCCACACAATAACAGGTGCATTAAGTGATGCGTTTGTCGAGGGTGTAAAAGCGCTCGTATATCATGAGACGATTACAACAGACGTTGGTAAAGAGTATTTGCGATACGCCCTGAAAGGTGAATTCAGCTCTGCCGTCGTTCAGATAGCAGAGGATCTCACTCTGGAAAATCCTGAAGAACTAGAAGATCATATATTAAATTTACTGCCAATGGGCCACAGCTCAGGAGTTGATACGTCATTTGGCATGCTGTTGGGCATGTTGGCATTGAGGAGGACAATGAATGGGAGATAAAGTCGTAATTGCACTGGGTGGCAATGCCATCTTACAGCCAAAACAAGAAGCCACTTATGAAAATCAGTTGGAAAACGTACGTCAAAGCACAGAGATCATTGCACAAATCATTAAGAATGGTCACAGTGTTGTCATTACACACGGAAATGGACCGCAAGTCGGTAACATCCTGCGTCAGAACGAAGAGGCCAAACATGTCGTTCCTGCTTTACCGCTTGATGTATGCAGTGCGGAATCACAAGGATTCATCGGCTATATGATGGAACAGACGCTAAAAAGCGAATTGCTGAAGCTGGGAGAGAACCGGTCAGTTGTTGGTCTTTTGACACAAACAGAGGTCTCTAAAGATGACCCTGATTTCCAAGATCCTTCTAAGCCAATTGGTGTTTTCTATTCAGAAGAAGAAGCCAAGCAACTTGCAGAGGAAAAAGGCTGGATCGTGAAAGAAGATGCTGGTCGCGGCTGGCGCCGTGTTGTGGCCTCTCCTGAGCCAAAAACCATTCACAATTCAGAGGTCATTAAATCACTCACAGATGCAGGCACAATCGTTATTGCAGCAGGTGGCGGCGGCGTACCTGTCGTGAAACAGGAAGATGGCACATTTAAAGGTATTGAAGCTGTTATTGATAAAGACCGCAGCGGTTTCAAATTGGCAGAAGAAGCTAAAGCTGACACATTCATGATTCTCACGGACGTTGAGAACGTTTATGTCAACTATGGTAAGCCAGATCAAAAAGCTTTGACTGAGATCACACTTGAAGAAGCTAAGAAATATGTAGCTGAAGGACAATTCTCAGCAGGCAGCATGGGACCTAAAATGGAAGCGGCTATTAACTTTGCAGAAACTGGCGGTCGTGCCATTATTTGTTCACTTGGTAAAGCGGATGAAGCTATGGAAGGCAAATCCGGCACGCATATCGTTGGGTAACAAATAGAAATCAGATTTTCGAAAATGGTATCAGTACTCCGTGTAAACCGGAGACTGATACCATTTTTATGTTTACTATAGACATATGAAAAAAGTCATTTATACTGAAATAAGACACCATTCGACACGTGCGAGAAAGAAGGTGATTTGATGGAGAAAAAGAAACGTTCACGCTCATTCAGAAAAGAACTCATATATTCATTTTTAACAGTCTCTCTTGTCAGTATTTTATTTTTAGGCGCCTTTCAAATCTATCAATTGTCTTCCTTAATTGATGAAAATCAGAAGAGCCAGGCCCAAACGACTCAATTTCTGGAAGACTATATCATTTCCTATGTGCAAGAATATCAAAAAGCGATTGAAACCAAGATTCCAGATATAAAAAGAAACCTGAAAGACCGCAACTATGATATCGTGCGGGAGCAGCTTCAATCCATCAAAAACAATTATCCAGGCTTTGTCAATTTGTATGTTGGAGATCAAGATGGCAAATCTCTTGTCTTTTATCCTGAAGTATCTGAGGATGGTGCAGAAGTGCGCAATCAAGACTTCAGTGATCGACAGTATTATAAAGAACTGGTGCAACAAAAAGATACGGTCATATCCTCTGCCTTTATAGGGAGAGGCGGCACTGATAAAATGCTCGTAACTTTGGCCTCTCCATTGTTGGATGACCAGGAGAATATGGAAGGATATATCTTAGGGGCGCTTGATTTAACAGCGCTTGAAGAGCACATTAAGAATCGCAGTTTTGGAAAGGAAGGCTATGCGGTCGTTCTGGACCAAAACAATAATGTTGTGGTGCATCCTGAAATAGATCCACAAACAGAATTAGTCAATATGAGTGATGACCCCATAGTTAAGTATATCCGCGGGCAGTACGGCGGTGCCGGCGGAGAATATTTTACACCAAATGGTGCCCAGCAGAAGGAATATATCACTTACGAAAAAATTGACGCATTTAATGGCTGGACGGTCTGGGTTGGTAAGCCAGCATCGGTCATTTCAAACACCTACACACATGCAATTATGACGATCATTATTTTTATACTTATTACAGCTGTCTTTATGATCGGCATCAGCTTTGTGCTTTCAGAAAGACTGGAAAAGTCTTTGCGAAATCTGCTTGAATATATTAAAGATTATACGAGAGCTTATAAAGAAAAAACGTTTGTGACAAAACGCATCGAGGGCCCGAAAGAGATGGAAGAGTTATCTCTGCATTTCAACAAAATGATTCATGAAGTTGAAAAAAACCGTCAGGAATTAATTCACCTTAACTCTGAACTCGAATCGCGCGTCCAAGATCGGACGGCAGATTTGAGAAGTAAAAACATGGAACTGAGAGCTGTCAATAAACTGATTACCTCAGTATCTACCGAAAAAGATATCACCCATTTCATTCAACATTGTTTGCGCCAAATCGAACCTTTTATGAATTATTCCATTCATATTTTATTTCAAGGCTATGCAGTTACGAATGAAAGCATCCAGACAAAACAGAGCATGGACCGTTATCTAAATGATGATATGCGCAAAGAGCAACAATATATTGAACCAATTCATATTACCTCCAACCAGACAGGGTTTCTGATTGTCGATCTGCATAATGACCAATTGATTACAGCAGATGATAAAGAATTCTTGCAGACGTTTGCCAGTTCACTCTCAATTATGCTGCAAAACAAACTGTTATTTGAGCGTTTTCGCAATAAACATGCGGAACTGGAAGCCGTGTTAGAGAGCATGTCTGAGGGAATCATGCTTTTGAACAATGATCGGATGGTCGATTATGTTAATGAATTCTTCCAAAAAGAAGTCAATGGCACGAACCATTATAAGACAGGGATTCTTCATATAAACGATGTATACGAACGCTTTATAGCCTCTTTTGATGTGAGTGAAGATCAATTGAATGCTTTCTTTGATAACGGTGATGATGCCTTGAAGCTTGAAAAAGTGCTTCCATCCGGAAAAGTTAAATACTATATGCTGCATAAGTTTTCAGTGATCTCAGATGAAGAACAGATCGGTGAAGGACTCTTGCTTAGAGACATCACAAAAGAAGAGGAAATCGACACGTTAAAAAACAACTTGATTTCACTGACCTCACACGAGTTCAAGACACCGATAACCAATATAAAAGGCAGTGTAGAAACGTTGCTTCGATCTGAGGTAGAATGGGAACCTGAATTTCAGCAGGAGCTTTTGGAAGGTGTTCACGAAGACATTGATCGTATTCAGCATCTTGTGAGTGATTGGATGGATATATCGAAAATCGAGTCAGGAGCGATGTATATTGTTCCAAACATAGTTCGAGCTGATCATGTGATTGAGGAATCAATTGCACAGGTGCCTGATGTTCTGCAGGAAGACGCCGAGTTTAACTTTACAAACAAACTTGGTGATAAACCCTATTTCTATGCAGATAAAATTAGAGTGCAGCAGGTTTTAATTAATTTGTTTACCAACGCACTACGATACAATGATGAGACTTGGAAGAAGATTGATATTACATTATCCGGGAATGACGAGAACGTTATTGTTTCTGTTCAGGACAATGGAATAGGTATATCACAGGATGACATTCAAAAGATATTCAACCGTTTTTACCAGGTAGATGCGACAGCCACAAGAAGAACTGGTGGTACAGGGCTTGGCTTAGCCATTTGTCAGGGCATTATGGAAGCACACGAAGGCAGTATTGAGGTGGACAGTGTTCTTGGCGAGGGTAGCACGTTTAAGCTTTATTTCCCTGTAAAGGAGGAGACCTAATTTGAAACAAAAAATTTATGTCGTTGACGATGAACCAAAGATACTCCGGTTTATTTCAGCCAATCTCAGATCCATCAATTATGAAGTGTCTACTGCGAGCTCTGGCGAAGAATTACTGGAAAAGTTTGATCTTGTTTCTCCGGATCTGGTACTTTTAGATATTATGATGCCAGGCTATGACGGTTTTTATGTTCTAGAAGAATTACGTAAATTCACGAATGTCCCAGTTGTTATGCTCACCGCCAGAAGTAATCCCCAGGATAAGGTTCAAGGGTTAAATCTGGGTGCAGATGATTATTTGACGAAGCCGTTTTCTCTTGAGGAGCTGTTTGCCAGAGTGAATGCGGTTCTGCGCAGAAGCCAGCCGAATTTAACAGAGCAGCAGCCCGCGGAGACCCAGGTGATTAAAACAGGAGAACTTTCCATTGATATAGGCAGTAAGCGCTGCTGGATCAATGATCAGGAGTTTAAACTCACACACACAGAATTGTCCCTTTTGGAAATTCTGGCAATCAATCTGGATAAGGTTGTGCAACATGAAACATTGCTTACAAAAGTATGGGGTGCCCAGTACCGGGATGATGTAGAATATCTCCGTGTTGCGATTGCACGCATACGGCGAAAAATCAAAGAAAATCTAAACGATAAACAAGAATATGTTGTAACTTATCCGGGACTCGGATATATGCTTAAAAGCTTGTAAATGTGAAATTAACGGGCAGTCATTCATTCTGCAATTTGGATGAATGACTGTCTATTTTTTGTGCATATTAAACAAAGCCCTGTATTTTAGAGCCAAATTCGTTAGTGATTTTAATGTTTTTGTAATGTAAACATTTTCTATTTTATTCGTATGCAATGCACAATATCGTATGCTTTGGATGAGGTTAGAAATCATTTAATTATCTCTGCTATAAACAACATTTGAGTAGGAGGAATCATAATGGCAGAACAAAACGTATCACACGAAACAAAAGGTCTTGTACCTTATTGGGTCAAAGCTGTCATCGTCTTTACATTCGGCTGGATTGCACTTTATGCAACACGTACAATCCTAAACCCGATTATGGATAATATCCAAGTTGACTTTGGATTGTCCAACTCGCAACTCGGTTTGATTATGAGTATTTTCTTCCTGGGTTATGCGGGACTCAACGTTCCATCAGGTATTCTGGGGGATAAGTTTGGTAAGAAGCGCATTCTCGTTCCCGGTGTAATCTTGTTTGGTGCTTTCGCAATCATTACAGGTATGATGCCGACGTTCTTCTTATTTATGGCTACGTGGCTGATGGTTGGTATTTTCCAGGGTTCTATTACGGTCCTCAGTATGGTCTGTCCTCTGAAGCAATTCCGACTAAGCGTATCACACTCGGAAGTGCCATCATTAACAGTGGTATGGCATTTGGTACCTCAATTGGTTACTACATTTCGACTTACACAGTTGACGTGTGGGGTATGGACTGGAGAACACCATTTTACATCATTGGTGTCGTCGTTATTCTAATCGGTATTGCAATGTGGATTGTTATTAAAGACAAACCTGTTTCAAAAGAAGAAAGAGAAGCTGCTAAAGTAGCCGATAACAAACTAAAGCTTGGTGACTTGTTCAAGAACAGGAACTTAATTATGGCTTATATTACCATTTTCAGTGCCATCTATGGTTTCTTTGTAATCATTACATGGCTCCCATACTACTTGGAGCACGCACGCGGTATCACCGGCGGATCAGTGGCCTTTGTATCATCCTTGGTCCCATGGGCTGCTATTCCAGGTTCAATCCTATTCAGCTGGATAGCTGACAAAATGGGTAAACGCCGTCCAGTTCTAATGTTTATGCTGCCGCTTTCCATTTTGGCAATCATTTCGATCGTTGCATTCGAAAGCATGACTGTTCTGTATATTGCCTTGATTGGTTACGGTATTTTCGGTAAGATCAGTACAAACCCAGTCCTTGTTGCGGTTGTTGCTGACAACGCGCCGAAGCATGCTTACAGCACAGCATTTGGTGTATACAACTTCATCGGTATGTGTGGTTCCATCTTGGCTCCATATATCACTGGTTTCTTGACAGACGTGACTGGTACATTGAATGCAGGCTTCTACTTTGCAGCAGGCCTTCTCGTAATTGGTACAATTGCCAGCATGTTCATCAATGAAGACAATCGTCCGAACGTTGAACAATCTGGAGCGGAAGTATAAGGTTATACAAAACCGGCACATCATAAGTGTGCCGGTTTTAGTATGTCTGCTTCTGTTTTAATTTGAAGCTGTAATGGTAATGGCGCGTGTATTTACTTCAGCATTCTTTGAAGCATTTATTAAGCCAAGTTCATGAATGTTTCTTTTAATGACAAGGGTTTCGTTTAGTTGGACGTCTATATGTTCTCTGAAAGGGAACGGCTCCATATGAATGGTATGAGCATCGGCCCATTTTAGATTTAGGCGTCTGGTTCCTAATGCAGGACCTATAGGTATGCCTTCACGAAAGAATGGATGTTCTTTCTCTTTCGGGACGCCCGGTTCATTTAGGCAAATATATAGTGAAAGGTTATCTGCCAGCTTTAAAAGTTCATAATGCATGGCGAACTTATTTGAATCAAACCCGTCGATGTCTCTTATAACACGGTTCTGCCGATTTTTTTCGCTTGAAACAAATTCCTTTGCTTCTTGCAAAGTGTTTTCTTCCATAAAACGGACATAATGTTCGCTACAAAGCAAGGCAGCGTAACGGTCATGTGCTTCAACTTGATCTATGCCATTTTTATACATGACCGTCTTAATCGGATCAGGGAAATTAGTAAACGTGTATGGGGCTTGTTTAAAATCGTTCCATAGGGGCGCCTTGTCAAAGGGAATCCAGGCGCGATCATGCTGTTCTATAGCATAGAGCACTGAATCTTTATCACGCTCATCCTCTAGTGCCTTCCCGCTCCAATGTTTAATTACGTCACGGGATATACGGGCATGGTGATGTTGTTCAATCATGACAAAAGCATCAGGGCGTTCACGTACAATCACTTCAGACCCTCCTTCTTACTTCATTTCCCGTTATTTTAACACAGCAAAGCACCATTAAACAGCGAATATGAAACATTAAAGCAGGCTGAACCGTATATGCTATAATAGATCATATATTTTACTTGAGAAAGGGAGACGAAATTATGTGGACGATCATAATTATTATTGCTGTGGTCGTGATTGCTGCGATCCTTCTGATGACAACGTACAACAGCCTTGTGAAGTACCGCAATTGGGTACAGGAGGCATGGAGTCAGATCGATGTTCAGTTGAAACGCCGTCATGACCTGATTCCAAATCTGGTCAACACAGTAAAAGGGTATGCAACGCATGAGAAAGAAACATTGGAAAAAGTTATTCAAGCCCGGAATCAGCTTGTCAGCGGGACACCTCAGGAGCGAATTGACGCAGACAACGAAATTCAGGGTACTTTAAAGTCCATTTTTGCCTTGTCGGAGTCTTATCCAGACTTGAAAGCCAATCAGAATTTCCTCAACCTGCAGGAAGAGTTGACAACAACGGAAAACAAAGTGGCATATTCTCGTCAGTTGTACAATAAAACAGTAGCCGACTATAACATTAAGCGGGAATCGTTTCCGACCAACATCATTGCCGGCATGTTCAACTTTAATCGGGAGGACCAGCTCACGATTCCAGAAGAAGAACGAGAAGTGCCAGATGTGAGTTTCTAACGGAGGCCGCCTATGCTCTATAAACAGATTTTAAACAATAAACGAAAAACGGTTTTTCTAGTCACTCTGTTTACCGTATTGGTCCTTGTAATTGGTTGGGCGATTGGATATCTGTTTGGCAATGATCCGCTAACAGGACTGATTATTACGGTCATTATCTTAGCGATATATGTTCCAATCACGTATTTATCTGCCAGCTCTCAAGTTCTCAGCATGGCTAAAGCCCGCGAGGTTCAGAAAAAAGATTACCCTGAGCTGTTTAATGTCGTTGAGGAACTGTCAATCGCAGCTCGAATCCCAATGCCTAAAGTGTATGTGATGGATGATCCTTCTCCAAACGCTTTTGCGACAGGCATTAAACCTGAGAAAGGGGCTGTCGCTTTTACAACCGGCTTATTGGATAAGTTAAACCGAGAAGAACTCGCTGGTGTTGCGGCGCATGAAATCGGGCATATTCGTAATTACGACATTCGACTGATGACGATCTGTATCGCTCTGGTAGGCGTGGTTGCAATGCTTGCCCATTTTGGATCGCGCATGCTTCTCTTTGGCGGAGGACGCAGCCGCGGCAATCAGAAACAGAACCCAATCCTGATGATCGTTGCGCTCGTATTGGTGATTCTGGCCCCGCTCGCTGCCCAATTTGTTCAGCTAGCCGTCTCCAGGAATCGCGAATATCTGGCGGATGCAACTGCTGTTGAACTAACACGTAATCCTGTCGGGATGATCAACGCTTTAAAGAAAATCAGTGGTGATCCCCGAGATGTTGAACATGCCGACAGTGCGACTGCGGCCATGTACATCGATGTGCCTTTAAAAAAGAAACGCAAGAAACGCGGCAGCTGGTTTGCAACACACCCCACAATCGAAAGTCGCATTGAGCGCCTACAGCAAATGTAAAAAGAGTCCTTCGTGAGAAGGCTCTTTTTTGATGGGGACGATGAGAAGCGTGAGCGCTGATATCTTGGCTTGAGCGTTGATATATTGTTCTGAGCGGCGATATATTGGTCCGAGCGCCGATATATTGGCCCGAGCGCTGATATCTTGGCTTGAGCGCTGATATATTGCTCTGAGCGCTGATATATTGGTCCGAGCGCTGATATTTTGGCTTGAGCGTTGATATATTGTTCTGAGCGCCGATATATTGGCCCGAGCGTTGATATATTGTTCTGAGCGCCGATATATTGGCCCGAGCGCCGATATCTTGTCTTGAGCGCTGATATCTTGGTCCGAGCGCTGATATCTTGTCGTGAGCGCTGATATTTTGCCGTGATCGCCGATATCTTGTCTTGATCGCTGATATATTGCTGTGATCGCTGATATATTGCTGTGATCGCTGATATATTGCTGTGATCGCCGATATATTGTCATGAGCGCTGATATATTATCGTGATCGCCGATATCTTGTCCTGATCGCCGATATATTGTTGTGAGCGCTGATATATTGCTGTGATCGCCGATATATTGTCATGATCGCTGATATATTATCGTGATCGCTGATATATTGTCATGAGCGCTGATATATTATCGTGAACGCCGATATCCCGTCCGGTACACCAATATCTTCAAAGCTTTTTGTATGCATAATCACATGTGGGGATACTAACTCATGAGGTGATAGTTATGCAAAAACTTATCATAGTAACTTCAGCTGCTTTAGCCCTTATTTTCTTCAGTCAATCCTCTACATTTGCAGAGACAAGAGATATCGAAGTGTTTGACACTGTCCAGGGAAAAGTTGTCTTTACAGCTTCTCCATCAAAACAACTGCAACAGGAAGCGGGGTCATTTTTACAACACTTAACAGATGTGTACCGAGATGTAAGTCCGCTTCCCAATGAAGGATACATGATCAGAGTTCCATTGAACCCACCCGTTGAGGTCAATAACCAATGGATTCACGAATTAATCGATGAGGTCGTTATTTTATATTCAACGGAAGACAATCCGTACCTTCTCGTCTTTGATCAGGAAAACCAAGCGCGCTTTTTCACATTTGAAGGTGATGCTGCAAGTTTCTTAAGCCATGTGCTTCAGAAAGGGCAATTATTCAGTGCACCTCGTCTAAACGCGAACAACGGCCAACGTTGAAGAGGCGAGCGTCTCACTTTTAAACTTTTCCCTCAACTGGAACCGGGACTTGTCTCATGATCTCATTAGTGACCTGATTGGGCGTTTTTGTAATCGAGGCTTCCATGGTTAAAATGAGACGGTGAATGAAGACATATGACGCCAGCGTTTTGACATCTTCCGGCGTTATAAAATTGCGGCCTTCCAAGTATGCTTTGGCCTGAGCAGCCCGCATTAATCCAAGCATACCGCGCGGGCTGATCCCCAATTCTACATCAGGATTTTCACGGGACTGGTGGACAAGTGCCAGCAGATAATCTGAAACAACATCTGAAACAGTGACTGCTTTAACCTGTTTTTGCATGTCATTGATTTCGTCTTTAGTCAGAGTTGCTTCAAGTTCGTCATATGGATCGTTTTGACGATAAGCTGTAAGAATCTTTTTTTCCTCTTCTGCGGCAGGGTACCCAAGGTCTATTTTAAATAAAAAACGGTCCAGCTGTGCTTCAGGCAAAGGGAAAGTACCATGATTGCTTTCCACCGGATTCTGCGTTGCTATCACAATGAAAGGCGGCTGCATATAAACTGTCTCGCCGTCCACCGTTGCTTGAAATTCTTCCATGACCTCCAGCAGACTTGATTGTGTCTTTGGAGTAGCTCGGTTTATTTCATCTGCCAAAAAAACGTTCGTCATCACCGGGCCAACTCGAAGCTCAAATTGTTGGTCTTTTGGGTTAAAAAAGCGTATGCCCGTTACGTCACTTGGCAGTACATCAGGTGTGAATTGTACCCGACTAAAACTTCCGTCCATGACTTTTGCGAAACTTTTTGCCAGTTTTGTCTTTCCAGTCCCGGGCACACTTTCCAAAAGTATATGTCCGCCTGCGAGCAAGGCGATAAAGAATAGATCGACGACATTGTCTTTTCCGTAAATCACTTGGTTGATTTTCTCTTTTGCAAGCTGTATATTTTCCATTTTTAAACCCCCATTAAAATTCCCACGCGTTCAGCGCTTCTCTTAACTGCTTGATTTCTGTTTCTGAAACATCAACTTCTCCATAACGCACTTTCTCGTATGCAGAAACATCCACATCCAAGCTGACACGTTTAAACCATTCTTGTAGTGTTTCTGAAGGCTCGCGTCCGTTTCCAGTTTTCTCTGCTTTTCGTTCAAACTGAAAAATCATTTTACGAACAGGGTGACTCGGCTGTCGGTTAAAGAAACGGTTCAACTTGGTAAATACGTTCTGTTTGTCCTTTCCAGCGTTTTCTGCTGTGTATGTAACTAACGCTGATGATTGTGTATCACTTTCATCAGTCATGAACCTTCGCCTGATTGTTCGATAAACGTAAATTAACAATATCGCGAGGAGGATCGCTCCAAGCAGAATATAAACAAAACTGATAAAAGCGTCAGTTGAAGAGTTGTCATCTATGGTGTGCCTTAAAGTATCGGCATTCGATCCGGTATTCATTTCTTGCTCATCCTCAGAATCCTGAATCTCCGATGGCTCGATATTCAACAACTCGAATAAATAAATCGGCAGACTCGCGACAAAAGCGATAACTGTAACAACAAGGTCCCATATTGGCACAATGACACTGCTCCAGAACAAAAGAAAAACATTCACTCCATACACCTTAAGCAGTACTAAGGCCGTGCTGCCCACAAGAATCATACCGCTGAGTATCAAACCTAACTTTTTAATCAACGCACTGCGTTTATCTCTGCTAACAATTGCGGCGTTGCTGGCCATATGACCAAATATAATGATGAACAATTGCAGGAGAAGAAAACCAACGACTTCCCAATTGTTATAAGAAAAAGTCAGGACAGCGACGAGAACAGCAGTCCACTGAAAGTATTTGATGCTGATTTCCAAATAAACGTCGTCTCGGAGCTTGCTATAACGCCATGTCAGCACAACGGCAAAAGCAGCACTTGGTACCATTGGAAGTCCGGCCAATATGTATAAAACACATAAAAAAGGGGCCGCAACGATATACCAAAAAAATTGCTTGGTAAAACGGGAAAGAACCATAAAGAAAAATGCAATGAATAATAACACGAATAGATAGGACCAATAAGGTATCCAGTCGTAATAATAATAAAATACAGGGCTGAACAACAGAAATACAAGAATCCCTTCAGACAGGAACTGGGCTGTTAATGTTATAAGAACAGAGTTGTTTTTGATCAAGAGGCACTGCCCCTTCCTATAGGACGAAGGAATGCTTGATCGGCCGCTTCTGAGAGATGAATGACACGATGAAATGTGCTCCATTCATTCAATATTCGCTTTGTTCTATCCGAGATCGGACCGATTATGATCATGGTTTTAGGTCTGCTGAATGCCTGGCCAATTCGATACATCATCTGCTCTGCTGGGAATGTGATTGGGTATTCATTGACACGCGCAAGCAATTCCAGACTGCGCATATAATGAGACATTCCAGCGCCTTCAGGCAAGTGTACATATGGCGTTGATCCGGATTTTCTTATGTTCAGGTACAACTCAAAAGGATACTTCCGCTCTGTTGCAAACTGACTCAAATAGGCGGCATAAGAAAGATTCTTCTCGGTCTGACTGCTTGATGCCATTGTATTCCAGCTTTCTTGCGGTTCCAGATTAATGATAAATACGAGCGAGGCATCAATGACCTTTTCATATGTATGTGTTTGCAGTTGCTGTGCTTTAACAGATGCTTTCCAATTGATACGGTGAAATGGATCGCCATATTGATAGTCACGTGTACCAATCCGGTTTTCAATATCTTCAAAAGGGGACATTGAAAAACGCTGTTCACCTGGGGCTGTGTGAAAATAATCATCTAGGCCAGGAATGACTAACGGCCTTGGATAAACAATGATTTCTTTTTGAAAGTATGGCAGATAAGAGAGTTGAATGAGATGAAATTTAAACAGGTGAGGGAAACGGTAATCAATATTGACTATTTTTACGGATCCTCTCTTTTTAGCAGATATAGGAACTTCAAGTACTGTATTACCTTTGCTGATCATGGTTAATGGAAGTATATGCTGATGTTCTTTCTGGCCGGGTTGGTTTGCATCCGTATCTATAGAAATGGCATTCCCCGTATCAAAACGTAATTTTCCATTTAAATATGGATATCTGGATTTATTTTCGAACGTAAAAGAAAGAATGCTTTGATCTCCAGGGAAGAGTCTGATGACTTCTTGTTCATTCTTGAGCAGAAGTTTGTCGCTGATGTTTTTATCATATATGTAGTTTAAAAGATAATATAAAATAAAGACCCCGCTGATCATGAAAAGCAGCGGTTTACCTGTGAGTCCACCGATAAAAATGAGAATACCAGAAGCAAACAACATCAAATCATTTTTATGGTCTGACTCAAGACTGGATGTTTTTTCCCACATTCATATCACACATCCTAAAATTTATTGTAAGACTTCATTTCTGAAAAATGCCAGATTCATAGTTAAACACCTAATGAACAGTCGACACAAACTGCGAACTAATGAAAACTTGAATGACTGCTTCTGGCAACTAACCACCACAATGAGAGTATCGTGATTTGCGCTGCGGGAAGTCGCTTTCCGCGGGCACGGCCTTAGCCTCCTCGAGGAAAACCACCTCTGCGGGGTCTTCGGACTCGTGCTGTTCCCGCAGGAGTCGACTTCCCTCCGCTCCAATCACTTTATGTTCTTTCAGTGACTTGGACGGTTCTACTTAAGAAATCAGGTATGAACGTGAACACTTCTTGGGCCGCCCACTGACAGGTGAGGTTCCTTATTAGTGATAATCTTGGCTTACTATGAGATTTATTTCCGTTAATGTTTTTCAATCCCTATATGCTGATTCACACTTTCAACCGTTCTACCCACGAAAGCGAGAAGGAAGGTCGACACTTCTCACTCAGCTCGGGGAAAACACGGAGACTCCCGTGGGAGCAAAAGCCTAGATGAGACCCCACAGCGCGCAGTGCACTGGACCCATAAAATTGGACACTCGGTTTTATGCATTTAACTCAAAGAGCTTACGATAAGCTACTGGGGTTTTTCGATTTAATCTTGATTTGATTCTTAAATGATTGTAGTAATAAATATAGTCTTCCAGTTCTTTTTTAAAGTGCTCAATGCTGTCAAATTCCTCTAAATACAGGAATTCATATTTTAGTATCCCAAAAAAGTTTTCTATGACGGCATTATCATAACAGTTCCCCTTGCGGGACATGCTTTGTGTAATGTTATGTTGCTCGAGCTTTTTCCGATATCGGGGGATTCGATAATGCCAGCCCTGATCAGAATGAATTAACAGTTCGTCGCTGTCCTTTTTGTGTTCCAAGGCTTGATCTAACATCTTTTCCACCAGATCGAACGTAGGCCTGTTTTGAAGTGTGTACGTAATGATTTCCCCGTTGAACAGGTCCAATACAGGTGAAAGGTACAGTTTTTCGCCAAACAGCCTGAATTCCGTTACATCAGTAACCCATTTTAGATTCGGCTTTTCTGCTTTGAAGTTACGCTCAAGAACGTTTGGTGCTGCCTTGCCTGATGGGCCTTTATACGACTTGTATTTTTTCATTCGGACGACACAATGGATCCCGAGCTCTCTCATTAACCGAAGTACTTTTTTTTCATTTATTTCATGGCCTTTTTCTTTAAGGACATCTGTTATGCGACGGTAGCCAAGACGGCCTCTGTGTCGGTGATAAATAAAATTAATTCTTCTTTTCCACTTGCGATCAGGGTCCGGTTGTTTTAAAAGATTGACGTTGTAGTAATAAGTGTTTCTTTTAATACCTGCAACCTTTACAAGCTTACTCACCGGGAATTTATGCCTTAGTTCAAGTATTACTTTTGTTTTGGTTTTGTTGGTGATTGGTCTTCTTGAACCAAGGCTCTCAACTTTTTTAAATAAGCATTCTCCATACGAAGGTATTCGAGCTCTTTTTCCATAGCTTCTATTGATTGATTCTCAGGTTCCTGCTTGTTCTTTTGAGTGCGAGAATTCATAACAGAAGGCCCCTTTCTTGATTCAAGGGCATCTTCTCCACTTTTCTCCCACTTTTTCCTCCACCTTCGAACCATAGAAGGATCAGGTATATGGAAAATGGCAGATGCCTCTCGAATGGAATAATGCGTTTCATTAATGAATTCTATTACCTTTAGTTTAAAGGCTCTCGAATAGTTTGTATAGGGAAAATCAAATGCCTTATCACCATGGTGTTGAAATAACAACACCCAATACCTAATCACAGATTCATCAATGTTGAGTTTATTTGCCAGGTCTCGGTAACTGAACTTTCCGCCCACATAGTCTTTAGCTATTTGTAACTTAAAAACTTTGGTAAACTTGGACATTTTTATACCTCCTAATGTTGGATATGGTGTCCAACATTAGGGGTGCAGCTCAGCAGCGCGAGGAGGCTCATCAGCGCCCACTGGACGCGGAGTGTTTTCCCCGAGCGGTTGCCAGTGGCAGTCATAAAATCCCAAATTAAATCTAACTAGTTAGTTCGCAGTTTACTTATATTGTGCTTTAATAAATAACAACAATCTATACGAAAGCATCTTTAATCTAGAAAGTGATTTTGCTAAAAGACAGTATATTCCTATATTATGACATATCTTACAATGAAAAGAAAGCTGATGATAACGATCGTAGCACTTAAATGAAGGGCAGAATTTAAACTTAGTGAACGTATTTATTACATCACAAATACCTTTTATGTAAAAAATACTTTACTTAATGTAAAAAATATATTACCATAAGGTGGGAGGTGGCTTTAACCTTGAAAGAAACAGGAATATTATATAATCGTCTTGCCGTTCTGCGGGCAGAGCGGAAATGGTCACAAAAGGAAGTCGCAGAACGGGTAGGAGTAAGCCGGCAAACGATTATTTCTATTGAAAATAACCGATACAATCCATCTCTGAAACTCGCATTTGAATTGGCACATCTGTTTAACGTAGACATAAATGATGTTTTTCAGTATGAGAAAAAGGAAGGTGATCCGAATTGACCGTTGAATTATTTAAAGGGATTTCGTTTTTGGTACTCGTCCCTTTTTTCTTGGCCTCTTTGTATGTCATCTTTAAATTTCAATGGGGTTCAGAAGGGAAAGATGAACGGGGACAAATGATTACCAACAAATCATATATCGTAGCTTCTCCAATTTTACCGATTGGATGGCTCATCGAGACGGTATACAATGATTTTGCCGACAGTATGCCATACGAAGGTTACCGCACCTATATTTGGGTGTTAATCTTAATAACTTTCATTGTACACGGCGTGGCCATTCTGTATTACAAACGAAAATTATAAGGCATACGATGAATGAAAGGAGGAGAGTCAATTGACATTTGCAATTGTGCAGCTGCTATTTTTTCAAGTGATTCTGCCAGCTGTGTTGGTTGTGTCTCTTTTAATGGGCAAGTTTAAAGGAAAACTCGATTGGGTGCTGCAGGCTATAATGCTTATAGTTTATACGTCATGGGTGTTTTTCTCCGGACGGTGGGATTGGACCAGTTATTATCTCAGGTATCTCTGGCCCTTGATTCTGATTGTTGTGCTTTATGTGGGCTGGCGTCGGATCAGGACAATGCCCGCCGCGAAATATACGGGTAAAGATAAAGGGATGTTTGTTTTTTACATTGCGTTAGCACTTTTATTCGGTTCTTATCATATTGGGATTTTCTCGGGATATTCCCCTGATGAAGAAGCGGTTGAGCTCGAGTTCCCATTAAAAAATGGCACGTATTATGTTGGACATGGCGGTGCTTCGACGAGCATTAATTATCATAATGCTCATCCTGAACAACGCTATGCATTGGATGTTGTGCAGTTAAATAAACTCGGAATCCGCACGTCAGGTATGTATCCAGAAGAACTTGACAAATATGCCATTTACGGCGCTAAGTTGTCCAGCCCGTGCGCTGGAACAATTATAGAAGCGCGTAACGATATGCCGGACTTGACACCGCCTGAAGCCAATCCTGAGAAGCCAGAAGGAAATTTTGTGCAGATCCGTTGTGACAAAGAAGATGTCAATGTCCTTATAGCTCATATGCAGGAAGGGAGTGTGACTGTTCAAGAAAACGAAGGGGTTGAAACAGGTCAGTTGCTGGGTTATGTCGGGAATTCAGGCAATACTTCTGAGCCCCACTTGCACATTCACGCAGAACGAAATGGTGAAGGTGTTCCAATTCAATTTGATGGACGATTTCTGGTACGGAACAGTTTGGTCTGGCAGTGACTTGCTAAGCCGACAACAAGGTTGCTAAACTTAACCCCTTCCGTCATACTCAAATAAGGAAATATTAAATAAGCGGGGATACGTGATGACGAGTCGATTTGTAACTTATCAATGGGAAGTGTTTATCAGCCTTGAAGTGCTGTCATCTCTTTTTTTGATTGCTTTTTTGCTGCTGAGGTATGCATTTTCTAAAGTTAGACTGAGCAGATGGTTTCTGGGTCTATTCCTCTTGACCATGATTATAGAAGCCGCCCTAGCCTGGCTGGTTTACAACGAAACCGGTGAGATTTCCAATTTCCAGATCGTGGTGGGGATTTTCCTGATCTATGCGGTAACGTTTGGCATCAATGACTTCAAAAAACTCGATCGATATATCAAGGAAAAAGTCGGGAAATGGCGTGGAGTACAACTCCTGACTGAAAAAGATATTGAACAGATGGAGCGGGCTAAGGATCCTGCTGTCATTGCCCGAAAAAATCGGTTGTGGTGGTATATTCATGCCTCTATTTTTATCGTGGTACATTATATGTTTTGGCTGAATGTCGGGGACCAGAGTCATAGTTTCATTTATTACCTGACTGACTTCTCCTGGTTTGCCAATGAAGGTGCGGAAGGGTCGCCTTATACGCATGAAACGATTGCCCAGATCAGTAAGGTGTGGTCCGTTGTCTTTGCAATAGATACGATTGCATCCTGGTCCTACACTGTCTTTCCCGATCAAAAAAAATCCGTATAACAACTGCTTTACAATGCTTCTTCTAATTGAGGAAGCATTTTTTGTATTGACAATTTCGGAACGGCGTAATACACTACATTACACAACTAATGCACTGAATCACTTAAAGAAAGGGGGCGTATGCGCTTGCTTGATATGAATGGCACGAAACCCATTTACATACAAATTGCTGAGTGGATTGAAAATGAGATATTGAATGGGCAGTTTAAGCCGCATGATAAAGTCCACTCCCAATATACGCTCGCCGACATGTTTAACATCAACCCCGCCACTGCTGCCAAGGGGTTAAATATGTTATTTGAGGAAGACATTCTATACAACAAACGCGGTTTAGGAAAGTTCGTAACAGACCAGGCCCGAGACCGCGTTTTGGAGAAAAGAAAGAATGAAACATTAAAGCGGATGCTTCGCGAAGTTGTGTCTGAAGCTCAGCATCTGCAAATTGATCATAAAGAATTGATCGATATGCTTCAGGAAACAATTGATGATTTTAAGGGGGAGAAGTAAATGGAGGCGCCAATTATACAGACAAAGACACTGGGAAAAACGTTTCATAGCAATTATGCACTTTGGGATTTAACGATTGAAATCAAGCCAAATACCATTACGGGCCTCATTGGGCGCAATGGAGCGGGTAAAACAACCCTGTTGAAAATCCTCGCGGGCTTCTTAAAAGAAACATCAGGAGAGGCTATGGTGTTTGGGAAACGGCCATTTACTAGTCTGGACGTCTCTGCAAACAGCATCTTAGTAGATGATCACATGGTCTTTCCTGATGCATTGACATTAGGTGAATTACTAAAAGAAGGCGAACGGTTTTATCATAACTGGGATATGGAATTTGCCCAGAAGCTGATGACTTACTTTGCCCTGCCTGCCAAACAAAAGCACAAGCGGCTGTCAAAAGGTAAGAAAACAACGTTCAATATTATTTTTGGGCTGGCGTCCCGTTCGCCTTTGACCATATTGGATGAGCCAACGACAGGGATGGATGCTTCGGTAAGGAAAGACTTCTACAGGCTGCTCTTAAAGGATTATCTCGCGCATCCGCGGACCATTATTGTATCAAGCCATTACTTAAATGAGCTGGACCATATGCTTGAAGATGTCCTTTTGCTTGATGAGGGGAAAAAGGTTCTCCACCTGCCCATAGAGGAGCTGCAGGAATATGCAGTGCGCCTGACAGGGCCGTCTGCTGTGCTTGGACAATGGTTGTATGATAAGACGGTGCATGATAAAAAACAGATCGCAACAGAGACAATGCAAGCGGTTGTCAAGCGTGACTTTCCGATAGATCAGGCTGAAAAAATGGGCATCCAAGTAGCCCCGATAAGCCCGAGTGATGCGTGTATATACCTGACAGCCAAAGCGAAAGGGGGAATTGATGATGTCTTCAAATAAAGTGACGATGGGGCAAGTGGTTTGGAAACAGTATCGCTATAAACTGAAAGCATATCATCAGGTGTTTACCTCTCTCGTTGTGTTGCAGCTTATGGCATTGTTGTTTTCGAGCGGCCCTGTCAGTTCTAGTGGCGGCGGGGGATACGGCATGTATGTGTCCTTGAATTCATACACAGGTGATGTGATTTTAATTTTCACTTTTTTGTGGGTTACCATCAACGCCATAACTATGATGACACGAGCATATCGTGAAGATGATTTTCTCTTTGTCACTAACCACACATCTCAGCACATTGCTAATATATTGTTTTTGATAACTGCAAGTGTGATCGGGGCTGTTACTGCTACTTTGGTCAATTACTTATATAGGATTTTGACATTTTATCTTACAGAAAAAGACAATTTCATAGGGATGATTGATGACGTCTCACCTGTTTTAGATCCATTAATTGGTATTCTAGGCGCAACGTTTTATTTATTGATGTTTGGTGCGTTGGGGTATTTGATCGGGAGTATGGTTCAGCTGCATCGCGTATTTATCTTTTTACTTCCTGTACTGTTCGTTGGCGCTTTGTTTTTTGATGAATGGACTATAGATACCTCAGTCATAGGGGAAATCTTTATATTTTATGCTGGAGAAACAAATCTGCTGTTATTTATCTTGAAAACAGCGATTACGGCTGTCGTGTTGTTTACCGGGGCGTTCTTCTTGTTAGGGAAAAAGGAGGTTAGAGCCTGATGTTTGCTTTACAAAGTTTGATGCCAATTACCATTATGTTATTTGTAATTGCTATGGTTGTTGTGCTTGGCATTCGGATATCCAGACTTGGTAAAAGAAACGATGTGATTAGAAATTGGGTGCTCTCGTTGTATGCCATTGTTTTAGTAGCGGCGTTTGTCGTTTCATTTTTTCTCCCGCTTCAAGCTGAATCTGATGTCGTGTCGGAGCGGGTTTTTGAAAAAGAAAAGGTGCCGAGTTTATACATGACATCTGAGATGGATCATTTTAAGGATGAACTTCAGGATTACACGGTGGATGAATGGAAAATGGAAACAGATGCTCAAGAGTTGAATCTTATCGTTCATGGTGAAGAGCAGGATAACTTGAATGTGGTTGTTGAGACTAAAAAAGAAAATGACGGTATAATTGAAGCAACGTTGTATGTGACCCCTAATGTGATTGAGGGAATTGATATCACAACAGGGTTGATTCCAGAAACCTCGGTAAATCTGGAGAGTAACGGACTTATTGTGGAAACGCCAAGGCGAAAACAAGAAGAAATATCCATGATGAAGCAAGAGTTTACAATTAGGCAGTTTACTCAAGACGACTGGTTTGCCGAAATTAAAGAAGAGTTTTCAAATGACTCGCATTTTGATAGTGGGGATAGGATCGTGGCGAGTGAGGATGATCCTTGGATAGACGTGGAGGATGGACGAATGTTCAGTACTCAAATGCTTTACATCCGAATTCCTTCTGGCATGACTTTGGACCCTGTAGATCTTTACATTGACGAGTGGAGAAACGAGAGAGAGGAGCAGAATTAAAGCTTCACACACACACACACACACACACACACCTTAATGCTTCATTTATGAATTTAATTTCTTCGTTCGGGCTGATAATTTCTTTGTTCATTAGGATTATTTCTCCGCTCGGGCCGATAATTTCTTCGTTCATTAGGATTATTTCTTCGCTCGGGCTGAAAATTTCTTCGCTCAAGCCGTTCATTACGACGCTCAAAAGCTCATGCCAAGCACGAATCCCCTGGCATGAGCTTTTTCTATTTACTGGGAAATCCTACCTCGACCGGTAAGGGTTGTCCTTTATCCAAAATCTATACGGGTAATCCTTCGCGGGCCCGGAGTTGTCTATGCCAATGCGTGGGCCTGTTGCGATGTTTTCAACAGACGCCCCCTCCGCAATGATGAGTGGCGGCTGGAAAAATGTCCGGCCATAGTCACTCATCTCAATACCCATGGCTTTTGTGAGCTTGCCTGGCCCGTTGGTGAGATTTTTCATTTTATCAACAGGACGACGGGCCTGCATCAATTCGATGCCGTACACTGGCTCTACTGCCCGGATCAGGATGGCCTGGGGGTTGCCGGGTTCGGCGGCGACCACATTAATGAGGCAGTGGGTGTGCATGGTGTAGGTGTACACATGCCCGGGTTCGCTGAACATGATTTCTGTCCGCTTTGTCCGGCGTTTGCCGAAGCTATGTGCAGCCTGGTCATGCTCACCTAAGTATGCTTCTGTTTCCACGATAACACCAGCGGTTAGGCCTTCCTCGGTATCTTTCACAAGGATATGTCCGACCAGTGACCGAGCCAGTTCTAACGTCGGTTGTTGGTAAAATTCCGGCGGCAATGGTTGAAAAGGTGGCTGCAAATCCATACATCAAGCACTCCTATTCCATACAGTTCATTTTTATAGTCACTCTTCCCGTTGATCGGCGCGTTTAATCGTTTGGACCAACAGCCTTCGAAAAGTATTCTTGTCCTCATCAGTAAGCGCCTTAGGACCTTTCGTTTTATAACCAGCGCGGCGTGCTTTGGCACCAGCATGACGCATGGTCAGGAGGCGGTCAATATTATCAGCCGTATAAGCAAAACCCTTATGATGCAGGACGTAGCAGCCTTTTGCCAAACATAGACTGGCGAGTCCGTAATCTTGTGTTATGACAATATCCCCCCGCGCAACGAGCCCCGTAATTCGGTAATCTGCGGCATCTGCTCCAGCATCGACATAGATTGTTTCAACACCAGGCTGTTTCTCATCATGTGAAAAATGGTTAATACTTTTCACGAGCTTTACAGGTAAACCTTCCTTTTGAGCTTCTTCTATTACTATATTATTAACTGGACTTGCATCAGCATCCACAAAAATCATCACTGTTCCATCGCTCCCTAAGGTACATTCTTTCTCCATCTAAGCGAATCCCCGTTCATTTGTCAAACATCGTTATAATTCTCTTCAATTGGCAAATACTACTTATATATTCGTAAAAAGGACGGGATGCAAAATGAATCATTTAAAAATACTTGGAATTAAATTTATTGCAATTTCAGTATTGGTGCTTTCAATCTTTGGGATGACAAACGCGACGACGATTCCTAATTTGCTGCTGATCAGTCTTATTATGACTGTAACGACATATGTCATTGGAGACGTGCTCATTTTGAGAACAGCGGGCAATCTTACAGCAACCCTGAGCGATTTCGCCTTACTGTTTGTCGGGTTGTGGCTGCTTGGGAATTATTCGATTGGGACAGACCAGCCAATTATGGCACTTTCACTAACGGCAGCATTTTTCATATCGTTCGTGGAACCTTTTATTCATCGGATGATTTTAGAACAAACAGAGGAGAAGACTACCGCGACCACACCAGCATGGACTGGTCAACTTCAAACGGAATTTTCGGAAGAACTGGACCCAGGCGAACAAGAACCATCAGATGATAACAATTGACACTCCCACAGCTAAAGCAGTGGGATTCTCGAGTGCTAAGACGTTCGCGGTCCCTTTCGGTTTTGAACTAGCCTCAAGTTAAGGGGGCTGCCATGGCCCCGTCCAACTGCGTTATGAATTGTACCGCAATTGGCGGTATACCTGTTACCGGTACACGAGTTATATAACTTGTTTATGTTTGGAGATGCCTGACAGGGCTTTTGCGATATTGATGCTTGCATTTAAATCCGCGTGGTTTTTATAGCTGCACTTTTTACATTTGAACCTCAAACCATTGCGGTTTTGCTTGTCACAATTTCCGCATTTACATGTTTGCGATGTATAATTTGGCACGACATATTCAACCGTGATGCCTGCCATTTCTGCTTTATACTGAATGAATGTCTGAAGCTGATGGAAACTCCAATTGTTTAGGTTTCTGCCTGCTTCTTTTTTTGATTTAGCCATGCGAATACCTGTCAAATCTTCCATTCTGATCAGTCCAACACCGTTGGACCTGGCAAACCGTATGATTCGACGGGATATGGTATGATTCATTTCTCTCATCCAAAGGGACTCTTTATCTTTTGATTTTTTGATAGCTTGAAGTTTTTTCAGCTTGCCCAGCTGGCGTCTTCTTGAAGAAAATCTTCTTCTTTTGAAGGCTATTTGATTGCCTTTAAAAAATAAACTTTTCGTGCCGACACTGCATGTGGCGATGTTTTTCAACCCAAGGTCAATACCCAATACCTTCTCATTGGTCGTTTTTTCTACGTCATAGGAAATGGCAATTGTCACAAACCAGCGGCCTCTCTTTTTAAAAAGGTCAACCGTACCTTGTTTGGCTTCACCGTTTAAAATCTTATCGAGCCATTTTTGCTGAAACGGTCGGACGACCAAAGGCACGCCGATACGTTTTTCAAGTGTCGGGAAGCTGATTTTATAAAGCCTGTCATATTCTATTTTGGCGTTTTGGTTATTGAAAGCACACCAGAGCCGTTTATATTTTTTCGCTTTTTGGTGTCTCTTTTGACTTTTCACGTCCCGAATCGTTTGATTAACAACTGCTGAGGGCAGTTGTTTGTTGGATGAGAACAGCTTGAATACTTTGGATGTCGCTTTGTTCAGATCGTCATAAGTTAAAAGCCAATTAGCGAAATCCGTGTTTGTTTGTGTCATTGTTTGATACACATTTTGTTTTTCTATTGTCGGCTTTAGCAATTCTACTTTCAGAGAAATTGTTGGCACCATTTCACCTCCTCAACTGTATTATATCAAATCAAGAACATATGTTCCAGTTTTATTTTAATTGTTTTGAACCTTTTATTTTTAAGATCATGTCTTAATATATTCGCTCTCATCCCACACCTGAAGGAATGGGCTTTCCCGCTCATTAGTACGGTAATGGCTGTCTTGTGGTCCTAACAACGATATTCAGCTCGAAATTCCTGAGGGGCTCACTTGGCATTCCCTCTCTTTCCATACCGCTTTCTCCCGAAAAAGTTCACGATAAAGACGCTTGAAATTGCTATGGCGCCGCCAGTTAATGAAAGCACACTCGGCCATTCATCCAGCCATATCCAGGCAATTAGAATGGCAATGGCAGGTTCCAGATACATCATTGCAGTAACCGGGCCGGCATTGCCGTATGATAGGGCCGTGGCCCACATGGCGTATGCAATAGCGGCAGGGAATATCCCCACAAACAAGGCTGCTATGTGAGCACCAGTCGTCGCTTCCATGAGATTACCGCCGAGTCCGGGCATAAATACAAGCATTGGCAGGGTTCCGGCCCACGTGAAATAAGCCGTCAGTTCAATCGGTTTGTAACGTTTGAATAACGGTTTTTGGAACACAAAGAAAAAAGAGGTTGCGATCGTGCCTACAAGGACAATCAGCGTTCCTCCTGAAAGGGAGAACGCTGATTGTGATGATCCAAATGTAATAAGCAAAAGGCCAGAAAACCCGACACCTAACCCAATCCAGCTGAATAATTCCATCCGTTCTCTGAGAGCGATGGAGGCAATGATGGCAGTGAAGATGGGGGCAGAACCAACGATCAAACTGGCACTGCCTGCTGTGATGGTCTGGACACCAAACGTTAATGCAGAGTGATAAACCGTAATGCCCAAAAATCCAAGCACACCAATTCGAAGTAAATCTTTTTTTCGTGGAAGTTTTAAATGAACACCTGGCAGTAGGGCATACAGCATAAAAAGAGCTGATGCAACCAGAAAACGGACGAGCACCAAATGGGCCGGTGTGTATCCGCCAAGCAGGCTTGCTTTTACACCGGCAAAAGACGAAGCCCAGATCACGATCACAAGTCCTGCAAGAAGTGTTGCACGTTGGTTCATATGAAGCCTCCTTCCAGTTCTTTTACAAAAAGATTAACCTGTATTTTTCAATATCGTGTGTGTGATTTTCGTTTGTTGGCGATCATGATAGACAGCACGGTGCATTTTATCAGGATTCATGCGCCCGATCACTTTACGCACCTGCTTGTTTCTTGTGACAACACGCTGATTGGCAGAATCGTTAAGTAAATCTTGAAACCACTGTTCTTTTTTCAAATAAGCAATGTTTCGATTGATATCGTGTTCCTCAGGGTTTCGCATATCAATTGAAAAGAAAAGAACCTCAAGAACATCGAGCAAAATCCACATACCATCACCCCAGCAGGAAAATTAGGCGTTATGATCTCCCTTAATTTCATACTCTCCATACTCGTCACCGTAAAAGCGGTTGTACCGTCTCTTGAATTTCCCGTACAAATATTGCACGATCACTTTAACAATCGCATAGCCCGGGATCCCGAGAATCACCCCAACAAGTCCGAACAAATTCCCCGCAACCAGCAGTACGATAATGATCGTCAATGGGTGGATCTTCATTGTGCGGCCCATAATATTCGGCGAAATAAAATGACCCTCAAGAAATTGAACAGCTGCCCACACGATCGCAAGCTTTAAAAGCATAAATGGTGAGTCCACAATCGCAATAATCACAGCAGGCGAAATCGCAATCATAGGTCCTAGATATGGGACAACACTGGTAACAGCTGCAATTATGGCAAGCGTCAGAGCAAACTCAAGTCCGATAACCAAATACCCGATGAACAAAAGCACACCGATACAAGTCGCTACAATAATCTGGCCCTGAATATAAGATCCGACCTGCACGTCCATATTGTTCAAAATCTGATTCAAATCATTTCTGTATTTTGGCGGCAAAATATTAATGCAATATTGCTTGAATCGGTCCCCATCTTTCAGCAGGAAAAATAGAATAAATGGGAACGTCACTATCGCCACAACAATGTGGGTCAAGGTGCTGGCCACGTTGCGGATCCCTTCGACGGCGCCGCCCAAATAGGTCGTAATTTTAGAAGGAAGATCACTTAAATGACTGGTCACCCATTCATAGCCTTGATCATAATACGGACCAAGAAACGAATGGTTCACCCATTTTTGAAAATCATCGGCCATCTTTGTAATGTACTTAGGAAATTTCTGTGCCAGGTCTGTTACCTGCTCATCAATGGCAGGCGCCGAGAGTAAAATGACCCCTGTTAAAAGTCCGCTGATACCGAGAATAATGATAAGAATGCCCCATACGCGCTTAATATGCGCTTTTTCCAACAGATTAACAATAGGATTAATTAAGTAGTAAGCAATAAATGCCAGAATAACTGGCGGTACGATCGTCGAAAAGATAACAATTAATGGATGGAAGATAAACGATACTTTATTGTAAATATAGATTGTAATGCCAAGTAATATTAGTATGAGCAATCCATAAGCTAAATCACGGCCACCCATGAATTTCATAAAGCGACTGAATGTTTTTGTGTTCATTCGACTCACCTTTTGGTATTGGATTTTTTACTTCATTGCAAGTACAGGATCTCTCTCTTAAATAACATTATAAAAGTTTTGCAGAAGATACGCCATGTTCTGTGTGTACTTTGAAATTAAATATGGTATAAATTGGAAGGCAATAGCGATTATTATGTTACAATGATAACGATTTTATATTATTAAAACGGAAACCTTGCGAGCTATGTAGGTTTCGGATAGAATATATACGCCCGTGAATTAGGTCTAAAGACACGGGCACATGTAACTAACTTAAAAAATGGAAAGTAGGCGCCTAAGCAGTGATTCGCCATTTTGGACTGAAATTATTTATATTGATGATATCTTTTGCTTGTGTTGTAACAATAACAATCTTAACAGTAGATTATAACAGATTGAAGGAAACAACTGAACATAATAATCAGCTCCGGCTTGAGAAAATTGAAGATTCCGCTGAGGCATCTCTACATACAATCGAAAAAGCGTATTATTTCTTCGATCAAAACACGGCTGAGCAAATGAGAGAAACAACTGCTGAGCTTCTTAACCTGTATAAGACAGAACCTGATGTCAGATCATGGAATTATGCAGAACTTAAAGACCAGACGGGTATGGATATTTACATAATTGATAAACAGAACACCATTATTGCGAGCAGTTATGAACCAGATATAGGACTTAATTTTAATGCTTGTTGTTCCAAGCTCATTCCAATGCTGGAAGAAAGACGTCGTTTGAGAGAGTTCCACCATGACGGGATGGACATCGAACAGTCTAGCGGACGTGTTAAAAAGTACAGCTATGCGGGGACAGACGATGGGGAGTATTTAATACAACTGGGCAAATATCTGGATACTGATGATATTTTTCAGCAGTTTAACATCTTTGGTGAGATTAAAACATTGGTAGACAAATACGATCTCGTCGACGACATCCATGTGCTGAATCTGGGGGGCAGACATTTGGAATGCCAACTTCCGAGCAGCATCTGACCCCGGAGAGACGCAAAGCTTTTGAAGAAAGCCTTAATGTCAATCAAATTAGAGAGGTAAAAGGGAAAGACCTTACGACATTCAGATATGTCCCATATGCTTCAGAATTCGATAAAGGCACGACGCAACAAAAAGCGATTGAAATTATATACAACCATGATGAACTAAATCAAACGCTGCTTCACTTTAAACGGGTTTTCCTAATCCAATTGCTTAGTGTGGTGGTTGTAAGCATATTGTTGTCTTATTTAATTGTCAAATGGGTATCGACTCCCATGCATCTGGCGTTTCACGATGAATTGACAGGGCTCCGAAACCGGGCGGCATTTGCCGATTATAACCGGAAAGGCAATGTAAGCAAGAATGAGATGACAGCATTTATAATGATGGACCTAGATAACTTTAAACAAGTCAATGATTATTTGGGCCATGATGAAGGTGACCGAATGCTACGGGAGGTCGCCCGGATTATTAACGAGAATCTGACTGCAAAAGACCAGGCATTCCGGTTTGGAGGCGATGAATTTTTGATTGTGGTGATAGACACAAATCGCTCTGGCGCTCATGAAGTTGCCGATAAGATAGCTCATGACGTTCAGCGACTTATTGCCGAAAATCAAGCATGGGCGAACCTGCACATCTCTGCCAGCCTCGGCCTATCATTTGCTCCCGACGACGGCACAAACGTCGAACAGCTATGCAAAAAAGCCGACATCGCCATGTATCAATCCAAATACGCCACAAAGCACCAAGTTTAACAAACACCATCACTTAAAGAACAATCGACACAAAATGCGAACCAGTGAAAACTTGAAATGACTGCTTCTGGCAACTAACCACCACAATGAGAGAATCGTGATTTGCGCTGCGGGAAGTCGCTTTAACTTTATAACAGCTCAAGTGCGACATCTGTTCAAGAAAATCACTTTCACAGTGTCTTCTAGCCGCGGGCACGGCCTCAGCCTCCTTGCCCCGGCAAGGGGTATGTCGACGTTGCCCGCAAAGGGCGGTTTTAGCCGACCCTCCTTAATGTACTCGCTGTGGGGTCTTCGGACTCGTGCTGTTCCCGCAGGAGTCGACTTCCCTCCGCTCCAATCACTTTATGTTTGTCAATGGCTTGGACGATCCTTCTGCTTAAGAAGGCCAGCAGGAAGGTGAGCGCCACTCAACTAGCTCGGGGAAAACACGGAGACTCCCGTGGGAGCAAAAGCCTAAATGAGACCCCACAGCGACGAGCATAACCTCACCGAATACGCTACGAGTTGCGAGGAGTGCGACACCATTGAAGTAACTTGCAACACGACGAGCAGATCTTTCAGCGCGAGGAGGCTCATCAGTGCCCACTGGACGCGGAGTGTTTTCCCCGAGCGGCTGCATGAGGCAGTCATAAGTTAGTTCGCAGTTTACCGCAATTGTGATTAGTAATTATAACGATTCGTACAACGAAAAACACAGGGAATCATGGTTATGACCCCTGTGCTGTTTGTTTTGTAGAACCCGCGCGGATGGCAAGAAGCGCGGTTCCAAAGGACAATATTACGAGCAAACCGCCTAACGTCGCATTGTGAACGACTGCCATTCGTTCGATGGCGATACCGCCAATAAAAGACCCAAATGCGATCCCAAAATGAAGAGCGGAGTTATTCAGGCTTTGCTGTATATCAGATGTTTCAGGAGCGGTTTGAATCAGGAAACTCTGCATCGCCGGCGTGATTGCCCAGCTCAACGCCCCCATATCACTGTCACAAGCAAGAAGAGACTGACTGCAAATGTGCTATAAGGTATAGCGAAGATCGACAAAGCAAATAGTATAATACATCCAAGAATTGTTCGTCTGGTACCAAGTGTATCTGAAAGAGCGCCGCCGATTCCACCGCCACTGACCGCTGCAATTCCAAACACGAAATAAACGACACTGATCATCGTTCCCTCAAGCCCCATCGTTTCGGTCAAAAAGGGGCGTAAATAGGCGTAAAGAGTTGTATGTCCAGCCAGGAAGAGAAACGTCGTCAAATGTGAAAAAAGCACATTCCGATTTTTCAGTGTGGCAAGCTGTGTCCGGATTGGTACGGGAGGGCGCGCCGGAACACGCTCCATCAAGATCATAACCCAATCATCGCAAGTATTGTCAGGATGGTGATTAATACAAACGGCGCCCGCCATCCAAAAGCATTGCCAATGACAAGGCCAATCGGAACGCCAAGTACGAGGGAACCGCTCACACCCATTGACACCACGCCGATCGCCCGGCCGCGATATCTTGGTTCCACGACACTCGGTGCCATCACAAGACATAAAATAATGAGCAGTGCCCCGCTGATCGCTGAAATGATCCGTCCAAGGAAAACAATCGAATAGGTCGGACTGAACACGGTTACGATGTTTCCTGCCAGAAACACCACAAGCGACATCAGCGTGAGTTTTTTCCGTTCGATATTTGAAGTCATGTATAAAAGAATCGGTCCGGCAATCGCGAAGATAAGCGAGAATATCGTAATTAAAAATCCTGCTTGACCCAGACTGATCTGCAAATCATCTGCTATGAGATCGAGTATGCCGCCGATGATTAATTCCACCATACCGACAACAAACGATACAATCATAAAGAAGTAAACCTTTTTATCCATCTTATATAACGCCTTTCTTTGTGAAAATCCTCATGTTGCCTTTCTTATGATATACGTAAACAGAAAGAAATACAAGCTGCGGGCCAGCAGTGAATACTTGAATGTTAGCGCATTTGCGCCAGTTTTGGTATCCTTAAATGAGAGAAAGGGGTGCACGCTATGTTTGCTGCTTCAATTATTTTGGCCATAATAGCATTGGTCGGTGCCCTGCTTGCCTTTGTGATCACATTAAAGAATGCCAGAAGAAAGTAAATATATATGACAAAATACTTAGGAGGTATGTTTATGGCAACAATAGAAGATTTTATGGAGCTGGACATGCGAATCGGCACAGTGATCGAGGCTGAACCATTTCCTGAAGCGCGAAAACCTGCTATTAAATTAAAGGTGGATTTCGGTCCTGAACTGGGTATTAAGCAATCTTCTGCCCAGATTACGAAAAGGTACGAGCCCAAAGACCTCATTGGGCGGCAAGTGGCAGCGGTGGTAAACTTCCCACCTATGAGGATTGCTGGGTACAAATCCGAAGTACTGGTTGTTGGCGGCACCCCTGGAAAAGATGACGTGGTCTTGTTAAGGCCTGATGATCCAGTTGAAAATGGCACCAAAATTTCTTAATAGGGTTATGGAGCAATTTTTGGTATACTGAAAGAGACCAATAAGGTCAAGGAGGACAATGATGTTGAAGAAAGATAAAGAATTGCAAAAAGACGCTATGAATATGCTTAAATTGACCAGCAGGACATTTTACATACCAATTACATTGCTGAAACCTGTTTTGAAAAACACTGTCGGATCAGCTTACCTTTGCATGCGCGCAATCGATGAAATTGAAGACCATGAAGATCTTGATAATGACACAAAAGCACGTTTGCTGGATGAAACACAAGTCCTTCTCGATCAGCCGCAATTCGACGAAAAAGCATATCGTAACCTACTCAAACCATATGAACATATATTGCCCGAAGTATCTCTCAGACTTGCAGACTGGCTGACTGTATGTCCGCCGGAAATCGTGGGTAAGGTGAAATCTTCCACGAGTGAAATGGCGACGGGTATGGCCAAGTGGGCACGCCAGGACTGGGACATCAAGACAAGAGAAGACTTGGATGATTATACTTATTATGTGGCTGGACTTGTTGGTGTCATGCTATCGGACATCTGGGAATGGTATGATGACACGAAAACTGACCGTGACTTGGCCATTGGCTATGGTCGTGGGCTTCAAGCGGTGAACATTCTGAGAAACCAGGATGAGGATTATGCTGAACGAGGTGTCCGGTTTATCCCTGAAGGCTGGGGACGTGATGAGGTGTTCGCCTATGCTGAAAACAACCTTGCACTGGCTGATGAGTATATGAAAGCTATTAAGACACGCAACATTATGTTATTCTGTAAAATCCCTCTGGCACTGGCCAAAAAAACACTTGACGCTATGCGTAGCGGTCGAGAGAAAATGAGCCGTCAAGAAGTTGAATCTACCGTTGATCATATTATTGAAGAGAAAAATTAGTATGCTCTTGAAAACGCGTTTATGACATAAGCGCGTTTTTTCATTATGACAGAATGTGTTTAGTCACGAATCAACTCTTCTTCATACACTGAATGATGAGGAGGGATGATGATGTATCAGCTTGTGTTATTGTACCTGGCAGCGATGTTGGCAGGATTTGCGCTTGCAAATGTTCCAGCATCAGCAGCGATCACACAAGGCATTGCTGATTTTCTGGCAATCGTCGGCAGTCTGGCTGTCGTTGTATTCGCCGCTGTTTTGATTTACCTCGGGGTTAAGTCCCTAATCACTAGAATGAGTGGCTAGTCCGGCACTCAAGGTAAAAAAGGTGCCCTGATTTTATCAGGTGCACCTTTTTAAAATCTTTGTTTAATAGCACTGGAAAGATCTGATGCGATCGAGATCAATGCCATAATAAACCCAACGGTTTCCGTACCACCTGTATCCTGCGATTGATTCACGACCGATGTAGACCGGATAGAACCAGAACGAATGTCTTCTCAGCCAAATATACGTGTAGCGGTACATACATCCGCGGATAGATCCGGGGTCAACAGCTTTAAGCTGATATTGTGATTCTTGCGGTGTAAAGGAAGGGGGAGGACTGCTTGGTGGGCCACCAGTAGGGCCGCCTCCTGGCTGACCGGGAAACCCGCCCCCGGCTGTCCTGGGAATGGCTCACCAGGGAATTCCGGCATCGGACCGCCTGGATAACCACCTGGCCCCGGATAGCCGGGGTAGTTGGGGTAACCACCATACGGATTGCCAGGAAATAAGCCCTGAAAAAATCCGCCTAGAAATTGACCTGTATTGAATTGACGCTCATCATCATGCGGTGGAAAATTGTGCTCGAAATCATTCATAAATTTATCCTCCTTGAAGCTTTCTCCTTATAACATATGGTGCAATTGTCCAAAGTGGGATGACTTCCGGGAATAATGGGCTAAGTCCCAAAGAAAAAGAAATAACATGAAACTTCCCATTCATGTATATCGTATTAAAGAGCACACGGATTGATGGACACCTATAATTGAATATTGATCGATACTTTTATGTTCATATGGTATATTGTTCATAATGTGTTCATCACCGGAACATAGAATCATAGGGTATGGGAGGATTGAAAGATGAAGAGAACAGCGGAAGTCATTCTGAGTATTGTGGGGGCTGTTGTTTATGCTGGCCTTGCAATTGTAGGAATATTCATTCGCATGATCGGAAGTAATGAAGACATAAAAAATGACGTTACTTCTGAAATGATCAATGAAGATCCAACGATGTCTGCTCAAGAGGTTAATGACCTTCTGGACGTTGTAGGCGGCTTGGGCTGGTACGTCATTGTCGTATCGATTATCGCAATTATTTTAGGGATTGTGGCGATGTTTATGCTCAAGGGCAATAAGATGCCGAAAGCAGCCGGGATTATTCTCATTGTAACAGCCGTAATAAGTACAATCGCGACAGCATTCATGGGATTATTCTGTGCACTTTTCTATCTGATTGCCGGTATTATGGCACTGGTCAGAAAGCCGCCACGTACAGTGGAAATGTAACACCCAAAAGGCGTGATCCCCCTTTAAGGGATTACGCCTTTTTGGTGTATAAAAAACCGCTTTCAAAAAGATGTTTCGCTTTTTTAGTTTTTGCGTTATATTGTTAGGTAGTAGAGAGGAGAGGTCTTATGGAAAATCCAAAACAAACGATTGATCAACGCTTTGAAATCGCCAATAAAGAAGCGCTGATCGGCGTTGGACTTGTTTTATTCAATTTTATTTGGTGGTATGGTTTTGCATATGGCCTGGGAGATGCGTCACCTGAAGAGTATTCATACATATTGGGTCTTCCAGAGTGGTTCTTTTACAGCTGTGTGATCGGTTTTGTTGTTATGGTCTTGCTTGTGACCATTGTTGTAAAAGGGTTTTTCACCGATATGCCGCTTGAAGATGAGGAGGATCCGTCCGAATGAATGCACAGGCATTATTTCCATTGGTTTTATTGCTGTTAATCATTTTCGTTTCCGGTCTCTGGGTATCCAGACGTTTGCAAACATCAACATCATTTTTACATGACTATTTTCTCGGCGGCCGCAGCATGGGCGGGTTTATGCTCGCCATGACCATGACAGCTACATATGGCAGTGCCAGCAGCTTCATTGGCGGTCCTGGAACGGCTTATGTTCAAGGACTGGGCTGGGTGCTGCTCGCGATGACTCAGGTTGCCACAGGTTATTTCGTACTTATGGTTCTGGGCAAAAAATTCGCCATAGTGACGCGTCGTTTTGATTCAGTAACGATGGTTGACTTCTTGAAAGAACGCTACCAGTCAAAATGGGTAGTGCTTCTCTCAGCAATCAGCATTATTTTATTTTTGTTCTCGGTAATGGCTGCTCAATGGATCGGGGGCGCACGTCTCATTGAATCCTTGACAGGGCTGTCTTATCTCGGAGCCTTATTTATCTTTGCTGCATCGGTTCTGATCTATGTCACGATCGGAGGATTCCGTGCCGTTGCACTTACAGACGCCATACAGGGAACGATTATGTTTGTTGGGACGCTTATTTTACTCTTTGCGGTCATTATGGCAGGTGGGGGGATCCCCAACATCATGGCAGCCCTCCAGGCAGAGAACCCCAACCTGGTTACACCGTACGGGGCTGAGAAAACATTGACACCGGCCTATGTATCCTCTTTTTGGATTCTAGTCGGCGTCGGCGTTGTTGCCCTACCGCAAATCGCTGTCAGGGCGATGTCATATAAAAGCACCCGGGCCATGCACCGGGGGATTATCATTGGAACGGTTGTTGTTGGATTTATTATGCTGAATATGCATTTAATCGGTGTGTTTGCCCGTCCCATTCTACCAGGTATAGAAGTCGGAGATAAAGTCATGCCACTCATTGCGCTTGAAGTGATGCCGCCGTGGCTCGCGGGTGCGGTTCTGGCAGCTCCGATGGCGGCCATCATGTCTACAGTGGATTCACTGCTTCTTCTGGTCAGTTCATCCGTTGTCAAGGATGTCTATTTGAACTATATTGATCCAAAAGCGTCGGGTAAGCGCATTAAAGGAATGAGTATCGGGATTACCGCTCTACTCGGCGTCATCGTTTTTATTATGGCGATTGACCCACCGCAATTAATTATCTGGCTGAATCTATTTGGATTTGGCGGCCTGGAAGCTGTATTCCTCTGGCCCGTTATCATGGGATTGTATTGGAAAAAGGGTAACAAATATGGGGCATTAACATCCATGTTTGTCGGCCTCGGTCTATATATCGTGTCTTATTACTATTTCCCAAGCCCATTCGGCCTTCACACAGTTGTCATGCCGGTCGTTGCATCTTTCGTGGCCTACGTGCTGGTTAGTCTGGCGACAGTAAGGAAGACGGGGCTTGCTACGGGTATTTGATTATTGAATAACGATTTACATCTGGGTCAGTCTCGTTCTCTGAAAAGGATAAGACTGGCCCATCTAATATTGAGGGAGGTTTAAAAATGGCAGGATCTCTGATAGGTTCTATTATTCTCTGGATTATAGGCCTATTCATTTTGTATATCGTCATTTCTACTGCTGTAAAAGATGGCATTAACAAATCATTTGTTGGCCAATTTATAGAAGAGAAACATGAGATTAAAGAGACCAAGAAATCATTCCTCGATCATGATTTGGATAATGAATAATAAGATGAGTTGCTAAGGAAGTTTATGCCTATTTTTATCGAGATAATAGAGGTTGGCAGATGGTCACCTTAATAATAACTTGGAGGTTACTATGCTAAAAGAAGCAACATCACAAGAAGCGATTGAAGCTGAAAGTCTCGCGTTATTACTCTGGCAGGGACAGCCATTGAAATCGTTTGTTCAGGAAATGACTGACCTTATTGATAAGACTGTTAACGAACTCAGTTGTGAAAAAGTGGCATCGTAAAATAATTCTGTTGGTGAATTCTTAAATCATTCATATTTGTCTACATAGCCAGTTCATGTATAAAAGATTAAGAGGAGGTGGGGGCAATGAGCGGCATTGTATTGTTTGACGGGGTTTGTCATTTTTGTGATGCGAGTGTGCAGTTTATAATCAAGCGAGACCCTCACCGTCACTTTAAGTTTGCTTCGTTGCAAAGTGAAGTAGGGGAGCGTCTGCTTCTTGAGTATGGTGTGCCTCAGGATACCGATAGTTTTGTCCTTATCGATCAAGGGAGGGCCTTTATTCAATCAACAGCTGCTTTGAAAATGTGTCGCTATCTGCGTTTCCCTTGGAAGATCTTCTATGCATTTTTGCTCGTGCCCAGGCCGATTAGAGACTTTTTCTATAATGTGGTTGCGAAAAACAGGTATCGCTGGTTTGGCAAGAAAGAAGCGTGCACATTGCCAACTGTGGAAGATAAAGAACGTTTTTTATAAGTCTCTGGACTGAGACAAAATCATTCCGACGCTTGGTGCTTCATTGAAAAGGCTTATGTATACTTAATATAAGACCAAAAAGATGGGGCGGGGTGACGATGGAGAAAAAAAGTGTTTTTAAAACGGTGGTAGACAGCATCTGGAAGGAAGTTCACGATACTCCTGAAAAGACGATAAAGGAGGCCTCTGTTGAAATTGGTGATCTTACGGATTTGATGATAGAAACAGACATGACCAATGTAGAGGTTAAGCTTCACAATCAAGACAGAGTGGATATGGTATTGGAGAGTTTTGCTGAAGGACCTGAACTGGAACACGACTTCGATGATCACCAGGGCCGGATCTATGCCAAACGTTCCGACCAAAAGAAAAGAAACTTTCATTTTGGTTTTTTACCTGCATGTCGTCTGCAAGTTACGGTTCCGGCTGATGTTGCAGAACGCTGGTCGGTTAAAACAACATCCGGCAATATTCAAATGGGTGAAATTCAGGCTGAAGTGATTGCATTGCAAGCCACTTCCGGTAATATTGAGCTAGCTGAAATAAACGCCCCGGAAATATCATTAAAAGCTTCTTCAGGAAATATGCAAATGCACCATATACAATGTGATCAAGCAGAAGTTATATTGAGTTCGGGGAATATGAACATCCTAAACTTGAAAACAAATTCATTGCTGCTGAAAGCGTCCTCAGGAAATATGCGATTAGAGCAAATTCGAGTTGGGGACAAGGTGGAATGCAAACTATCGTCTGGGCATATCAGAGGTGAAAATATTCAAGCGGCTGAGTGGACGGTTAAATTATCCTCAGGTCATGCGAAAATACATGGTTTTAGCGGTCATGCTATGGGGCGTATCAGCTCTGGTAAACTGGATTTCGGTGTTAAAGGAGACAGCTCGCTTGATTTAACGTCCACAAGCGGTCATATCAGCGTTACGTTTGAAGAAACGCCAGATGCTGCCTTTAACATATCAGCGCCTCCTGAAAACATCAGTACAAACTTATCATTTGAACATGTTCATAGGCAGGGTGCGAGGCAGACAGCTGTCATTGGCAATGGGACACAGTCTTTTAAACTGAAAACCTCAACAGGGCGCATCAGAATCTCGGACTCCAGATAGGTCATCACAAAATAATCCCCAAGTGCAACGGCAGCACTTAGGGGATTATTCTATCGTATTTAATTTTTCGTTTCTGTCCTGTTGAGTTCATCCCTGGAAAACGAGACAAAGTATTCAAGCGTTTCAGGATTCTTCAAAGAACCATGATTGACGACTTTATCAGGAGATTGCCCCATTAAAATCTTTTTAATCGGCACCTCAAGCTTCTTGCCGTTTAACGTCACAGGTAAATCGGACACCTCATAAATCGCTGTTGGCGCATGGCGTGGTGAACATTGGGTTCTGATTTCTTTTACAATGAATTGCTTTACCTCATCGGTCAGTTCATAACCGTCCTTCATTTGAACAAACAAGGGCACAAAGGAATCATCTCCATATGGGACGTCAACGATCAAACTGTCAGCAATGCCCGAGACGGTGTCAACGGCCCTGTAGATCTCACTCGTGCCAATCCGGATGCCGCCTTTGTTAATGGTGGCGTCTGAGCGGCCATAGATCACACATGTGCCCTGTCGGTAACTTTCAAGTAATCACCATGCCGCCAAATTCCGTCATACATATCAAAATAACTGTCATGCATGCGGCTGCCGTCAGGATCATTCCAAAAATAGATCGGCATGGACGGGAAAGGTTCTGTCAGAACAAGTTCTCCAACGTCTTCAATCAATGGGCGCCCCTCGTCATCAAAGCTTTCAATCTTTGCACCTAGCCCGCGGCATTGGAGCTCCCCTGCATACACCGGCAATGTAGGCACGCCAAGAATAAATGCCGTACAAACATCTGTCCCACCGCTGGCTGATGCAATCCAGAGATCTTCTTTTACATGATCATAACACCATTGGAAACCCTCAGGCGGAAGGGGTGATCCGGTTGAACTGATATTTTTTAAATGGGATAAGTCATATTGTGCGCCTGGATTCAATGTATCATCTTTCATGCATGCGGTGATATAGCTGGCACTCGTTCCAAAGACGGTCATCTTTGTTTCCTCAGCGAACGCCCATAGCATTTTCACATCGGGATAACCAGGGCTCCCGTCATATAAAATGATCCTACTGCCTGTAAGCAAACCGCCCACAAGAAAGTTCCACATCATCCAACCGGTCGTTGTAAACCAGAAAAAGCGTTCATCAGGTCCGAGATCCATATGGAAGGTGAGAGCTTTCAGGTGTTCAAGCAAAATCCCGCCCTGGCTTTGTACAATCGGTTTTGGTGCACCAGTTGTGCCGGAAGAAAAGAGTACCCATAACGGATCATTAAATGGCACACGGGTATAAGTCACCTCGCTGTCATTTGCGTGTTGAACGATATCCTCCCAATGGACAGGCTGTTTTAACTGAGAAAAATCAGCATCTTTATTTAAAAATGGGATGGTGATCGTGGCTTCGAGTGTCGGCAGTTCGTCTTGAATTTGTTCAATGGTATCCAACCTGTTAAAAGCTTTGCCATTATAGCTGTATCCATCGACGGTGATCATCACTTTTGGTTCAATTTGTTTGAATCGGTCAATGACACTCTCAGTGCCGAAGTCAGGTGAAGCACTCGACCAGATGGCTCCAAGACTGGCCACGGCTAAAAACGAGGCAATGGTTTCATGTATATTCGACACGTACGCTACCACTCGATCGCCTTTTCGTACACCGAGCATTTTTAACGTCTGTTGAACCGCGGCCGTGTTTCGGTAGAGCTCACCCCAAGAGAGTTCCGCCGTATTTCGCATTTCAGAAGCGTGAATAATTGCCGGTTCATCCCAATTGCGGTCCCGGAAAATATGCTCTGTGTAATTGACGGTCGTCTCCGGGAACCAACGTGCTCCAGGCATGCCGTGTGTCGTGAGTACGGTTTTGTATGGATGATCTGACTGCAGGTCAAAGTAATCCCAGATCGACGCCCAGAATCCTTCAATATCGTTGACAGACCACTTCCATAGATCGTGATAACCGCTGAAATCCTTCCCCTGTTTGTCTTTAAGCCATTGCATATAGGTCTGTATGTTGGAGGCTTGTTTTCGCTTGGAATCAGGCTCCCACAACAATGTGCCTTCCTTAATATGTGACATATCATCCACTCCCCATCATCTATCTGTACCTTCCATTATATTGGAAACGTTTACCGACTGCAAAGAGATCATTACCTCAAAACAAGCCAAGCCCAAGACTGATTAACACATCCACAAACTTCCCATCTCAGTAGACACAAACAGCGAACCAAAGAAAACTTTATAAACCTACATAAAAATTCTCGGGGAAGTTTTAAGTTACGACTTATATGGCAATTTCATGTGATTTTCCGATATATGAGTTGAAAACGCCGATATACACTTCAAAAATTCCGATATAACCTCAGAATTTCCGATATCGCATGCAAAATTTCCGATATATCCAAATTGAACCATATATGTTTGTGAGAGCGTCGTGATTTCCGCTGCGGGAAGTCGCTTTAACTTTATCACAGCTCAAGTGCGACATCTGTTCAAGAAAACCACTTAAACAGTGTCTTCTAGCCGCGGGCACGGCCTCAGCCTCCTTGCCCCGGCAAGGGGTATGTCGACGTTGCCCGCAAAGGGCGGTCTTAGTCGACCCTCCCTCTATATAATTAAAATATCTCCAAAATGCTCTTACTTTCTTAGAATTACTCAAACACTTCATTGACATATTGAATGCGGGTTGAGTATCAGGTGTTGATTTCGGAAATTTCGGACGTAGTCTATGCCATCCTAACGCCCAAATTGTGAACATTTGGTGACAAGAGACGTGATAACCGTGCTGAAAATCTCCACACAACTTATGGTCGCTCACCCTCCCATGTATCACGGGATTATTATCCATACATTCCTTCGTCCTGCGTATCCACAAGGTGGAGGTCGGAAATGCTCCTTAGCTGGGTCTATTGCCCGAATGGGTTAAATAAGCTCCGACTCTGCACTATTGGTGTTTGTTCAATCCTAAGGCCATCAGATGCATTTGTTGAAACATCCCAAATGAATTAAAAAGGTTTATTAATCGCTCATTCAGAACCACTTATCTACGTGGAGTAGTTAACATCAATATTCATGCCACCTGACTTGTTTGTAATTCAGGTAGTCCTTGTAGTAGTTTACTTCCATCAAATTCACACTGCTTCGTGCCAATGGCGAATAAGACACGTATCAACTTACCGCACAAAGCGATCAGAGATTGTTGCTTTTTCAAAGGACGATCGGGACGCGTGGTGTAATAATGATGCAATGTCTTGAACGTCGAATTATGTGCTACCAGTGGGCGCACAGCTAAATAGATCGCTCTTCTCAATCGCTTGCGTCCACGCTTGTCTATTCGTGTTTGCCCTTTGAATTTACCCGAGCTGTGTTCTTTTAAGGATAGACCAGCCATACTTACAATTTGCTGGGGATGACTGTAGTTGGAGAGGTCTCCGACCTCGGCGAAAAACGTGGCCACTGTCGTGGGACCAATGCCTTTAATAGCCATCATTTCTTTAGCTCCAGGTAGATCTGTTATAAGTGTTTCGATCTCTTTATCCAATGACACAAGTTGTTGGTTGTACAATTCATATTGATCAAGCAGAGTCTGTAATTCCTGCCTGGCAAAGCGCAAACCTATCTGAACACCAATGCTTTTCTGGGCAGCTTGGACAAGCTGATTGGCACGTTTGATGCCCACACCACTTTTAACGACTGTTTTCCACGTTGAAAGCACGTCTTCAGGGGTCATATCCTGAATATCAGATGGGAATGGGAATTCACGCAGTGTACAAATAGCTGTCTTACCATTCCAGTCATTAAACACATCATCAAACTCCGGAAAATACCGTTGTATGGCGTTTTGGATGCGTCCTTCGACAATCATCAGCTGTTTGGTGAGTTGATCTCGTAATTTAATCCCTTCCCTTAACTCGGCATAAACACCGTCAAGAAGGTTCGGTACAGAGTATCGACCATCCTTAACCATCTGTGCAATAACACGTGCGTCTTTCGTATCATTTTTTGTGGGCGAATTGTCGTCCAGCTCTTTGCTTTTTTTAACATGCATCGGGTTAACTAACACAAAGTCATAACCTTTGGCGTTCAGGTAGTAGGCTAGACTCTTCCAAAAGTGGCCAGTCGGTTCAACGCCAAACATGACATGTGTCTTTTGGTTTTCCTCTTGAAGCCTAGCTACCCAATCAAGCAGCTTTTGATAACCGTGTATTCGATTTTCAAAGATCAATCGTTTGCCAAATTCAATACCTCGATAATCTTGTGCGCGAGCTACGTGTTTGTCTTTTGCGATGTCAATCCCCACGATCAATGTGGATTCTGTGATTTGCGCGATTTTGTGATTTTGGTTATAATTCATTGCGAGTCCTCCTTGGTATTTATTTAATTCGGGGTCATGATCATGACACCCTGTACTATACCAAGAGGGCTCTTTTCTGTTCAAACCTCAAATTTCTTCATTACAGGAATGCTCCTTAATGTACTCGCTGTGGGGTCTTCGGACTCGTGCTGTTCCCGCAGGAGTCGACTTCCCTCCGCTCCAATCACTTTATGTTATTAAGTGGCCCCCCTCTGTTAGGATAGTTGTCGTACGAGGCAAACGTGGTATGATTAACTAAATAACACGGAGGTCATCGTAATGACAAATAATGGGATACGTTATTCAGAAGAACGAAAGGCTGCGATAGTGAAGCGGATGATGCCACCACAAAATGAATCCGTAAAGGCATTAAGTGAGGAAGTAGGTATTTCCGACGCAACGTTGTATAAATGGCGGAAAGAGGCCAGGGAGTCAGGTGCGGCAACACCTGGAAACGGACAAAACAGCGACCGTTGGTGCAGTGAAGATAAGTTTTTGATTGTTATGGAAACATATGCCATGAATGAGGAGGAGATAGCGGAGTATTGCCGCAAGAAAGGCTTGTACCGTGAACAGATTAATGCTTGGCAACAAGTTTGCCTTCAGGCAAACGGCAATGCTTTTAACCAAGCCAAAGCGTTAACTGGACAACTAAAAGAGGAAAAACAGCGATCCAAAACATTGGAAAAGGATCTTCAAAAAAAGGAGAAGGCGCTGGCAGAAGCTGCCGCATTGTTACTCCTAAGAAAAAAGGCCCGAGCGATTTGGGGGGACCAAGAGGACGAATGATAGGCCCACCAGATCGCGCACGTGCCGTGGAATTGATTCAAGAAGCTAATCGAAATGGCGCACGTCTTTCAAAGGCATGTGAAGAATTGCATATTCATGTGCGGACCTATCAGCGGTGGGTGTCTGAAGGCGATGTCAAAGTCGATCAACGCCCGCATGCCAAACGGCCCACGCCTAAAAATAAACTATCGGAAGAAGAAAGGGCAGAAATTTTAGAAGTTGTGAACCGAGAAGAATATGCCGATTTACCTCCTACTCAGATTGTGCCGCAACTGGCCGATCAGGAGAAGTATATCGCATCTGAATCGACCTTCTATCGCGTACTGCGTGAAGAAGAAATGCAGAATCATCGTGGCCGCAGTCAGAAGCCCAAAAGACGGGTTCCTGAAAGCCATCTAGCAACTGCGCCGAACCAAGTTTGGACATGGGATATCACATGGCTTGGGGGGCCTGTGAAAGGACTGTTCTACCGACTGTATTTGATTCTTGACCTGTTCAGTCGCAAAGCTGTGGGTTGGGAAGTATGGGAATCAGAGGAGGCCCAATACGCTGAGAAACTCGTAAAGAAAGCTGTGCTTAAAGAGGGGATAAAAGGCAGCCCTTTGGTACTACACTCTGATAATGGCAGCCCTATGAAGGCCGCGACATTCCTTGGGTTACTTGAGACCTTGGGCATTCAAAGCTCGTTCTCTAGGCCGCGCGTAAGCAATGACAATCCATTTTCGGAGGCAATGTTCCGCACACTTAAGTACCGTCCTGAGTTCCCTCATAAAGGGTTTGCTTCCTTGGAGGATGCGAGAAAGTGGGCAGGACAGTTTATTAAGTGGTACAACGAGGTTCATTTACACAGCGGTTTAAATTTCGTGACCCCTGCACAATGCCATAGTGGAGAATTTAAAGATATATTGGCAAAAAGGCATGACGTATATGAACAAGCAAAGCAACATCATCCAGAACGCTGGGGCGCAAGAAACACAAGGGATTGGTCACCTCATGAAGAGGTTGCATTGAATCCTATGCGTGAAGAGACTTTATTGGCTATAGGAGATTAATAGAATGGGTTTTTTATCACCTGATGATTTGAAATGAAAGAATGGTTTTCCCTTTCATTTCAAATCATCAGGGCAGCAAGCAAAGCGCGGTAGCTATGGTCATATGGCGTGAAATTTAAAGAAGCTAAACTGCTTCATGCGACAACTATGTTGACAAACACCGTGGCTTGGACGGTTTTACTCACATAAGAGTTAGAGAATAACCTCTCATATCTAGCTCGGGGAAAATACGGAGACTCCTGTGGGAGCAAAAGCCTAGATGAGACCCCACAGCGCGCAGCGCGAGGAGGCTCATCAGCGCCCACTGGACGCGGAGTGTTTTCCCCGAGCGGTTGCCAGTGGCAGTCATTAGATCTGTATAGTTAGTTCGCAGTTTACTTATACTGTAATTTAGCAAGGGTTATATTGGAATCAAACAAAACTCCGGTCTAATGTGATTAGGCCGGAGTTTTGTTTATACATAATCTGAAGTGATCTTCAGGTTGAAGAAGTCACATATCGTGTGATGCACCTTTTTTCTGTCGTGTGTGGTTCCGCTGTTTGACTTTATGGGAGCCGTCGAGTGGTTCACCATACGGTTGTTCCGGGCTTTTGGGCAAATTGGGTTTATCTTGCTGTTTTGGACCTTTACGGTTTTTAGTCATGTTTAAAACTCCTTTCGATTAATCTTTTCTAAGACCAAACTGGATAAACGTCCTCTCATCCTCAACGAGTCCGCATGATGCACATTGAATTCTGTGTTTAGGACCATTGTATGCGGTATGGAAAACTTCAACGGCTGATCCATCCGAATAATCATTGAGGACATCTCCTGTTTCAGGATCGAGCCGAACAGGATTAGCCACCTGTTCGATGATGTTGAATCTGGATCGGTTTGTTTTGCAGTTTGGACAACGATAAGGTTGGCTCATACTGAACACCTCCATCTATAGTATTTGAAGATGTCCTGGATATTATGAGAAAAAATGCAAGTTGACAGGTGCACCTAACAATTTTAGAATGTATCAGTGGACATTAGTGCTTTTGAAAGAAGGAATACGTATGAAAAATGAAACAAAGGGAAAACAGCTTGGCAAGGATTATGCCCTGATTATTCTTGGCGCGACTCTGGTGGCGCTGTCGTATAATATGTTTTTATTACCCTCTAAACTGGCAGCTGGCGGCATTTCCGGGGTCAGTACAGTTTTGAATGAAATGTTTGGCTGGAGCCCGAGTGTAACGCAATTTCTGATTAACGCTCCAATTTTTGTCATCGGATGGCTGATTATGGGGAAAGATTTTGGTTTTAAAACCTTGGTTGGAACATTTTGGGTTCCGTTTATTATTGGACTGACGGCAAATATTCCCTACACCATTACCAATCCGCTCCTAGGTGCTATATACGGAGCGATTGTGCTTGGGGCAGGCCTAGGAATCGTCTACCGTGGCGGGGGCTCAACAGGTGGCACCGCAGCCATCGCTCAAGTTTTGAAAAAAGCAACCGGCCTCTCAAGTGGCTATTCTCAGCTCGCGGTTGATGGCATTGTGGTTGTAAGCTCAATCATCGTGTTTAACCTGGAATTGACTTTATTTGCTTTAATGTGTATTTATTTGACGAGCAAGGTGATTGATAAAGTGCAGCTGCAAACAACCTCTTCCAAACTGATCCTGATCATTACGGAAAATGAAGCGAACGTGCAGCGCATGATCAGGGAGGATCTGGACAGAGGCTTGACTAAAGTCAGGTCTGTCGGCGGTTATTCCAATCAGGATAAAACGATGATCCTGTGTGTTGCTGAACAAACAGAAGCTGTGAAATTGCGTAATATGCTTTTAACTGAGGAACCAACTGCTTTTGTTGTTTTCCTTAATGCCTCTGAAATCCTTGGTCGCGGATTTTCACTAGATAAATACTATGGACAGAAACTATAGATCAAAATGGAACAGCCCTGATGCTGCGGCGCATCGGGGCTGTTTATTTATAAGAGGAGAATAGGCGCTTTATTTTGCCGAGCAAAGAACCATTGTCTTTTTGGGGTTTCGGATTATTGCTCACGACTTCATCTTCAACAAAAATGTCTTCACGGTCGATGGCGAAATCGTACGTTAATACTGCACCAATGTCTGTATCTGTTTCTTCATTGGTTATGACTGTGTAAGCAACATTATATTTGTTCGCCAAGTCTTTTTCAGCTTTTAAAAACCGATATGAGATTGTGCCATTAATCAACAACGTCGCATCTGGATGTTCTTTCAACGCTTCTTCAAGCTTGGCCAGACTTTTGTCGGTCATGACTTGTCCTTTTGTAAGGGCAAGGACAATTCTTTCCCTCAGTGTGCCGAGAAAGTAGGCACGTTCGCCTTCTTTTGGACGACGGGGACCATGGATACCTTCTGTTAAATAATCATCTACATTCTTTTTACTCATGCTGTTGGTCTCACTTCCATTCATTTTCTATCTTGATTGTAAGGATTAGCACTTGCAGTTGCAAATTTTATGTAATGCAAAAGCGGCATAGAGCCGCTTTTGCAATGTTAATTTCGGGTTTTATTACGCTGATCAGCTGCTTTTCGTCTTGCCAGCGCTTTTTGATCTTCGCTGTCCGCGAGTTCTGTACTGAATTCAATATCGGCGCCGTCGGTCAATTCTTGTTTCGGCGTCTGGGCCATGATGTTTCTGCCCTTTGATTTTTTATGCTCGTCTCTGCCCATGCAATTCAACCCCTTTTTGTTGTTCACACTTATTATGAACAAAACTTCACCAAAATATGTGGGTATAATCTGGACAAAGTGTTACATACTACAAATGAAAAACCCGGAATGGAGTGCTCCATACCGGGTGTTGGTTTATTCTTCTTTTTCATAACGGTAGTTGCTCGTGTCTACAGGTTCCCACTCATCATTGGGCGTGTAGAATCTGAGCAGGTCCCCGTAAAGGACTGTGTCGGAAAGCTCAAGTTCTCTTTTGACCGTTTCGTCCATCTCTTGCATTTCTTTAGTGGGGTTTTCGATGGCTTCCCCAGTTTCAGTGTCATAGAAGACACCAGCAACTTTGCTGTATTCCGGTGTCATAAAGTCACCGTTACGGAATGGAACGAACTCTTTATGACCTTCAGAAAACATGTCAGTACCGAATTGAATATAGTCTTGAGCATCAATGCCAAGCAGATGGAGCAATGTCGGCATGACGTCCATTTGTCCGGCATAATCATCGACAGTACCTTTACCGTCAACGCCAGGTACTTTAATCATATATGGCACACGCTGCAGTTGCGCACTCTTATATGGTGTAATTTCTTCGCCAAGCAATTCTTGCATTGCACGGTTGTGGTTTTGCGAAATGCCATAGTGATCGCCGTAAATCATGATGATGGAATCCTCATACAACCCTGATTCTTTCAGGTCGTTGAAGAATTGTTCAAGGGATTCATCCAGATAACGAGCTGTCTGGAAATATCGGTCTACCGACCCATCACCTGTTTCAGCTGGTGCAATCGTAGCATCCTCTTCATCAATCAGATAAGGATGGTGATGAGTGAGGGTCATCATGTGTGCGTAAAACGGTTCAGACATTGATTCAAGATACGGCATAGACTCTTTGAAGAAAGGCTTATCCTTTAGTCCATAACCGATAACTTGTTCTTCACTCATGTTGTAATAGGCTGAATCATAAAACTCATCAATAGCAAAAGATTTATAGATTTGGTCCCTGTTCCAGAACGATTTATTGTCACCATGGAACACAGCTGACGTGTATCCTTGCTGTTGTTTCATGATAGCAGGGAGAGCCTGGTACGTGTTGTTGCCTTTTGTAACAAAGGCTGCACCTTGAGGCAATCCATACATGGAGTTATCCATGATGAACTCAGCATCTGCTGTCTTTCCTTGTTCTGTCTGGTGGAAGAAGTTTTCGTAGTACGTAAAGTCTTTACTCTGGTCATGTACAAGAGAATTTATAAATGGTGTTACTTCTTCACCATGAAGCTTGTAATCTATTAGGAACGACTGAAACGATTCTAAATGGATCTTAATTACATTTTTGCCTTCACCGACACCGAATAAGTCTTCGTTCGGTTCAGCGTATTTATTTTTGGTATAGTTTTCGACTTCAGTGATATCACTGCTGTCTGCAAGTACGCGCTGCGTAGATGTTTTGACATTTTGAATCGCATCATACACTGTAAAGTTGTATGCACCGAGATACTTCACGATATAGTTACGGTCAAATGTCCGCTCCAAAAGCTGTGGACGGTCGGCCTCAGCAAGACTCAGGTTCACGACAAATGCAAGCATACCCGCCATAATGATCAGCATAGGCTTGCGTTTTTGCATCCGCATTGGGGACCAGTTCGGCTTTGCCCATATATACATGGCCACCAACAATACGATATCGACAAGATATAGTAGGTCATGCCATGCTACAAGACTTGCAATACTGCCGCCCAGACTGCCAAAGTTGCTTGTTTGCGTCAGGGTCGGGATTGTAATGAAGTCTGTATTAAAACGATAGAATACGACGTTAGCATATAATAGAAAGCTCATCAGACCGTGAAGAATGATCACGAACAAGCCTGCTTTTCGTCCTTTTGCGAACAAGGCAATGCCTAACAAAATCAAGGCTGAGCTTAAAGGATTAAAGAATAATAGAAACTGCTGCATGCTGTTTTGTATATCCAGATTAAATTCGTATAGATAGATGAGATAGGATTTTAACCAGATTGCTAGAACAGCAACAGTAAAAAATCCGATTTTTGAAGACATGACGTTCTTCATATTTTATTCACCTCGAAAGTTTTCATTCTCCTTGAGAACTTCATAGCAAGATACTATTGTAATCAATTTTCCTCTGAATTGCAATATCTCTTAGCACAAATCCACCAATTCCCAGGAAAATAGGTCTTTGTATGGAGGCTTTGTGACAAAAGGTAAGTCAGTATTACGGTATTCCCTTTTGTATGCATTTTTAAACTTTAGTCGCCTACCGTGATGGACAGGCGACTAAAGAGGTTTGACTTTAATGCGGCATAGTGTTTTGAACAGGGGCAAAGCTGTTCAGATACATTTGCAGATCCTGATCTTTTAACTGAGGGACCTGATAATACTGATGCTTGTTCTGATATAAGAAGACCTCATACGCAAGCTCAATCATATTCGGTACACTGTCTGCAAACACACGCCTGAGAACCGGGTTCGTCGCCTCAAGTGCTGTCATGGTAAATCCAGATGCACATGCTTTCAGCTGCCCCATCATGAATCCTGAGACACACTGATCATTAATTTCCGTCGGCGACTGAGCCGGTGTCTTCGGCTGGCCCGGTTGGGTGCCATACACGACGTCATTTTCCATTTGCATGTTATAGGTTTGCGTTGGAACCTTAGGATCTTGCCCGGTTTTCAATGTTTCTACGATTGTGTTATACAATTGTGTCATATACGTTTTGTGGCGCTGATGAATGTCTTTGAGTTCGGGATCCTGAATATGCTGTTCATAAAGCATATACTGTTCCAGACCTCCAACTAAGGTCGAAATGGCTTCATGTGAATCGAATAGTTCATGCCCGCCATGGTTCTGCTGCGGTGGCATGTTCGGGGACTGCTGCATGTTCTGGTTTTGTTGTTGGTTTGGCAATAGAAAAACCTCCTGTAAATTTGTCATGTTTATGTTTGGTCATTTGGCTCATATTATGCATGCATCCTTTTTACTTTATGATTCGGGTTTAAAAAACATGCAGACCAAACATGTAAAATGTTTCACAAACGAAATGAACCCATGTATAATCAAAACGATATGGATACAAAAAAGAGGTGTACATATGTCAGATAAACCAAACGGTCCAAAAGAAGACTATGTAGAAGTCTGGGCTGATTTAATAAAAATTAAAGATCTTGTGTTGAGTCTGTTCATCAGCAGTGTGACGACACTTGGCGGATATTTGATTGCGCCTGATGAGCCGCCGAAGCCACTTATTTTTGGTTTGATTGGTGCAATTGTTGGATTTGTAATTGCAAGTGTAATCATCAAGCCAAAGCGCACATTCAAATACGTTGAGGAGGAGCAGGAGTAATGGAACTGGAATTAATTTTACAAATGATTGCAGCCGCCATGGTGGGCGCTGTGCTCTATACCATCATCGGTATTGCTCCAGGCACCGATGAAACGGCCGTGCTTGCTCCTGTGACCCTCGTACTTGTGTTGGCAGGTTTCGAGCCGGTTGTCATTCTTACATTTTTCATGTCAGCCATCATAGCAAAAAAGCTGACTGATTCTATTCCTGTTGCGGTAGCGGGCATTCCCGGCGGGGTAATGTCGGCGCCGATGGTCGACTACGCCATGATACTGAAGAAGCACGGTATGCCGGATGTGAGTATAAGAAAGATGGCTTCAGGATCCGTTCTTGGGACCATAATTGCCATCCCGACCAGTTTATTGCTGGCAAGCGCTTTAATCCCCTTGCAGGATTTAATAGCTGAATATTCGGGGCAGGTTTTTTTAGGCGGCGCAATCTTTTTGGCACTCATGACGAAAAACCGCGGACTTGCCCTGTTGTCCATTGTCCCATTTGCATTTCTAATCCAAGGTTTGCGCCAGCTGTATTGGAAAACGGGAATTGTACCAGAGGGCACGACTGTGTTTATTTCTTTTTTCTTGGGTATTACAATCGGACCTGTTATTTTAAAGCTGTTTGAGCTGCTGATTCCGCATATTCGCAATAAAATGCCCCGTTATGGACTTAAACATATCTCGTTATATAAAACAGAACGAGGGAAAGGATTTCCGAACCCATTTAAAATTCTTGATAAAAAGGAAATCGGATCAACCTCTATGGCATCGTTTCTTGGGGTTCTTACTTTTTTTATGAGCCCTGTGGGGATGACGATTTTTCTTGGGGAAGCTCTGACAAGTCATATTAAGAACCCTGTGAAAAAAGCGACTAGAGCAATCTCCGCTATGGATGGTTTGACGAACGCTTCTTACATAGCCGGAACGCTTATCCCATTAATCGCCATAGGGCTTCCGCTTTCCCCGACTGCAATCGGACCGGCCAACGCATTGTTTAAGGCGCCACCGGTGTTTACGGAAGAGCATAATATGCACCATCTGCTCTCAATGGGAGATTTTATTTTTGCCAGCGTAATCGGTGCTGTGGTTGCGATTGCGCTCACGTATTATGTCACAATTAAGTATGCTCAGCCCATTTGTGCTTTTGTGTTTAAACGTGTACCTCATGAAGCTATGTTGGGGTTATTCTTCGGTCTCGTTTTAATGCTTGCTTTTATGGAAGCAGGTGTCGTTAATATATTCGGTGTTCTGTTAATCGGACTTGTGGCAGGATTCCTTCACAGAAAAGGGATCAACTATGGGGTGCAATTCATGGTTCTCTATGCCGCCCCATGGCTTGTCTCGTTATTTTTCTGATTATAATATGAATGAACTCTAAACGCTCAGTGCTTAATTCTGAGCGTTTTTATTATTTAGTGAAACTTTCTAAGGCGATCGTCCGTCATATAAGTAAGTAATGATTCGAATATTTGAGAAAAAAGGGGGGGCGCTCGGTGTACAAGCATATCATGTGGTCAGGTCTTGCTTTCTTATTAATTGTTGCTGGTTGTGGAGCAAATTCAGGGAATACGAATACAGAAGAAAGTGCGGAAAAGGATTGGGAAGTTGGATCGGGTGACTTATCTGATTCTGTGACAACAGGAAATGTAGTTGCACAGCCGATACTGCCGCCTCCCTCGGAAGCTGGCGACCAATTACTCGAAAACACCACATATCAGCTTCCGAGCGGCAAATGGTTTTTGCACAATGGAGATGGTGTTCTAGGGTTCAGCATGCCGGCTGGGACCATGCATCCTGGGGATCAGTGGTCGATTGATTTGATTGCTCATGAACGTGATGCCGTAAATGTAAACAAAGATGTTCGTATCAAGTTAGATGAGGTCGGAGAGGAATTTGAAACGCAAGAAGTTATTTTGGATGAAACCATTTACCTTGAAACAGTGGAGGGCACACATACCATTATGCATGGGCGGGTGCCGACAGAAAGGGACTCAAGCTATGTTTTCAGTGTGCAGGTTTTGCGCGAAAACGGTCTTGTGGAAGATACACTCGTTTCCTATATACATGTTCCTGTAAAAGAAGTAAACGCTGCATTGACCATTGACCAGACAAATTTCAGTACATCTGCTGATGAAGCCCATATCAAAATGGAGAATGATGGGCCGACCGTTATATCTTTGGGAAAGTATTATCAGATTGAGAAGAGAGTGGATGAAACGTGGCGGGTTGTCCCATTGGAACGCTCATTTAACGACATTGGAATAGCAGTAGAACCGCGCGGGAATTATGAACAAACGGTCCCAATTGATGATCTTCCACCCGGAACCTACCGAGTCGTAAAAACAATCTGGATAGACGGCTTTGAAGAAGAATGTGACCTGGCAGTAGAATTTGAAATAACCTAGAAGCACAGATTCCGTAGACTGCGAACTAAAAAGCATAATAGATCAAAACCCATCAATGTATATAAGAGCACCGTGATTTTCGCTGGGGGAAGTCGCTTTAACTTTATCACAGCTCAAGTGCGACATCTGTTCAAGAACCCCACTTTCACAGGGTCTTCTAGCCTCGGGCACGGCCTCAGCCTCCTTGCCCCGGCAAGGGGTATGTCGACGTTGTCCGCAAAGGACGGTCTTAGTCGACCATCCTTAATGTACGCGCTGTGGGGTCTTCGGACTCGTGCTGTTCCCACAGGAGTCGACTTCCCTCCGCTCCAATCACTCTATGTTTATTGATTGCTTGGACGGTTTTGCTCTTATTAGAAATGTGAAAGGGAAGCACTCCTCACTTAGCTCGGGGAAAATACGGAGACTCCAGTGGGAGAAAAAGCCTCGGTGAGACCCCGGAGCGCGGTAGCGCGAGGAGGCTCAGCAGCGCCCACGGAACGCGGAGTGTTTTCCCCGAGCGGTTGCCAGAAGCAATCATTCCAAGTACTGTTCGTTAAGCGTGCTAATTGTGAAGGTAACTTTCTTTTAAAACAGGAGTCATGGTAAAAAACTCATTAAAAAACACGCCTGGTGTGGTGGACAGGCGTGTTTGTGTTATTGATCTTCTTCGGTTTTCATGAATGTCAAGATGGCAAATAGCAGGAAGCTGATCATTAGAATTGAGCCGCCGACGATGAAACCGATGAGGGGGAATGGGCCGTCTATGCCAAATGGTCTTACGTAATACAGCCACATGCCGCCCGTCAGCCCAACAGCTCCAATGATAGCAGTCCAAACATGGAACTTTGCCAACAGCTTATTTGCTGGTGTAAAGATTTTATAAAACACGGCCCAAGCAAATAAACTTAACCATCCGACTACAAGAATATGGGCGTGTACCGATTTGAATTCCAATCCGCCTGATCCGGCCATATGTGAACCGAGAAAAGCACCACCCAAGGCAAATAATGCCGAAACCCTCAATAATAGTTTGCTATATCCATTCATATAAAGTCCCCTCCAAATAATCTCCTATCATGAATCCTACTATACACGAAGATTATGAACGGAACATGAACAAATGATTAAACCTGGTGTTTTTTTACCATATCCATGATCTTTTCCACTGCATCATCGGCATTGCGAGCTGTTATGATAATCTTTTGATCGTCGGTGTAATGGCTGATGCTGTGTTCATATCTTGGATCATAATAATACTTCAGCAGCAGTTCAATGGCTTCAGGATACCGTTCATGAATCAGATGTGTCTCGACCTCTTTGGCTACCGGCGTATGAATATGTTTTTTGATCAGCGAAAAAGCTTCCATAAACGCTTCCGGAGCGTCCCATGGGTGATAATCTTCGAGGATGTTGTTCACACGTTCAGAAATGGGCAATTCAATGAATAATTGCTTGCCCGTCTCTTTTTGATGGAAAAAGGCGTCCGGCAAAACGACTTTCCCGATGCGCTTGCTTTCGCCTTCGATAAATATATGGCTTTTTTGCTGATAAGCCGTTAGCTTTTCAAACAATAAAGCATCAAATGTTTTTTGATTGGCTGGCTTCAAACCAATATGGCCAAAAATAGATCCCCGGTGACCTGCCATACCTTCAAGATCAATAACCGGTTCCCCTAATGCTTCGAGTTTATGCAAGATCGTTGTTTTTCCGGAGCCAGTATAACCGTTTAACACAAAAAGATCTGGATGTATGGGGGCTTGATCCAGGTGATTGACGATCCATTTGCGGTAGGAACGGTAGCCGCCTTTAAGCCGACTTACTTGAATGCCCATAAGGTCGAGCACCGTTGCGGCGGTTTTACTCCGCATGCCGCCCCGCCAGCAGAAAACTGCCATATCTGAATCAAGTGCTTTAAATTGTTCGATAAACGCCGGGAGCTTCGCTGAAAAAATTTCAAGCCCGCGTTGTTTGGCCACCTCGGAACCAGCTTGCTTATATAAAGTGCCGACTTCAGCACGTTCCTCATTATTGAAAATAGGAATATTGATGCTGCCTGGGATAGTCGCCTCCTGGTACTCTTTTGGAGAGCGGACATCGATTAATGCCAGTGGATGCTTTTTGTGTTCTTCCAATATTTTCTCAATGCTTATATCATGAATCATGCTAAACACCTTTCTTTGAGTTGCGGCATTGCGCTTACAATGGTGTGTCTTTTTACGTCACAATGATCTGCCCGGGGGTTTCCGTCACCTCGCCGATGATGGCTGCTTCAATACCGTTTGCTTGCAATTTTTCGAGGAGATCATTTGCTTCTGTGATGTCTACAGCAGCAAGTAAACCTCCAGAAGTTACAGCATCAGAGAGCAACCATTTCCGTGTGTCAGTCATATCGTAGGGGTACTTAATCCGATCTTTCACATGATTAAAGTTGTTTTTTGAGCCACCTGGAATAACGCCTGTTTGAGCCAACTCTTCGGCTCTCGGCAAGACAGGTACATCTTCGTGATAGATGGTCAGGCCGACGTCGCTTGCTTCGGCCATTTCCATGGCGTGGCCCATCAGCCCGAAGCCGGTCACATCTGTTGAAGCATGAACTGTGTGGTCATTCATCGTTTCTGCCGCTGTTTTATTCAGCGTTGTCATCACTTCGGTTACATGCTGAATTTCATCGTTTGTCAAAAGACCTCTTTTCAGAGCGGTTGTCATAATGCCGACACCAATTGGTTTCGTCAAAATAAGCTTGTCACCTGGACGTGCCCCAGCATTTGTACGAATACGATCCGGGTGGATGGTGCCTGTCACCGCCAGACCAAATTTCGGCTCCTGGTCATCAATGGAATGGCCGCCGACAAGGGCCACATCTGCCTCAGAAAGCTTGTCACCGGCGCCTCTGAGAATTTCTGTTAAAATGGCATTATCTAATTCCGCAATCGGGAATGCTACGATGTTGAGTGCTGTAACGGGGGTCCCGCCCATTGCATATACGTCACTGATCGCATTGGCGGCTGCGACCTGTCCGAAATCGTATGGGTCATCAACAATTGGAGTGAAGAAGTCGAGGGTCTGCACGATGGCAAGGTCGTCGGTCAGCCGGTAGACCCCAGCATCGTCACTCGTATCGAGGCCGACAAGGAGATCAGGATGGGCAGGTTTTTGCGGTAAAGACTTAAGCACATTCGAAAGATCTGCGGGGCCAATCTTGCAGCCACATCCGCCCTTCGAAGTCAGTGATGTTAATTTGATCTGTTCAGTCAATTTGATCAGCCTTTCTGTATCATTCTTTCCTTATTATATCAGAGCTTCCCCGAGTTATCCCAATCAGACCTTTTTCCAGGAGGTCCTCAGCCGACAGGCAGATCTATGTCCAGTTCGATTGGGCAATGGTCGCTTCCAAAAATGTGTGGATGTGCAGCGGCATTTTCAAGGTTGTCTCTTAAGCGTTCAGAAACGATAAAGTAATCGATCCGCCAGCCGATGTTCCGCTCCCGAACAGTTTTCATGTAAGACCACCATGTGTAAATGTCTGTTTCATCCGGATGGAAATGACGAAGCGTATCAATGAATCCAGCGTTGAGAAGCCGGGTCATCTTGCTTCGCTCAGCGTCAGTAAATCCGGAGTTTCCGTAATTGGTCTTATAATTCCTAATGTCGATTTCTTTGTGTGCCACGTTCATATCGCCGCACAAGATAACGGGTTTCTTTTTGTCCAAATTTTGTATGTGTTTGTAAAAGGCATCTTCCCACTCGAGTCGTACATCCAATCTAGCGAGGTCCCGCTGTGAATTCGGGGTGTAGACGGTGACGAGATAAAAGTGCTCATATTCAAGCGTAATGATTCGGCCTTCAGATTGGCTGGGGGCTTCCCCGAGTCCATAAAGGACATCTATTGGTTCATATTTAGTGAAAACAGCTGTACCGGAATAGCCTTTCCGCTCAGCGTAGTTCCAGTATTGATAATAGCCAGGCATATCCAGTTCAATTTGCCCCTCTTGTAATTTGATTTCCTGGACACAGAAAATATCTGCTTGCACAGTGTTGAAATAATCCATAAACCCTTTTCTGACACAAGCTCTTAGTCCATTGACATTCCATGAAATGAGTTTCATATGCTACCAACTTCCTCTCCATAGTAACCTTACCATTTTAACATACATGTGCCGTGTGAAACTTGGAATGAGATTTTCTTTGGTGAAGGGACTGGGGCTATCCAAGCAAGAACTGTTTCTATCATAGGAAGGATTTACCCTTCCGTTAAATTTGTCTTGACTTTCAAGTGTATGATGCATATAATACACTTAGATGGTGTATTAACTCCTTGATACAGCTTCATAGCAAAGGTAAACAGTTATATTTTTTTGTGTTATGTGTATGAACCAATTAATACACACACTGATAAGAGGTGAAGTCGTATGACGTTAAAATTTAATACACGAGATCCGGTCTATTTGCAGGTCATTCGCCATTTTAAAACCCAGATCGCGACTGGGGAGCTGGAGCCGGGTGATGAAATCCCATCACGGCGGGAGTTGGCGAATACCCTTAAGATCAATCCAAACACGGCGCAACGGGCGTACAAGGAAATGGAGGAAGAAGGCTTGATACGGACCGAACGAAATACGCCAAGCAAAATTACGAATGATGAAGCCATGATTCAACATGTACGCCAGGAGCTGCTTACGACAGCCGTGGAAGAATTTGTTCAGGCGGTCAGACCGGTTAATGTACCTCTTGAGGAGCTGATTGAGCTGATTAAAACAAAATATCCGTCACCGGACGTGAAAAAGGAGGGCCACCCCATGATTGAAGTGAAGAATATGACGAAGAAATTCGGGTTTAAAACTGTGCTGCAAGATGTTTCGTTTACAGCGGAAAAAGGTGAAATTACGTGTTTGATCGGTGTGAACGGTGTTGGAAAAACGACCATCATGAATGCGATTATGAATCTGACACCAATCAATAAAGGCCAGATATTAATTGATGGAAACAAACTCAATAAAAAGACATATGAAAAAGTGACTTTTATTCCAGATGCGATCACGATGCTGCCACAAATGAAGATTGGTGAAGCGATGGATTTCATGGCGGACTTTTATGAAAGCTGGAATGCGGAACGTGCCAATGAAATGCTTGGTTTCTTTCGTTTAAACAAAGATGACCGGATCAGCACACTGTCAAAAGGTAACACGGCAAAGGCAAACCTGCTGATGGGTCTCGCTTTGGATGTGGATTATGTGCTTATGGATGAGCCGTTTTCCGGGATTGATATGTTCAGCCGGGAGCAGATCGCGGAAGTGTTCACAAGTCATTTGATTGAAGACCGAGGCGTTATCATCACGACTCATGAAATTCAGGATATTGAACATCTGATTGACAAAGCCGTCCTTTTAGATGAGGGCACGGTCTATCGGTCATTTAATGTAGAAGACATCAGAGAAAACGAGGGCAAATCAATTATAGACGTGATGCGGGAGGTGTATAGAGGATGATGCGTTATTTAAAACTGGTCAACTTTGAATTTAATCGAATTGCGAAAGTGTATGTTGTTTTGTTGGGCATCGTTCTGACTTCTCAAATGATCGCTGTCATTACAGCATCCAGAAATTATTTAAAAGATGCTAATGAGTCATTAAATGTCGAGATGATGTCTCAAGCAGACTTTCTCTCGACGTATGGACATATGACATTTCACAATGTGGTTCGTTCTCTGTGGTTTGGAGGACCTATCGCCTTGTGTATCGCTGCCGTTGCGTTTTATATATTCTTCATATGGTATAGAGACTGGTTTGGCAAAAACACATTTGCCTATCGCCTGTTAACGTTGCCGACATCACGGCTGAATGTTTTGTATGCCAAACTGACAACTATTCTTATGATGACGTTTGGATTTATCGCATTTCAGTTTATTATCTACCAGGTGGAAGCTAGAGTGATGCAATGGATGGTTCCCAAAGATTTCCGCATGGATATGAGTTTCCATGAAGTAGTCAGATCTATGCTTGACCTGGGGATTTTATTTCCGGAAGAACCCCTCGCATTTCTGTTTACTTATGGTGCTGGAGTCGTCGTAGTTGTGACATTATTTACAGGCATCTTATTTGAGAGAAGTTTTCGCTGGAAAGGCATTATTGGCGCTGTAGCGTACGGGTTTATTGCTGGGTTGGTTTTCTTCTTGCCGTTGATTTTACATGAAACTGTGATGCAGCAATTTTTCTATCCAACTGAACTGGTATTGTTAACAGTATTGGCAGGTGTCATTGTCTTAGCAGGATCACTTGCTATGAGTGGTTATTTACTGAATAAAAAAATACGCATTTAAGGAGGTATCCAAATCATGAAAAAATACTGGAAATCCATAGCCATTACAATGATCATTGTGCTTGGACTCGGAACATTTTATTTGCAAGTAGCATTGGCCTCAGGCGGTAATCCTAATTTTACGATAAAAACCATTGAGGGAGATAAAGCAAAAGCAGAAAATCTGCGTATAGATGGTTATTATTCAACAGATACCATTGACGAAAATATAACCATTACACAAGAGGGTTCGAAGTACATGAGTGATTATTCCTATTGGGAACGGTTGAACGGAATTAATCATGATCCAATGTATAAACGGCTGACGACCGAATATCGCGGATTCATGCGCGGGAAAAGCCCTTGGATGGGCAGCATGTATGAAGATGACAGTTATTTGGCATACGCTGCCGTGGAGTACGACTTTCGTTCGTTCGAGACTGGAGATTTCACCTTTAATTTGGCTGTTCTTGATAAAAAAGCTGACAAGGAAAATGAGTTTTCTTATCTAATGGAAGGTGCGAATAAAGTCAATCATGCGTCCATCGAAAGTGTGGAAAAGGTTGGCGACGAATTAAAAGTGTTTGCCACCCTATTTAAGCGGACGGGTGAGGAAGAGCTTCATCTATATGTATTTGATCTGAACAGTCAGGAGCTCGTCGATGACCAACCATTGGATCAAATTGACCCTTCTAAACAACAAGAATATGAGACGTATATTCGCTTGCTTCATGTGACTGATCCGCTTGCACCGAAAGATTATGTTGTGTTTCGTAAAGAGGTGCTAGATCACAGTACAGTAGAGTTTAGTGATAAAGGTGATCAAATCCAGCAACCTGAGGTGATCGAAAGTGATCTGGTTGTTTTTAACCTTGAAACTGAAGAAACTGAGAACCTTGATCTTCCTAAGCGCTTAGAGGACAAAAGCCAAGTCGATCTATTTGATGGGGAAAATTTGTATTTTGTTGAAACAGACGATACTGGAATGACAATCGTTAAATATAACATTGACAAGCAGGAGATTATCAATGAGCTAGAGGTAGAAATGAAAGATGCAGAGAGACTGAGAAACTTTTCTAACATGACTATAAAAGGGGATAAACTATATCTCCTCCTGAATGATCCGGCGTCTGACACCACACCGAAAATTTATGCCCTTAATACCGAAACAGGGGAAACGGTTTTTGAAGGGGAAGTTACAGCTGAAGATCTTCCGGAAAAATACAATCTGGAAATATATGAATTTATTGTGCAGTAATGACAGACCGTATCAGGGGGAGGGAGTTCTCCTCCTTGATTCGGCTGATACATCTACAACTGTTTGAAGGGGGAGATATGTTTTGAAAAAATTGGGGCTCCTATTAATTAGCGCTATGCTTTTATTGGCGGCATGCGATTTGAGTAATGCTGACCGTAATTCAGGTGTAGAAGAGGCGATCCATGCAAGAATGCAGTCTGGAGAAACAGACACGATTCAGCTGGGGCATTTAACAGATTTTGAATGGGACGAAGCCTTTTTGTTTACACCGTATACTCCGGAAGATTCTATTAAAGATGAAGTTGGCATTAAAGACCCGAGCGGTATCAGTTATCGTGATGATATACAGTTGCTGGTTTTTGCCAAGGATGAAAAGGCTGTTCAATATGTAGAGGTTTCACGGGAATTTGGCGATCTGACCCGGCCAAATCATCGGAAATTGAAACCAAAGAATGATATGCTGCGTATCTACAAAGACGAATAGTTGATAGAAGAGGGGAGTAATGTGCATGTTGAGAAGAATCGCCCTGCTTGCCATTGTTTGCAGTATTGGCTTTATAGCTGGCTGTCCGATGAAGTCAGAAACGATGTCACTCCTCGATGAAAAAGTTGCTGTGGTGAAGATTTCTAAGTCAAAGGGAGACGGTGGCATTAATGAAGATTACTTCCTATCGTTTGAGAACCCGGCGGAACTGGAATTTCTCCAAAAAGCGATAACAACGGCGGAAAAAGCATCTGACAAAATTGTGCCGAATCCGGATTATGATGTGCTGGTGGAATATGGATCCAAATCTGACGGTGGCCTGCCTACTCACGGTCTGCATCTGACCCTTGGCAAGAAGGGACAGGCCAGTCAATTCATGTACATTGAAGATGATATGGTTTATCTAACCACACCGGAAGTGACCAACAAGCTGCGTGAGCTTATACTTGATACCAAATCGTAAAAAAGCCTAATCCTGTATTGTGTGAGGATCAGGCTTTTTGCTCGAAGGAACGAATACCCAAATATCCTCATCCCATATGCCGGTAAACTTTCTCAACTTTCTCTTCAAACAAATCCATATGAACAATCCGGGCTTCACGGATGTATTCTTTTCCCTCAACAAACAAAAGGAGCACGGGAACGGTAAAAATTGAAAAACGCCCGGCGACTGCTGCCACCTGGTCCGCGTCTATATGCGCACAGCTGATATTTGGATAGCGTTCCATCATCTCTTCCACTTGCGGGAGAAGACCATGGCAGACACTGCATCCTTCACGGGAAATATAGAGAAATGCAAGTGAGTGCTCGTCTATAAACGTATCGATCGCTTCAATTGATGTCAGTCTGGTAAATGGTGACATATATTTGAACCTCCATTCTGAATGAGATTATAGCACAGGTATATAATGGGACGGTTTACTTGTGCTCAGGTGGTTTCGTTATAATTTAACCGCTTCAGGCATATAATGTACCAGGTGGTGACGTTGTATGAATATTCATTGGCATGACTGGTTTAAGCCGACAAACTCTTTCTCGGCATTGATCTTAGCAGTCAGTGTTATTGCGGTTGTGTCGTGGATGGTCTGGGTTGAGAATAAGCAAAATGGCAAACTCCCCATGAAGGAGATAGGTTCAGGAATCGGTATGATTATGATTGTAATAATGGCACTCTCTTTGATAGAGTTCTATAAATATGTTTAAAAAAACCAAAGGCCAGCTGCTGGCCTTTGGTTTGATTGTGTTTTAGCCGTTAACAAGCATGGATGCAGGGAGTGGGTTAACCGGGTCCAGACATTGGATGGCACAGAAGCAATCTAGATCAAGAGTGAGACAGATGCCCGTTGCCATAAGGTTTCTAGCTCTTTCACCATACGCATCTTCGAAAAAGCCACACACTGTATCTGCTTCTTGTTTAACAACTTCATCAGCGTTGTTAACCCCAGTCAGTAACTCAACACGAACACAATTCTCATCTTCGTCAGTGAATCCTTTAACTCTTAGGATCGGGGATTGAATACAGTTCAAAAATGTGTCATTCGTACCCTCGATTACATCGGTAAATACACCGCTCGGCATAAACGGCTGACAGTCACCTTTACAGTATAGAATGAAAGGGATTGTGGAAAAACCTGTACGCCCTGGCTGGGCTGCAGGAGATAACAATTCGCTTATCGATTTTTCACAACTCGTTGTACAACATCCGTTACCGTTATTGTTGGCCACCTCGTCTTGCGCCCGGATAATGCCTCTCACCGTTTCGTAAACACAATTATGATGCCCGTGATATTTAGTCATAACTACACTCTCTCCTTTAAATTGATTTTTGATACATTAATACTCTATGGAAACCAAACTTCTATGGTTGTACAAAAGTCTATTTTTAGTGGAAATTGTGCGATTGGTTCATAGGTTAGCCAAAATGTGCACTTACACCAGCCACTCCGCCGTCATGGTTGTACACTAGATACATATATATAGTAGAAATTCATGCAAGACTTGTAAGGATTTAATATGATGACCCACAACCCATATGAACGTGTTCTTTAAACCGGCTGATCACCGGTTTTTTTGTTTTTTTAGGGGCGTTTCTATTTTTGTTTCCTAAAACTTGACCCAGGTCAAAGAACACCATCACAATCCATCCTATAATGAAGACAGAATCAAACAAAGGAGAGATGGATTATGAAAACAGTTAAATTCCAATTAGAGCCACTCACTTGCCCGTCATGCATCAACAAGATTGAAAAAGCATTGGGAAAAATGAATGGCGTAACTGATGCTAAAGTATTGTTCAATTCCAGCAAAGTGAAAGCGACCATTGATGAGGGCCAGGTTACTGCAGACGAGGTTGAGCGTACGATTGAAAAATTGGGTTATCCGGTACAAAAGTAAAGGGAGATGGGTCAAATGAAAAACGTTAAGCAGGTGCATATTGTCATTGCTGCCGGGAGTCTGCTTCTCCTGGCAGCGATCAGTCACATGGCCGGTTTGGATATTTGGAAAAATGCTGCCTTAATTGGTGCTACGGTTGCAGCTGGGTACACCATTATGATCAAGGCGCTCCAGTCGCTTCGAATGAAAGCATTCAGTATTGAACTGCTGGTCACGATCGCTGTTATTGGCGCACTGATCATTGGAGAGTATGTAGAGTCGGCAGCTGTTACGTTCTTGTTTCTATTTGGGGCGTACCTTGAAGCGCGCACATTGGAAAAAACGCGTTCATCTTTGAAAACATTAATGGACCTTGCGCCGGATGAGGCTGTGGTTTTAATAGATGGAAAGCGAAACACTGTCCCGGTTGAAGAGATTGAAAAAGGTGACAGAGTCCTCATCCAGTCAGGCGGAAAAATTGCCATCGACGGCACGATTGTATCCGGTCAGGCGTTTGTAAACGAGGCCGCTATTACGGGTGAATCGGTTCCCATTAATAAGACGACAGGAGATCAAGTATATAGCGGTGCGATTATTGACAACGGCTATTTGGAAGTCACCGCAGACAAAATTGGTGATGAAACCACATTTGCCAAGATCATCGAACTGGTGGAAGAAGCACAGGAATCTAAGGCGAAAACACAGAAATACCTTGAACGCTTTGCAGGCGTCTATACCCCAGGCATTCTCGTCTTATCGATCATTGTCTTTTTATTTACCAGAAACATCGAAATGACGCTTACTTTCCTCGTTATTGCCTGCCCTGGAGCGCTTGTCATATCAGCACCCGTGTCACTTGTGGCTGGCATTGGTAACGGAGCCCGTAACGGCGCACTTCTAAAAGGCGGGGAGGTTATGGAGCGCCTGGCTAAAGTTGATGTGGTTGTATTTGATAAAACCGGGACATTGACAAAAGGCAAACCTGAAGTCCGTAGCGTCCAGGCTTTCAACATAAGTGAAGATGAACTGCTTAAAACAGCAGCCGAAGTGGAAGTGATTTCGGAGCATCATCTTGGACGCACCATTGTTGAAGCAGCCCGAAAACGGGGCCTAAACCCAACAAATAAGCCTGAAAATTTTACTGTGGAAAAAGGGCATGGTCTCCATGCTGACATTGCTGGACGTCATGTTGTCGTCGGTAATCGAAAGTTAATAGGACGCCACGGTATCACGATTCCTACTGAAGTTAACGCCTATGCAACTCAGGAAGAAAGACAAGGAACAACCGCTATATTTGTTGCAATTGCTGGTCGTATTGCAGGGGTCATTTCCATTGCTGATGCGATTCGAGAAGAGGCAGCTGATATGATCAGCCAGTTAAAATCGTTGGGCATCAAGAAAACGGTCATGCTGACAGGGGATAACAAGCACACAGCTGAGAAAGTCGCCGGGCAGCTGGGCATTGACTTCGTGCAGGCAGAAATGCTCCCTGGAAATAAAGTTGAGCACATCAAACGGTTAAAAAAAGCCGGCCATCAAGTTGCCATGGTAGGTGACGGCATTAACGACGCGCCAGCTATTGCGCTGGCAGACGTTGGGATTGCGATGGGTGCTGCTGGAACAGATGCTGCAATGGAAACGGCAGATGTCGTGCTCATGGCAGATCGCCTGGAGAAAATCCCCTACGCCTATGCACTTTCCGAAGCAACCGTCCGCAACATGAAGCAGAATATGTTCTTCGCTGTCGGGACAGTGGGGCTTTTACTTGCAGGTGTATTACTTGGCAAAGTGTTCCTCGCCTCCGGTATGCTGATTCATGAAGCGAGCGTTCTCCTGGTCATTCTAAATGCGCTCCGCCTAATTCGCTTTCGTTCAGAGGCTAAAAGACAACGTAATAATGAAAAACCCGGTTTTTCATATGCCGCATAAATTTGCTTACCATTACGCCACAGCTTTTCGAAGCAGTGGCGTAATTTTTTCTATAAACTGCGCTTGTAATTAAAATCCATATTATTTATGATTAGGATATCATGGGAGTAAGGGTGATGTTCATGCGATATAGAAGAAATGAAGGGTTCCGTCTGGAGTTTGGACAACCGCTTGATATACAATTCCGGCTTGAAGACGGAAATGGAGAAAGGACTGTTTCTTCTTCCGGCGATGCGAAAATGCTTGACATCAGTCTCCAAGGCATGAAAATCGAGACAGACTTGAACATGCCGGCAAACCGTCCCAGCATGAGCATACTGGTTGATTATCGTATACATAAAAACAACTACCAGACCCGCGGCCAAATCGTGTGGAAGAAGCCGCGAGCTAATCAGTGGCAGTATGGCATTCAATTTTCCCATGAAGAAGAAATTGAAACACAATTGCTTAAGGACTTGAAAGCATTCGCTAAAGATCAGGAACATGCGTAAACGTTTGATGTCGTCGAAAAACAGGTAAGTATTATCATTGCATCATGATTTGAATAGTATGTGGGTAGACACCCATTTTTGACAAGGAGATATGAATAATGGACAAAAGAAAAGTCGGTATTATTTTCGGGGGGAAGTCTGCCGAACATGAGGTTTCCCTGCAGTCTGCCAAGAACATTGTGGATGCGATCGATCAAGACAAATATGAAGTTCTGCTGATTGGTATTGATAAGGCAGGTAAGTGGCATGTGAGTGATCCTTCGTCCTATTTACTCAATGCCGATAACCCAAAACGTATCGCATTGAAAAAATCCGAGGATCCGGTAGCTGTGGTGCCAGGGTCAAGTGAGGCACAAATGATTCATGCAGCAGATGCTTCTGTGCTGGATCAAGTGGATGTTGTATTTCCGATTGTACACGGCACACTCGGTGAGGACGGCAGCCTGCAAGGTATGCTGCGAATCGCCAACCTGCCATTTGTCGGGCCGAGCGTTCTCAGTTCAGCAGTCTGCATGGATAAAGATATTGCCAAACGTCTCCTCGCAGATGCAGGCATTCATGTGGCAAAAGGAATGGCATTCACACGCGCAGAGCGGAAGAAGATAAATTTTGATACTGCAAAAGCAAAACTTGGTGTGCCGATGTTCATTAAGCCTGCAAATCAAGGCTCATCAGTCGGCGTCAGCAAAGTCACCTCAAAAGCGGAATTCAACGTTGCAATTGACCAAGCCTTTGATTATGACCACAAGCTTGTTATTGAAGAAGCTGTTGTCGGACGCGAAATTGAATGTTCCGTCCTGGGCAATGCCGATCCAAAGGCGTCTTTACCTGGTGAGATTTTACCCCAGACTGAATTCTATTCCTATGAATCGAAATACATCGATGAAAAAGGTGCCGACCTCGCAGCCCCGGCCGATTTATCTGACGAAGATGTGGCAAGGGTTCAAGATGCGGCCATTAAAGCTTTCCAGGCTCTACAATGCGAAGGTCTCGCCCGTGTCGACTTTTTCCTGACTGAAGCAGGCGATATTTATGTGAATGAAGTCAACACGTTGCCAGGATTCACCAAGATCAGCATGTATCCGAAACTGTGGGAAATCAGCGGCGTGCCTTATACAGAGCTGATTACACGTTTGATTGAACTTGCTGTGGAGCGGCATGAAGCAGATGCCAAGTTGAAAAGTACTGTATGGGATGATTAATGATTGAAGCGAGCGGAGCACACTTCTATGGGGGGTGTGCTCTTTGTTTGGTAGAAAGAGTTGTTCCTTTGATAGACGGGGGTTTTGCTCCGATAGATTGTAAGATTCGTTTGATAGAGAATATTTTTGCTCGGATAGAGTATGTGCTTCATTTGATAGAAGATGCATTCGCTTGGATAGAGATGTTTCTTCGTTGGATAGCTTTCACACAAAAAAAGCCAGAAGGAAGTCGCGTGGCTGGATGGCTTCCTTCTGGCTTTATTATTGAAGTTAATCTTGATAACTCGTAAATTTCTCATCAAGGGACATGCGCTCTTTTTTCGCTGGCGGCGTGTCGAAATAGCCAAGATGGACAAAACCGGCGATCTTTTCATTGGGTCCGGCCCCGACAATTTGTTTAACCGCTTCATCATAGATATGTGAATTGGTTTTCCAGACAGCGCCGAGCTCCTTCTCCCAGGCAAGCAGCCAGAAGTTTTGAATCATGCTGGCAACTGCACCAAAGTTTTCTTCCCACTGTTTCTGAGAATCGGCTTCATCCATAAGTACCACGAGAATGGCACTGGGTTCACGCAACACCATCTCCCGGTTCGCCTGGCGTTCTTCCGGATAGGTGGCCGCCACTTTTTTAGCAAAGTCAGGCAGTTGGTCGGCTCCGACAAATACAAAGCGCCAGGGCTGCCGCATCTTGTGCGTTGGGGCCCAAATGGCATCTTCCAGTAGTTCACGGACTACCGCTTCTTTAACCTCCTGATCGTTATAGCCTTTCTTAACCGCTCGGCGTTCACGGATGACTTGCACCAGAGCTGATTTTTCCTTTGTTTGTTCCATTAATATCCATGCCTCCCACAGTGAACTTTATAGGGGTGTTGAGTTAATTGAGAATTATTTTCAATTATATTGTATATGATTGGGAGAGGAATGGCAAATGAAGGTCTTTTTAACTGTGGGGTGAGAGGGGCGAAGAAATAAAACAGGTGAGTGGAGAAATAAAAGGGCTGAGTGAAGAAATAAAAATAAAGTGTAAGAGCGAAGAAATAAAGTACATCAGCAAAGAAAAAAATAAAAGACGAATAAACCAAGATGGAACCCTTTACGCCGCTCCTCAGCTCAGCAAAAATTACAAACCAGTCCAAAGTAACACTTGATTGTACAGGCCATTCACGTAATAATATACAAGAGTGCATAGAGAGAGAAGTCACACCATTAATGTGAATTAGTTCACAAACAAAGGGGAACGGGTAATATGAAAGCGTTTTTAAAAAAGAAAGGGGTCACACTGTCACCAAAGGATTATCTGATTACAGCGTTAAGCTACATGGCGCTAGGGCTGTTTTCATCATTGATTATTGGACTGATCATCAAAACTGCCGGTGAACAGATGGTTGCGCTTGGTTGGAGGAGCTTGGGCGCATCTGCCATTGAAATGGGTACCTTTGCCATGGATCCGAAAATTATGGGTGGCGCAATTGGCGTGGCGATTGCTTATGGTTTAAAAGCCCCACCGCTCGTTATGTTTTCGGCATTGTTTGCTGGGGCGTTTGGTGCGAATTTGGGAGGCCCCGCCGGCAGCTATGTCACTGCCTTGTTCGCGATTGAATTTGGAAAAATGGTTTATAAGACAACACGAGTAGATATTTTGGTAACGCCGCTCGTCACGATTGTTATCGGATTTCTGGTGGGAACATTCATCGGACCGCCCATCAACACGTTTATGGTCTGGTTTGGTGAGATCATCAATTGGTCCACCAACAGGCAGCCGCTTGTCATGGGCATTCTTGTCGCGGTTTTGATGGGATGGGCTTTAACGGCACCGATATCCAGTGTTGCGATCGCATTCATGCTTTCAATAGACGGACTCGCGGCCGGGGCTGCTGCCATTGGCTGTTCTGCTCAGATGATCGGGTTCGCAGCGGCAAGCTACAGGGACAACGGATTCGGCGGATTCCTCGCACAAGGCATCGGGACATCAATGCTGCAAGTCGCCAATATTCTCAGGAAACCGCTGATCATTCTCCCGCCAACGATCGCCGGTGCCGGACTCGCCCCGTTAGCAACGGTGTGGCTAAAACTTGAAAATAACACAGCCGGCGCCGGCATGGGGACAAGCGGTCTTGTCGGACAGATTATGACGTTTGAGACAATGGGCTTCACATGGGAAATTCTAATTGCCATCCTGATGCTTCATATCGTCGCTCCAGCTCTGATTAGCTTGGCCCTTGCCGAATGGTTCCGGAAAAAAGGCTGGATTAAGTCGGGAGATATGCGGATTGAAACGGAATAAATGATTATAATGCGTTTTCGCCGATATATCATGCAAAATCGCCGATATATGAGAGGAAACCGCCGATATCCATCTAGAATTCGCCGATATATGACTGCAAATCGCCGATATATTTTAAATGGACATGCATAGGCCGTGTCTATCCCAGCGTTAGACAATAATTGTTGCCAAAAGCGTATGTCGGTGAGACATCTGGAACCAAAAACAAGACTACAAAGCCGCGTTCTTGGCATTTTTGCGAGCGTTATCCTATCATGGTAAATAAGTACTCAACCAACTGGAGGCGATTACATGGATCAATTTATGAAGCGAGCTGTGGAACTGGCAGCCGATACAGTCAGAGAAGGCGGTCAGCCATTTGGCGCTGTGCTCGTAAAAGACGGAGAGGTCATAACAGAAGGTGCCAATGAGGTGCATAAAGTATACGATGTCAGCGCCCATGCCGAACTTGTGGCCATCCGCAAAGCACAGGAAAAGCTGCAAACACACGACTTATCAGGTTATGTCATGTATGCAAGCGGTGAGCCGTGCCCGATGTGTTTGACCGCTATGTTTTACGCGGGATTACAGAAGGCTATTATTGTTCTCCTATGGAAGAAGCGGCTGATGTTGGTCTTGGGGCTTCTGTAACTTTATATGATGACTTCACGAAGCCTAAAGACAAGCGTACGGTTAAAATGAAGCATATGCCACTTGAACAGGGTCAGGAAAATCCTATGACACTTTTTAACGAAAAAGCATAATTTCAACCAGAAAGGACGGACGACCGATGCATCCATTAATCCAAACAGCGCTGGACAAAACAGGTGACACGACCACGATCCAATCAGCGACAAGCGTTCAAGGCGGATCAATTAATGAAAGCTTCCGTGTGGAGACAGAGGCGTCCGTCTATTTCATTAAATATCACGAAGCGGCACCGGAGCGGTTTTTCGAACTGGAAGCTAAGGGGCTAGAGCTCATTCGTAACACGGGTACTATTAATGCGCCCCTAGCCTTTACCTACCAAGACAAACCGGGTGAATCATTCCTCGTTCTTGAATGGATCGAAGGCCGTGAGACAAAAGGAACTCAAGCTGTCCTCGGTGAAAAACTAGCAGCACTGCACAGCACATCAGCTGAGCAACATGGGTTCCATGACAATACATATATCGGGCTCCTAGACCAGCCAAATGACCTCTACGATAATTGGCTGTCTTACTATCGTGACAAACGCCTTGGCGGCCAGCTGGATTACGGCATCCACCATGGCACCATTACCGGGCACCGCCGTGACTTATTAGAAAAATTACTTACCCGTCTGGAGACATGGATCCCTGAAAACGTAACCCCGTCTCCGCTACACGGTGATTTATGGGGCGGCAATTGGCTGGCGGGCCCGGGTGGTGAACCCTATCTGATTGACCCGTCTTTTTTATACGGTGATCGGTATTTCGAATTGGCATTCACCGAGTTGTTCGGTGGCTTCTCCAAATCATTCTATGACGCCTATGCTGCCAATGCGCCTATAAGTTCCGATTACGAAACGGTCAAACCATTGTATCAGCTGTACTATCTGCTTGTTCACTTAAATATTTTCGGCGAAATGTATGGGGCCCGGGTGGATGAAGTTTTAGAACGGTATGTCGGGTGACCTTCACATTTGTGTGATATCCATCACTGACAAACAGCATGAGTGCGTTATACTGGAAACTAGACAGATGTGTGGAGGTCCGTAATATGACATTATACGAAATTCTTATTTTTATTCATATATTAGCGGCCATTCTTGGTATGGGACCTGGCTTTGTTATGACATTCATTATTGATCGCGCAACCACTATGACAGAGCTCCGACACGGTTTCGCACTGCGTCGTCGTATTCATATGTTTATCATTGTCGGCGCTGTTTTGCTGCTGGTCACAGGCATCGGCATGGCGCTTATCAACACGGCTCTGTTGCACCAAGGGTGGTATATTCTCAGCCTGATCTTATTCTTCGCGATCCTCGCTGCCGGCCCCTTGCTGCTTCGGCCTTTGATGACACCGATTAAAGTGATCTTGAGAACCCATAAGAGTGAAGCCATTCCCGCCGAATACAAACAGCTCTCCAAAAAGTTGTTTATCGTCGAACACGCAACCAACGTACTCATCATCGTCATTATTGTGCTCATGGTTTTAAAACCTTTTTGAATGAAAAGGAAGTCGTCAAACATTGGTGGCTTCCTTTTTCTTTTTAGAAGACATAGTCTAAAATGTTTACGAAAGAAACAGCCAGTGCTATAATGGTTGGCAATTATTTTCACCGTTTAATTCCCTTAAAGCAGGGAATGCCAAAACAAAGGAGGCCATGGGTATGCGAAAAGTAACGTTGGAAGAAGTGTTTAATCATCCGGTGACGCAAAAATATGTAGGGCGTTCAGGCATGGCCCATGCTATTTCGGTTGCGGAATATGCTTACATTTTCGCCGGGCAATACGGTGTTGACCCCGACAGAGCCACGAAAGCCGCGTTGTTGCATGATGTTGGCCATTACACATGGTATCGTGAAGGGGAATGGGACTATGAGCTGTATAAAGAAAATGATATTCATGCGATTAAGGGTGCCAACAGGGCTCATAAATTGCTTGTGAGAATCGGCGAGTACCCACAAGCTGCAAAAGATATCGCCATTGCCATCCTCCTGCACACAGATTCTTACCTCCCAAAAGGCAGCCTCGAATTGAATGCACTTCAGCAAGTTGTGGCACTTGCCGACGAAGCCGACGAACAAAAGGGCGGCAAGCATCATTATAAAACCATTTCACACGAGGCAGCACTTGAGCGCATTCGGGCCCTTGATGCTGCCATTGATCAAAAAATGGCACAGGAAAATGTGTGATTACGAAAAAAGCTGATCAGCGGCTGGACTCTCTTTGGTTAGAGTGTGCAGCCTGTGATCAGCTTTTCTTATCGGCTTCCAAGTACTCAAGGAAGTAATCGCTTAAATTCTTCCTACCATAAGCGCGGGCCAAAATGTCCTTCGTCATAATGTCCAGGAAAAACTTCCCCAGGGCATACTGCTTTTTATTGAAGATTTTTAGAACAGGAAGTAAGACCAACAAGAGTGGAGCCGGGATGTTAAAATATCGTTCTTTTTTTCGAAGGACCCCAAACGCGATTGCCCCAATTTCTGCATGCCGATACTCATGAGGTCCCCCGACTTCGAGTACAGTATCATCATGTTCCCGTAGAGCTGAAACGCAAAAATCGGCAAGATCTTCGCCGTGAATAGGATTAACACGGTTTTCTCCTTTATCACGCAGAAATACCCGGCCTTTCTGGGCCATTTTCAGGTATTCAGTCATGTCCGAGAAATAGCCAGTGGGTTTCACAACGATATAATTGAGCCCGGAGTTCCTGAGTTCACGGACAAAGGCTGATTTTGCGTTAACGATGGGGTTATTCATTTGGCGATCGCCACAAACATGGATATACATGAATTTCCCCACGTTTTCTTTCTGAGCTTCATGAAGCAAATGGAGGTTTCCTTGATAGTCTACATCATGAAATGTGAGAGAGCCCTTTTGGCGTGTGAGGCCGACCGCAGAACAGACAAAATCAACACCTTCACAAACGCCTTTGATCGACTCCGACTCAGTGACATCACCCACCCACACGTCATCAACTAAGTGATCGACAGCAGGTTCTAAAAATGGGCCAGTCTTGGAAAGTTTTTGTTCATTCCGGACTAAAGCCCGTACATTATACCCTTCCTTTTTGAAGGTCTGTACAAGATGTTTTCCCAAATAGCCCGTAGCCCCGGCAACGAGAACTTTTGGCATGTCACCACTCCTTCCTGAAACAGGGACCATTTCAATCTCTGTCAGGCTAGCAGATTATCCTTCTCCCAAATATTGATCGAGTGTTTGTCCGCTTTCCCTGAGTTGTTGAGCAGCTTGCTTTCCGACATAACGCAAGTGCCAAGGTTCATATTGGTATTGGGTGATGTCTTCTTTGCCTTTCGGATAGCGAATGATGAACCCGAAATCAGCTGCATGTTCTTTCACCCATTGACCTTCAGGGGTTTTACCAAAATCTGTGACCAAGCGAAAGTTGACGGATTCACTGGTAATGTCCATGGTAAGCCCTGACTGGTGTTCACTTTCGCCAGGGCGGGCGCTGAAGTTGTTGGCTGCTTCTTCACCGTGCTTTTCGGCGTAATTGTTGAATAGGCGAACTTGGGTGTCATATGCCCTGTAACCGGACTGGGCGTACAAGGTATGGCCGGCTTTTTCTGCTGCTTTGAATAGGTCTTCAAGAGCATCGGCAGCGACTATCCGCATTTTTTTCTTTGGCAAATCCTCTTCAAATGGAAAACGAACGTCAGGAACTTTGAGATCGATTGGTGTATAGTCGGCTGGTAACGCGTGCGATTTATTAACTAATGCGAGCTGATCGTAGGGATTTGTGATAACAGGCGTGCCTCTTTCGTTCGATCCCGAGACTGGCTGAGCCTCGTGTACAGGCAATTTGTTCCCGGGTGTAACCTTGGCAGCGAATGTTTCTTGGTCCAGTTCTGTCAAGGCCTCGCGCGTTTCCGCGTTATAAACGCCAAGCGCCATAATGGGATCAAGTTGCAACTGGATATCAGTAATAGCATTGGTCGTAGCCATGTCATAGGTGCCGCTTGCGTCCATATCATAGCCGAGCTTTATTAAAGATTGCTGCAGTTCGCTTACAGCATCCCCCGTGTCTTGTTTCTGAAGATGAGCATCCGGCCAGACAAGTGCTTCTTGCTCTCCCATGTCATTATCTTCTCCCTTATCATTCGTATCAGCCGTTTCTGTGGGCTGTTCATTTGTGTTCTTATTGATATTTTCTTGATTGTTATTGTCAGCAGGGGCACAGGCTGTTCCTGCTATGAGTAAAAAAGTGATCATAATCGTTAATCGTGTGTATGTTTTCAAGGTTTGTCTCTCCCAATCCTATGCAAATTGCTTCCAAATTATATTGTCGCATATAATATTTGCCCCGACAATAGCAACTTCTGGTCATTCCAACCCGGAGCCGCACATCCCTATCGCCCACCACATACACTGTCGGTACAATTGCTGAGGGAGCGAAGGGTATGGATGGCTATGAACCAACTGAAAATCGCTTAAAACTCATGTCGGGAATTCTGTTCTGGTGTGCACTCGTTGTCGTCTCCAGCGCTTATGTCACGACGCCTTTGACAGGCATTTTTGAGCAGGGATTTGACGTGTCCTCAACGCGAGCGGTGCTGCCGACAAGCCTTTTTTCCTTGTTTTATGCGCTGGGATTTTTATTTTTTGGTCCCGTTTCAGATCGATTTGGCCGAAAAGAAACACTCGTAGCCGGGTTTGCCTCGTTAACCATCGCAACCCTTTGCACAGGGATGGTTAGTCAGTTCGGCACATTTCTGTTTTGGCGCAGTGTGCAGGGATTTGCAGCAGCCTGTTTTGCACCAACAGCACTCGCCTATGTGTTTGACGTTTATCCCAGGCGAAAGATCGGAGGAGTGGTTGGACTCATCAGTTTTGGCTACGTTGCGTCGGGAATCTTTGGGCAAGTGGTTGCTGAATGGATTGGTCAAACGTTTGATTGGCACTTGGTCTTTTACCTGTTCACGATCTTTTATGCCGCTTCTTTTATTGCCATCATCGCCCTTCTGCCGCTCGCCAAAAGACAGGTCAAACATCAACAGGCTGTTCGGCATTTCTTACATGGAACGAAAACAGTGTTTCAGCATCGCGGATTGTTAAAGTGTTACTGCATTACCGTTCTGCTTTTGCTCATTTTTATTGGCATGTATACGATCCTAGGCGATATGCTCGTCCGCGCACCTTTTAATCTGGATGATGGTGCTGTCATGATGGTCCGTGCTGCCGGTTTGATCGGAATGCTCTGTTCACTCTTTGCTGGAAAATTTATTACAGCTTTCGGAAAAGAACGGATCTTGCAATCAGGATTGTTATTATCGGTAGGCGGACTGCTCATGCTTGGTCTCGTTAACGGGGTGGGATTGATCACCTTAGCAAGCATCATATACGTCGCCGGAATGTCACTCATCTTTCCAGCGATTATGATGATGATCGGCGATTTTTCCGGCGGGGTGCGGGGCGTGGCCAATGCGTGGTATGCATTTATCCTGTTTGCCGGGGCTACAGTCGGACCCATGTGCGCGGTTGGTATTGCTGAGATCACTGGACCCCGTTTGGCAGTTGTGCTCCTGGGCGGTGTGCTCGCTATTGCGTTGGGGATTGCGTTGACGTTTAAACAATATGGTGATGAGAGGAAGGACGGATTACATGAGTAAGTTTCTAGTAATACAAGCAAGAGTACCTCTTTCGCGAGCACAAGGGAACGGAATGTGAGAAAGGGCAGTCGGATACGAGAGCAAAACGGGTTCAAACGAGAGAAAGGCAGTCGGGTACGGGAGCAAAACGGGTTCAAACGAGAGCAAGGCAGTCGGGTACGGGAGCAACACCACTTCAAACGAGAGCAAGAGCATCTAGACTGTGAACAACACTCTTAAACACAAACCAAGCCTTCACATGTTATACTGAATAAAACATAACTTGGAGGGTGCATATGTCTTACATTATTAGTGTCGACCGTTTGAAAAATCGTCTGGAAAACAATTTGAATAATACGTTGATCGTTGACGTTCGTTTTCAGCTGAATGACGAGAACGCAGGCCAGAAAACATATCTCGAGAGTCATATTCCCGGTGCCGTATATTTGGATTTGAAAAAAGATCTGTCCGCGAAACCAGCTAAACACGGAGGCACTCATCCCCTGCCCGACACAGACACGTTCGCTGCCAAGATGGGAAACATTGGCATCGATGAAGAGACAACAGTTGTTGTGTATGATCAGAATAACGGAATGTTTGCCCCGCGTTTTTGGTGGATGTTGCACCATTTAGGTCATGATAAAGTTTACGTTCTTGACGGAGGCTTTGATGCATGGGTAGAAGCGGGTTATGAAACGACTGCCGAAATTCCAGATTTGAACCCAACAACATTTACACCAAACCCGAGACAAGATGAGACAGTGGATATAGATGATGTGAAACAAAGAAGTGACGATGTTCTGCTTATTGACTCCCGCTCACACGAACGCTATATGGGCGAGAACGAACCGATGTACAGCAGAGCGGGTCACATCCCAGGTGCCAAGAACTACTTCTGGAAAAATGTCTTGGATGAAAAAGGCAACTGGAAAACAAAAGACGATTTAGCTGAGAATTTTAAAGACATTCCTAAAGACACTGAAGTCATTGTTTCTTGCGGGTCTGGTGTGTCTGCATGCCCAAACGTGCTTGGTTTAAAGGCAGCCGGTTACACCAACGTCAAACTGTATCCCGGCAGTTTCAGCGACTGGATTTCTTATGAAGAAATCCCCGTTAATAAAGGGGAAGAGTAATGCTCGAGCGCTGCCAATGGGCGGGCCCGGACCCGCTCTATATTGAATATCACGACCATGAATGGGGCAGACCGCATCATGAAGATCGCCATCTGTTTGAGATGCTTTGTTTGGAAGGGGCTCAAGCAGGTTTGAGCTGGATCACAATACTAAAGCGCCGTGACAATTATCGCCGAGCCTTTGATGAATTTGATCCCAAGCTCGTCAGCCAATACGATGAAGCAAAAATTCAGTCTCTGCTCAAAGATGAAGGCATCATACGGAACGAGCGCAAGATCCGTTCTGTTGTTAAAAACGCCCAAGCCTTCCTCCGCATCCAAGAAGCATACGGTAGCTTTGACGCCTACATATGGCAATTTGTCGGAGGCACACCCGTGTTAAACAACTGGCCGACTCATGAAGATGTTCCGGCGTATACAGAAGAATCCACCGCCATGAGCAAAGACTTGAAAAAGCGCGGCTTCTCATTTGTCGGTCCCACGATCTGCTATGCGTACATGCAAGCAACCGGTATGGTGAACGACCACACCATGAACTGCTTTTTGTATCATGGGAAGAAGGATGAAGCACAGGCATAATAAAAAGCTGAACACTTCGGCAATCCGCTTTGAAAAAAAGGGGATGCCAAGTGTTCAGCTTTTATTTGTGTCGTGAATAAGAGTAATGAAATTTTACCTTCTGTGCATGCGTTCCATTTTTGTTTCTATCTTGTAAGATGAACGTCTTCAATTGGAAAAGGACAACGCGTCCCTGCAAGAGCAGCAGATGCAAGCCATTAATGATGTCCAGAAGCGGCTTACAGATATTGAAGGTATTTTAAAAGAAGTGGGTTGACCGTTTTGATAAAAATAGTAAACGAAAGCACCAGCCTCCTGAAATGGGCGCTGGTGCTTTGACAGTATATCCAGGTTATAGAGGACTTTATCCTGAAAAAGAGTGCGGTATCCAGGTTTTCATAAGGTATATCCACAAAAAATATGATATATCCAGGATTTCGCCGCACTTATCCAGGTTCTTGACCATTATATCCAGGTTTCGTTCACGCCGTCAGCAAAGTCCACAAGCCAAGGCCCAACATCCAAGCGAACCCACTTACTCCACCACAACCGCTGTCCCATAAGCAATCACTTCGGCAGCGGAGTTCATCACCTGTGACGTCTGGTAGCGTGCAGCAACAATCGCGTTGGCGCCGAGTTGTTGAGCCTCTTCAATCATTCTTTCGCGGGAAATGTTACGCGCCTGTTTCATGAGATCGGAGTAGCCTTCGATCTCACCACCTACCAACGTCTTCAAACCCGCACCGATATCACGGCCGACATGCCGTGTCTGAACAGTGCTCCCTTGAACAAGTCCCTTCACCTCTTTAATGGTCTTGCCAGGAATATCGTTCATTGTGACGATTAACATCCACATGCACCCCTCTTCAATTGTTACCATCCTTACGCAAGAACCTGCCCATAAGTTTCACTTCACCCAACTTATGGCCGCCACAAAAAAAGCAGCCACAAAAAGTGACTGCTTCAAGATTCAAAGCTTGAATGCCTTTATTTCATCATTCATCTGTTCAGCCAACGCGGCCAATTGATGAGCGCTCTCTGACACTTCCTCCATCGAACTTGATGTCTCCTGTGCTGAGGCTGCAGCTTGTTCAACGCCAGCTGCTGATTCTTCAGACACAGATGCAATGTCTTCAATTAAATTGTTCATGTTCCCGCCATTTTGAGCAATCTCCTGCAGATTCTCTGAAATTCCATGGATCTTATCAGCCATGTCCGCCACCGCCTCATTAATCGTCGTAAAGCTTTTGCCAGTGGCTTCCATTTGCTCTGACCCGGTCTTGACTTCATCATAGCCTGTATTCAGGGACACGACGACATGACTCGTTTCATTTTGGATGTTGTCAACGATGTAGGTGATTTCCGTAACAGAATTGGCAACCTGCTCAGCCAGTTTTCGTACCTCATCAGCTACTACAGCAAATCCTTTGCCATGCTCACCAGCACGGGCAGCTTCGATCGCCGCGTTTAAAGACAAGAGATTTGTCTGATCAGCGATATCCTTAATCACCAACACAAGTTTTGAGATTTCATCAGAATGCTTGTCCAGCCCTTGAACTTTCTCGACGGCATCTGTCACGATGTCATCAATACGCTTCATTTGTGCTGTCGACTGCTCCATCATTGAGGCCCCGTCTGTGGTCAGGCGGGAAACGTCCTGAGAGGTACGGGCGATCTCTTGGCCGTTTTTCTCAGATGCCTGGATCCGTTGCAGAAAATCACTCATTTCCTCAGACAAATGAGAAGCCGAATTGGCTTGTGTTTCTGCACCTGTTGACAATTCTTCCATCGTTGAAGCTACTTGTTCATTGCCGGCCTTCACTTCTTCAGCAGCACGGTTCAGGGCTGTGCTTTGGTTCGACACTCTGCCGGATACGTTAGAAACATTACCGACGATCTGCCGTATGTTTGTTTTCATTTGATTCACTGCAGCGGCCAATTGCCCAATTTCGTCACGGCTGCTGTAATCAACATCGGCAACAGCCAGATTCCCTTTTGCCACCTCAGACGTGGTCACAACAACTTTTTTCAAATTAGATGTCACAGATTTGCTGACAAAATACATAAATATAATTCCAATGATAAGTGCAGCTGCAATGACGCCTGTAAGCACCCAAATCGCTGATCCGATGTTTTGATTCGCATTCGTAACGAGACCAGATTGCTCTTTGTGCATCATCTTGGTAAGCTCTGTCACTTTTTCAATGTTGGCGGATGTGGCTTCTGCAACACTATTATTCTGTTTCATCGCCGTTGACATATTATTATTCTCAACTGCATTCACCACAGCATTCAGAAATAGCTGATCAATCTTTTCATTGTCAGACCTGATTTCAGCAAAGATCTCTTTCATCTCAGCAGAAGAGAACCGGCCCTCCATTTGATTCTCAAGCTGGATCAGTGACTCCTGGGTTTCTTGAAAAGATGTTCGGTATTTATCGCTTGTGGTGGAAACATAGTAGGAGACATCAAGGTATTTGTTCTGCATGAGTGTAGCAATTTCCAGCATGCTATTGATATTCTTGCCCTCGTCCTCAATCGTTCCGACATCATTCTGCCCCTCCTGCAGCTGGTAGAATGCCAGACTGCCAGCTGTAATAAACAGAACACCAATCAATAAGAAGACTGCTGTATACTTCCGCCCGATCGACAGATTACGCCAAGCCCCACTTTTCCTCTTTTCTGATTTCTTTTTGTGCACTTTCTTTTTCTTTAACAGACTCTTTTTCATGACACGCATCCCCCAGTTAATATGTATATCTTTATCTAATATCGGCATTACGAACTAAGTATTAAGTACTATTTTGATTTTGTCAAAAATAAGTAAAAATAATAGTGTGAATGTTGTTGGCGACTAAATAAAGATATTTTCAAATAATTATTGACAAAATAGGAATAATGTGGTAGATTAATGGTAACGGCCTTGGGGAAGGTCGGAAGTATCATATCACATCAAGGTTTACAGGTAAGTTATTATGGTAAGGCATTAAGCCGTGGCGTTGGGGATCGCCTAGCTCCGCATTCATTTGCGGAGTTCCCCACCTATTGCTTTGAACTCAGACTAAAGTTGCTTTTAGTCTTTTTTTATACCCAAAATGAGTTTGTTATTAGAGCAGGAGGGATGAGAATGAGATATAGTATTGGACTGGATATTGGCATTACGTCTGTAGGCTGGGCTGTTATTAATCTTGATAAAGAGCGAATCCAGGACTTAAGTTCACGAATGTTTGATGTGGCTGAGAACCCTAAAAATGGTTCATCATTGGCAGCACCAAGACGAGAGGCACGGTCTTCAAGGAAAACGATCAGAAGACGTCGGTATCGAGTGGGAAGAGTCCGCAAGATGATTCTCGATAAAGGATTGTTGTCGAAGGTACAGGCAGAACAATTGTATGATTGGAAAGATGGAGACCTGGATATATGGCTGATCAGAATGAATGCACTTGAGCGACAGTTATCAGATCGCGAGTTTGCTAGAATCCTCATACATTATGCCAAGAATCGGGGTTTTAAATCCAACCGGAAAAGTGAAGCCAGTGAAAAAGAAGGCGGGCAGCTTCTTCAGGCTGTAAGAGCCAACAAAGAATTAATGAAAGAGAACAATTACAATACCGTGGCTGAAATGCTAATGCTCGATGATAAATTCCAAGGTCATAAACGAAATAAGGGCGGTGACTATTCACATGTCATTGCCAGAAGTGAAATTGAAGAAGAAATACATACCGTGTTTGAGAAGCAGCGAGAGTATGGACATCCCTTTGCTACAGCAGAAAATGAAGACGCATACATATCCATCTGGGCCTCCCAACGTCCATTTGCCACTCAAGATGACATTGTTAAGAAGATCGGCACTTGCACTTTTGAGCCAAATGAAAAACGGGCACCAAAATTCTCCTATACCTTTGAACGATTTCGTGCCCTCGATAAAATCAATCGCCTTAAAATAATTTCCGATACGGCATCACCACGCTTTCTGTCAGACGAAGAGCGCGATGCTATTTTGAATACATTGATGAATAAAAAGCAAGTCAAGTATCAAGAACTCCGAAAAACGTTGAATTTGGCTGACCATGAGCGTTTCAATGAACTATTCTATGATCTGAATGAAGCGAATACTAAAAACGAAAACAAGGTATTTTTGTCACTTGAAGGCATATGGAAAATGAAACAAGCTGTTAAATCTGCCAGTAACATCATGCCCGAAACCATTCGACCGATTGATTACGACACATTTGGTTATGCTTTGACCGTATTTAAAGACGACCCGGATATTCGGGCTTATTTAAAGAATGAATATGTGAATACAAATGGTAAAAAAGTCAGCAACCTTTCCAATCAAGCTTATGATGAAGCATTAATATCAGAGTTATTGAATCTGTCTTTTTCTAAGTTTGGCCATTTATCCTTTAAAGCTCTGAATAACATCTTGCCCTACATTGAAGATGGTTTACAGTATTATGAAGCATGTGAAAAAGCCGGTTACAATTTTAATCAGCGTGTTGGTCAGAAAAAGCATGCCCTTCTACCTGTGATTCCAACAAAGGATATCGCCAATCCCGTAGTAATCAGAGCATTGTCCCAGACTAGGAAGGTTGTCAATTCAATTATTAAACGCTTTGGCCCTCCGTCATTTATTTATATTGAAATGGCACGGGATATGGGGCGACATTACACAGAACGGCGAGAAATTGAAAAGCAATTCAACAAAAACAGGCAAGTAAACGATAAGGCAAAAGAACGCATTCAAGAACTGCATCCTCAGCTTAGCGATCCACGGGGTCATGATATTCTGAAGTTCAAATTATGGGAAGAACAAAATGGGTGTTGTGCCTATTCTATGAAATCTATTACAATGGATCATTTACTCGATCCCGGTTACACAGAAGTGGATCACATTATTCCATACAGTCGCAGCTTTGATGACAGTAATGCGAATAAGGTACTTGTGCTGACAAGTGAAAACCAAAATAAGAGAAATCAGACCCCTTATGAATGGTTTGGCAATGACGTTGTGAAATGGGATGAGTTTACGTCTTATGTGAACACGTTAAAAGTACGCAAGAAGAAAAAGAATTTACTGCTTAAGAAGAACTTTGACGAAGATGAAGCAGAGCAATTCAAATCACGCCATCTCAATGATACACGTTACATCACCCGGTTTCTCAAAGGTTTTATTGAGGACAATCTTCAGTTTCGTGAAGAAGAAGGTAAGAAACAACATGTCCATACCGTAAATGGTGCTTACACGTCATTAATGCGAAAACGTTGGGGTTTCAATAAAAACAGACAGGAAAATGACCTGCACCATGCCCTTGACGCCGCAATTGTCGCAGTAAGTTTACCTAATCAACAAAAAGTAAGTCGTTACTTCAAGCGAAGTGAAGAGCATGCATCACAGCTTCTGAAACGGGAAGGTGAACGCTTTCCTGAACCATGGGAGGGATTCAGAAGAGAACTCGAAGCAAGAATGGTCCAAGACCCTGATCAATTGAAAATGGCCCTCGAAAGTTTATCCATGGCAGGTTATGATGAGGCTTTTATCAATGAAGTGAAACCGATATTTGTTTCGCGTATGCCGAAGCGTTCGATCAAAGGGCAGATTCATGAAGAAACTCTCCGTCGACATCGGGATATAATGATCGTGGATTTATGCGCGTCGTTACAAAAACACCACTGGAAAGTATACCATTTAAGAAAAACGGTGACTTTCCAATGTATGGTAAAGAATCAGACCCAATGACATACCAAGCGATAAAAGAAAGATTCCTGGAATATGACGGTAAAAAAGACAAAGCATTTAAAGAGCCGCTATATAAACCATCCAAGGATATGGAGAAAGCCCTATTATTCGCAGTGTGAAAATAGAGGATACGACCAACCGAGCTTTTGAACTGGATAACAACACTGTAGCGGCAAATGGAAGTATTGCAAGGACAGAAGTATTCAGACATAAAGAAACCAGGAAGTTTTATTTGGCACCGGTTTATGTAAGTGAGGTTATGGCTGGAGTGAGGCCGAGTAAGTTCATTACAGCTAACAAGCCCTTTGATAAATGGATAAACATCACAGAAGAATACGAGTTCTTATATAGTCTCTTTCCAAATGATATAATCAAGATAAAAATGCCTCGAGAAAAAACATCTAAGACTCATACAAAAGAACAGTTTACTTGGACAGAAGGAATTTTTTACTATAAAGGCGTTGATACGGGCACAGCTGCAATTAAAATAATTGATCATAAAGATAGTTTTGAAGATAGGGTAGGTACGAATGGGCTTAAACTTTTTGATAAATTTCAAGTCGACCCTTTAGGAAACCTAACCAAAGTGAATAAGGAAAAAAGTTATGTCGTATAGGCATATCGTTATTCGAAACCCCGCAAAATTGTCCACCAGACATGAGCAATTGGTGATAAAGCAAGATGAGCAAGTGACGATCCCTTTAGAGGATATATGTACCATCACATTAGAAGATCCTGCAATAACCATAACAAATGCTCTACTTAGCAAATGTACCGAGTATCATGTGGAAATGATTGTTTGCGACCGTAAAAGAATGCCGAGTGGAATTGTACAGCCGTTCCACCGGCATTCTAGGCAAAAAACCGTGATGGACATGCAATTGAAATTAAGCAAGCCATTTAAAAAACGGACATGGCAAAAAATTGTTATCTCTAAACTGGAAAATCAAGCACGCTGTCTGGAACTGCATCATAAAGGGGATGAAGCTCAAAGACTGTACACCATCAGCCGCTCGGTTGAATCAGGTGACCGATCCAATAGAGAGGCGTATGGCGCTAAGATTTACTTCGAAGCGCTTTTCGGAAAAGGATTTCAAAGGCGAGAAGAGAACGTTTATAACATTAGCATGAATTATGGGTACAGCATTATTCGCTCACTAGTTGCCCGCTCCCTGATAAGGTATGGTTTCACACCAAGTTATGGGGTGTTTCATGACAGTCAAACAAATGCATTTAACCTGGCCGATGATTTTATGGAGGTGTTGCGGCCTTTCGTTGATGCTGTGATTGTGGAACATGTAGATGCCGATTCAGTATGGTCCTCACAGATTCGAAAGAAACTTTTTGAAGTACTTGAAATTGAAGCAGCATGGAGCAACGATAGATTAAATATCACGCATGGGGTGGATAACATGGTTAAAAGTTTTGTATCTGCATGCCGGCAGCAAGATGCAAACTTACTAACTTTGCCAGAACTCATTAACTTGAACGTTCACCAGTATGAGTAGATATATGCGTATCATTGTATTTTTTGATCTGCCGGTCGTTTTACCCAGAGAACGAAAAGCGTATGCCCGATTTAGAAAATTTTTGTTGAATGATGGCTATACCATGCTTCAGTACTCAGTTTACTCGAGAATTTGCAATGGCGAGGATAACGTAAGAAAGCATATGAGGCGACTCCATGAACATATTCCACCTGTAAACGGAGCAATACGTGCGATGAAAGTGACCGAACGTCAATTTGAAAACATGGATATCCTTCTAGGAACGACCACAGCTGAAGAGGAAATAGGTCCAAAAAAGGTTGATTTCTTTTGAAAAAATGCTTGCAAAATAAATTTGCAGGCGTTTTTTCTATTTACTTTGATAAAAAACTATCAAAGTGGTTAAAGAAAACGAGATATTCTTCTCTTTTTTTAAAATGAAAACCCTTGAAGTGGGGATGCTTCAAGGGTTTCAGGGCCATGTATCATATCACATCAAGATTTACAGGGGAATTATGGCCATGAACCTCCTTTAAAATAAAAAAGAAGCATCATATCACATCAAGATTTACAGGGGAATTATGGCTTACCGGATACAACTGATACAAAAAAACCGATCATATCACATCAAGATTTACAGGGGAATTATGGCGGATTGACTGCTTTTAAAGCCTGGATAGCCATCATATCACATCAAGATTTACAGGGGAATTATGGCAGTTGGTTTGTGGGCGTATTGTCCGGACTATCATATCACATCAAGATTTACAGGGGAATTATGGCAAGCGCTGTGTCCATGCTTTCATTTCTCCTATCATATCACATCAAGATTTACAGGGGAATTATGGCTGCACGAACTGTGCTATTGCTGTCGTCCATATCATATCACATCAAGATTTACAGGGGAATTATGGCA